>DATJOE010000181.1:0-8244 GCA_035507305.1 Solirubrobacteraceae bacterium | reverse complement strand
AGGACCGCGATCGGATCCGCCACGAGGCGCCGAACGGCGAAGAGCAGCGCCTCCGCGCTCGCGCGATCGAGCAGGTGCGCGTCGTCGATCAGCATCGCCACAGCGCCCTGCTCGGCGTACGCGGCTAGCAGGCTGAGAGTCGCCGCGCCAACCGCGAAGCGGTCCTGCGATCGCGCTGGCCTCAGCGCAAGCGCGCCCTCGAGCGCCACCGCCTGCCGCTCCGGGACCCCGTCGAGCATCCCGAGCGCCGGGCGGAGAAGCTCGAACAGCGACGCAAACGGGATCTGCGCCTCAGACTCGACCGCTCGCGCCCGTAGCAGCTGCATGCCGCCCGCCCTGGCGGCGGCGTGGTCGAGCAGCGCGCTCTTGCCGATGCCCGGCTCTCCGATCAGCGCGAGCGTGGCGCTCTCACCCGAGCGCGCGCGCGCGAGCGCGCGCTCCACCTCCGCTCGCTCGTGCTCACGCCCCACCAGCATGAGGCGATTCTGGCACCTGGTCTCGCGAGCGCAAAGACTAGGTGCCCCCCGGAGGCGAGCTGTGGTCCGGGCGGCGTACGGTCGGCTCCATTCAACCAACCAGGAGGTCTCTGATGGGCGCAACAAGCGAAGCAGTCGCAGTCGACGGAGAGAAGCTGATGAAGTTCGTGTTCCGCGCGGTCGATGAGGTCGGCGCGACGTTGAACGCGGCGTTGGTCGTGATGGGCGACAAGCTCGGTCTCTACCGCGCGCTCGCCGCGACGAGCGGGCTCTCGCCGGCGGAGCTCGCCGCACGCACGGGCACCGCGGAGCGCTACGTGCGCGAGTGGCTGAACGCGCAGGCGGCCGGCGGATTCGTCTCGTATGACCCGGACAGCGGGCTCTACTCGCTGCCGCCCGAGCAGAGCGTCGCGCTGACTGACGAATCGAGCCCCGCGTACCTGCCCGGCTTCTTCCAGACCGCGGTCGGGTCGATCATCGACTCGCCGAAGATCGTCGAGAGAGCGCGTGACGGCGAGGGGCTCGGCTGGCACGAGCACGTCCACGACGTGCACGAGGGTTGCGAGCGCTTCTTCCGCCCGGGCTACAACGCGCATCTCGTCGCCGAGTGGCTGCCAGCGCTCGATGGCGTGATCGAGAAGCTCGAAGACGGCGCGCTCGTCGCCGACGTCGGCTGTGGCCACGGCGCCTCGACGATCCTGATGGCGCAGGCCTTCCCGCGCTCGACGTTCGTCGGCTCCGACTACCACGATCGCTCGATCGCGACGGCGCGCGAGCGCGCGCAGGAAGCGGGGGTCGCCGACCGCGTGAGCTTCCAGGTCGCGCCGGCTGCGGCGTACAGTGGCAGCGGCTACGACCTCGTGACGATGTTCGACTGCCTACATGACATGGGGGATCCCGTCGGCGCCGCGCGCCACGTGCTCTCGACGCTCAATGCCGATGGAATCTGGATGATCGTCGAGCCGAACGCGGGCGATCGCGTGGAGGACAACCTCAACCCGATCGGGCGCGCGTACTACGGGTTCTCAACGCTCCTGTGCACACCTGCGTCGCTCTCGCAGGAGGTGGGTCTCGCGCTCGGCGCCCAGGCGGGAGAGGCGCGGATAGGCGACGTCATAAGGACGGCTGGCCTCGGTCGTTTTCGGCGCGTGGCCGAGACACCGTTCAACCTCGTCTTCGAGGCGCGTCCGTGAGCATCGCGCCTGCGCGAGAGACCGCGATAGCGGGGGCGCCGCTGCGTGAGCAGACGCGCGCCCGCTATCCGGACGAGACCGGCCATGCCGAGCGCGAGGGCGTTCGCGTGTATTACGAGGTGTACGGGTCCGGCGATCAGACCGTCTTCCTGCTGCCGACGTGGTCGATCATCCATTCGCGCTTCTGGAAGGCCCAGATCGCCTACCTCGCCCGTCACTACCGCGTCCTGACCTTCGACGGGCGCGGCAACGGACGTTCGGAGCGGCCGGTCGGCGCGGACGCGTACACGCCCGATGAGTTCGCCGCCGACGCGCTTGCGGTGATGGACCTGAGCGGCACCGAGCGCGCGGCGCTCGTGGCGCTCTCGTGCGGCGCGCTGTGGGCGACGATCCTCGCCGCCGAGCACCCGGAGCGGGTCGAGCGCATCGTCTACATCGCGCCCGCGGTGGGGCTCGCGCCCGGTCATCCGGAGCGCGACGTGCCCTTCGACGAGCCGCTCGAGCGCGACGAGGAGTGGGCCAAGTACAACAGCCATTACTGGCAGCGCGACTACGTCGGCTTCCTGGAGTTCTTCTTCGCCAAATGCTTCAACGAGCCGCACTCGAGCAAGCAGATCGAGGACTGCATCGGCTGGGCGCTCGAGACCGATCCCGAGACACTCGCCGACACGACGCGCGGCATCGGCCTACGTTGCAGCACCGAGAGCTTCAGGGACACCTGCGCGCGCGTGCGCTGCCCGACGCTCGTGATCCACGCCGACGAGGATCTGGTGCGCCCGCACGCCCAGGGCGCCGCACTCGCCGAGGCGACCGGCGGCGAGCTCGTCACGCTGCAGCACTCCGGTCACACCCCACAGGCGCGCGACCCCGTGAAGGTCAACCTGTTGTTGCGCGAGTTCGTCGGCGTGCGCCCGGCTGCGACCTCCGCTTGGCAGCGGGCGTGTGCGCGCGGACGGCGCGCGCTCTACGTCTGCTCGCCGATCGGCCTCGGCCACGCGCAGCGCGACGTCGCGATCGCCGACGAGCTGCGAAAGCTCCACCCGGACCTCGAGATCGACTGGCTCGCGCAACATCCCGTGACGAAGGTCCTCGAGGCACGCGGCGAGCGAATCCATCCGGCGAGCGCGGAGCTCGCGAACGAGTCCGGCCACATCGAGTCGGAGTCGGCAGAGCACGATCTGCACTGCTTCCAGGCCTGGCGGCGAATGGACGAGATCCTGGTCGCGAACTTCATGGTCTTCCACGATCTCGTCGCAGCCGAGCAGTACGACGTGTGGATCGGCGACGAGGCGTGGGAGCTCGATTACTTCCTGCACGAGAACCCGGAGCTCAAGCGCGCCGCGTACGTGTGGCTGACCGACTTCGTCGGCTGGCTGCCGATGAGCGACGGCGGCGCGCGCGAGGCGCACCTGACCGCTGACTACAACGCCGAGATGATCGAGCAGATCGCGCGCTACCCGCGCGTGCGAGATCGCGCCGTGTTCGTCGGCGACCCCGACGACATCGTTCCCGAGCGCTTCGGTCCGGAGCTGCCGCCGATCCGCGACTGGACCGAGGAGCACTACAGCTTCGCCGGATACGTGACCGGTTTCGACCCGCACGAGCTAGCCGATCGCGAGGCGCTGCGCGCGAAGCTCGGCTATCGCCCCGACGAGCGCGTGTGCATCGTGACCGTCGGCGGCTCGGGCGTCGGCGCGCACCTCCTGCAGCGCGTCCTCGCGAGCTTCCCGGAGGCCAAGCGCATGGTCCCCGAGCTGCGCATGATCGCGGTCGCCGGACCCCGCATCGACCCTGATTCGCTGCCCACACATGACGGGCTCGAGGTCCGCGCGTACGTGCAGGACCTCTACGAGCATCTCGCGGCGTGCGACCTCGCGGTGGTCCAGGGGGGCCTCACGACGGCGATGGAGCTGACAGCGAACGAGCGACCGTTCATCTACTTCCCGCTCAAGCACCACTTCGAGCAGAGCTTCCACGTCCACCATCGGCTGAACCGCTACGGCGCCGGGCGGCGCATGGAGTTCGACGACTCGCCCCCGGACGCGATCGCCGAGGCGATCGCTGCTGAGCTGGGTCGCGAGGTCCGCTACCGGCCCGTCGCATCCGACGGAGCTGCACGCGCCGCCGCGATGATCGCCGAGGTGCTCTGATGCGGGGCCAGACCGGGCTCGCGGTGGGAGCGGCCTCGTCGCGCTCATCGCATCCCCGCTCGCTACCTGCGCTGCCGCCGCCAGGTTGACGGTCACGAAGCACAGCGACGCTCGCGTAGGCTTGCACCCGTGAACAGCGCGCCGCGAGCGATCCATCATCTCAACTGCGGCACGATGTGCCCACGCGGCGCGCGCGTGCTGACCGGAGCGGGGGGGCTGCTCGCAACCGCGAGGCTCGTCTGCCACTGCGTGCTGATCGAGGGAGCCGATGGCCTCGCGCTCGTCGACACCGGGTTCGGCGTCGGCGACACGCGCACGCCGCGCCAGCTCGGTCGTCCCTTCACGCTGTTGGTGCGTCCGCGCCTCGAGGCTTCCGAGACCGCGCTTGCGCAGGTCGGCGAGCTCGGCTTCAAGGCAGCTGACGTCCGCCACATCATCGCGACGCACCTCGATCTGGACCACGCCGGCGGTCTTCCCGACTTCCCCGACGCGGAGGTGCACCTGCTCTCGCGCGAGCTGCACGCGGCAACGCATCCCAGGTGGCGCGACCGGGTTCGATACGTCGCCGCTCACTGGGCACACGGACCGAGGTGGGTAGAGCACGATGCCGGCGGCGATGAGTGGCTCGGGTTCCAGAGCGTGCGGATCCTGCCGGGCAGCGACGCCGAGATCCTGTTGATCCCGCTTCCCGGCCACACGCTCGGGCATACCGGCGTCGCGATCCGCGATCGCGAGCGCTGGCTCCTGCACTGCGGCGACGCATACTTCCATCACGGCGAGGTGCAGACGCCGTTGCACTGCCCGCCCGGTGTCGCGACCTTCGAGAGGCTCAACGAGGTCGACCGCGCCGCGCGCCTCGAAAATCGCGAGCGCCTGCGCGAGCTGGCCGCGCGCGAGGATCAGAACGTCGAGCTGATCTGCTCGCACGACGCGTGGTATCTGGACGGACCCGGCGCCCGCTTAGGGCGACCTCATTAGGTCTCCCTAAGATGTGCTAGCGTCCCCTCCCCAAAGCCGAGCGCCGAGGTCGGGTTTGGCAGGAGCACCGTTGGCAGCGCAAGACCAAACAGCCATCGCGAAGCAATCGAGCGCGTCCGCAAAGCGCAGGGGCGAGCGGGCGAGCTTCTACGTCTGGACGGTGATCGTGCTGGCGATCGCCGTCACCGCGGTGGTGCTCGGCTGGCACGCGAAGGGTGGCACGCCCGAACCGCAGACGCTGCCGGCGGGCCGCCGGCTGAGCCAGACGACCGTGGTGATCGATGCGGCGATCCTCGTCATGCGCGAGGGGCTGGAGACGATCCTCGTGCTCGCGGCGGTGATGGCGAGCTTCCTCGGCGCGAACCGCGCCTACCGGCGCCCGGTCGCCGCGGGCGGCGCCTCGGCGCTCGCCGCCGGCGTCGCGAGCTGGTTCTTTGTCGTCTGGCTGATCGGACGCTTCCATGGCAACGAGCTGGACATCCAGGCCGCGACGGGCATTCCCTCGCTGATCGTGCTGCTGCTCGTGATGAACTGGTTCTTTCACCGCGTCTACTGGACGGGCTGGATCTCCCACCACCACAAGCGCAGGCGCGGCCTGCTCTCCGCCGACCCAGACACGAACAGGCGCCGCCTGGTCGCGGGGCTTGCGCTGCTCGGCTTCACCTCGGTCTACCGCGAGTGCTTCGAGGTCGTGGTCTTCCTGCAGCAGCTGCGCGAGATCTACGGCTCGAGCGTGGTCGCGGAGGGAGTCGTGATCGGCTGCCTGTTCACCGCCGCCGCGGGTGTCCTCACCTTCGCGCTGCACCAGCGCCTGCCCTACAGGCGCCTGCTGATCATCACCGGCGCGATGCTGCTCTTCGTGCTGCTCGTCTCCGTCGGCGAGGAGGTAAACGAGATGCAGCTCGCCGGCTGGCTCGGGACCACCGGCGTCGCCGGCCTGTCGGTCCCCGGCTGGATGGGCACGTGGTTCTCGCTCTTCCCGAACTGGCAGACGTTCATCGGCCAGTTCATCGCGCTCGCGATCGTGCTCGGCTCCTACTTCGGCGCGCAGTACGTGCGCGTCTGGCGTCCGCGCCGCCGCGGGCTCGAGCCGGCGCGCTTCGCGCAGCGGCCGCCCGCGTTGCCAGCCGCGCGGCCAGCGCCGGCGGTGTTGCACGCCTCGGTCGAGTTGCCCGCCTGACGATCCGCCGACTCGCCGCGGGCATGAGCAACAAGACATCGGCGGAGCTCGCGCTGTCCTGGAGCGGCGGCAAGGACTCGGCGCTCGCGCTGTGGGCGCTGCGTTGGCAGAGCGGCCTGCGGCCGAGCGTGCTGATCACGACCGTCACCGAGACCTACGACCGCGTCTCGATGCACGGTGTTCGCCGCGAGCTGCTGCGCGAGCAGGCGCAGCTGACAGGCGCAAAGCTCGTGGAGGTGCCGATCCCTCCGGGCTGCGCGAACTCCCTTTACGAAGAGCGCATGGCGCAGGCGTTCGCCGGCCCCCTGCGCGAGATCCGCTGCGTCGCCTCCGGCGACCTCTTCCTGGAGGACGTGCGCGCCTACCGCGAGACGCGCCTGCGCGCGATCGGACGCGAGGCCCTCTTCCCGCTCTGGCTCCGTGACACCTCAGCGCTTGCGCGCGAGTTCGTCGACGCTGGTTTTCGCGCGATCCTCGTGTGCGTGGACCCGGCACAGCTGGATCCCTCCTTCGCCGGACGCGAGTTCGACGCGCAGCTGCTGGCGGATCTGCCGCCCGAGGTGGACCCGTGCGGGGAGAACGGCGAGTTTCACACCTTCGTGCACGCCGGACCGATATTCCCCACACCCGTGCGCTGCGAAACCGGCGAGGTGGTCAACCGCGATGGCTTCACCTTCTGTGACGTCGTTCCGGCCTCGGCCTGATCGAGATCACGTGGTTCCGTAGAAGTGGCGATACTGCCACGCGGCGTCCCGCCCGAGCTGGTCCTCCGGCAACGGCTGGGTGCCGAATCGCTCGAGCGAGAGTGCCGCCAGGTCGAGCGGTGGCGCGCCGTCGAGGATCCACGCCGCAAGCGCGTCTCCGATCGCGGGTGAGATCGAGAGCCCGGCGACGTTGCAGCCGCCGGCAATGAAGAAGCCGCGCGCGGCGGGCGCGGGACCAACAATGTGGAGCCCATCCGCCGTCATCGTGGGAAGCCCGCCGCGGTGTTCGCGAACCGTCGTCTCGAGCAGGATCGGCAGTTGCGCCTTGACCGCCTGCGCGAGTCGCCAGAGCACGTCCGGGTCGAGCTCCATGTCCTTGATCTGAAAGCTGCTTGCAAGCGCGTCCATGTCGAACTCACGCGGGTTTTCCTCAAATCCGCCCCACAGCAGTCCGCCGTCGCACGGGCGCATATAGACAGCCGCATCCATGATGCGCACGATCGGCAAGTCGGCATGGACTCCCGCCAGCGGCTCGGTTGTGAACAGCTGATGGCGGGTCGGGACGATCGGGATCCGAATGCCGCTCGCAGCAGCCACCTGGCGCGTCCACGCGCCTGCCGTATCGACGACGACGGGAGTCTCGATCGGTCCGCTGTCGGTCTCGACGGCCGTGACCTGGCCGTCATCGACCCGGACGCCCGTGACAGTCGTGTGCGGCAACGTTCTCGCACCGTGCGCCTCCGCTGCACGAGCGAAACCGATCGCGACCTGAGAGGGCTCGAAGACCAGATCCTCGGGGACGTGCATGACCGCGAGCACGCCGCTCGGTTCGAGGAACGGATTGAGCTGATGCGCCGCCTGCGCCGAGATCAGCTCGGCTTCGAAGCCGAATCTGCGCGCGCGTGCGCATTCGCTCTCGAGCACCGCCACGTCCTGCGCACGCCGTGCAGCCTTCAGACTCCCAGGCCGTATCCATTCGAGCGGTTGCCCGGTGTCCTCGGTGAACCGCGTGAGCTTCTCGCCCGCCTGCTTCATCAGCTCGACCATGAGGTCGTTCGGACGCGCCTGGGCACCCATGCCAGCGGCGCGCGGCGAGGTTTGCGAGCCCAGCTCGTACTTGTCCACGAGCACCACGCGGTCGGCCCCCCGCTTCACGAGATAGAACGCGGTCGCGGCGCCGAGCCCGCCGGACCCGATGACCACGACATCCGCCTGCTTGACCATCTCGCGCTCAGCTGCCACGACAGGCGTCATTATCGCCCCCCGCTACGCGCGGCCTCAAACATCGCGGAGCCGCTCCCGATGCCAGGCGCGAGCGTCAGGCGCCGCGGGCCACGGCGTCGCGCTGGGGCTTCCGCGATCGCGAGCTCTCGCAGTCAGACGCCTACGAAGGCGCGAGCTGGACGCGCACGGTGGCCGGTTGACTCTCCAGTGCGCGGAAGGTCGCACCGGTCAACAGGCGCCCGACCTGGCCGCTGGAGAAGGTCGCGATTCGCGCTTTGACATCGTCGTCGGGCAAGAGCTCAGCTGTGCCCGCGCGCCAATGACGGCCGCGGCGGACGC
>DATJOE010000180.1:0-2041 GCA_035507305.1 Solirubrobacteraceae bacterium | reverse complement strand
CGCCTGGTAAAGCAGAGCCGACCATGTGCCCTGCGCGTAGGTGTTCGTCTGACCCACTCGCATCGGCACGCCGCGGCTCGAGCTCATCGGGCCGGTGCCACAGTTGACTTCGGCGGCGGTCGCTTGCCAGAGGTCGATGCTTGCAGGGTTGCTGAGTCCTTCCGGCATCCCCGAGAGCCCAAGCCCTTCTCCTGTGGCCGGGTTCGCACAGAGAATCTGCGTGTAGTTGCCGCCACCATCCGAAGGAAGCGCGTCCGCCGCCGGCGACGCCTGGAGTCCGAGCAGCAGCGAGCACCCCACCGCGATGAGCGCCTTGCGAGCGTCACCACACCAATCGAAGCTGCTAGTCGGTGAGAACATCGACCACCTTGCTCAGCCCGCGACCGAAGGCGTAGTCGGCCTGGCTTGGGGGCACTTCGGCTCGGAACGGGAATCGTCCGACCGCGCCCTCGAACTGATAGACGACCGTGAAGCGACCCGCGGCGTCCGTCCTCGGCGTGCGAAACGGCTCCCACTGCCCGCGGTAGTGGACGAGCAGGTTGACGCTGACGCCCTGGCGCGGGATCGGGCCGAGCACGCGCCCCGTGAGAGTGATCGTCCCTTCCGATCCCGTCCTGTGCGGACTCACATAAAGCTGGACGCCTGCGTCGACCTGCTCGGTGATCTTCGCCACCGCTGCGTAGGCGGTGTCCGTCGAGAAGGCGCGATAGGCGATCTCGATCGTCCGTGACGGGCCGCCCGGCACGCTCGCCAGGAACGTCCCGTTTCCGGCCGTCGTCGCGTGGCCGATGACGGCAAGCGTCGATGAGCCGCTGACTTGCTGGAGCACGTCGAGGGTCGCGCCGCCGATCGGCTGGCTCTGGGAGCTCAGCAGGCGCCCCGAGATGCGCAGCGCGCGCTTGGCGAACGACCGCGTGAGCTGATGGTGCTGGCCCAGCTCCAGGTGGGCTCCCTCGCTCGCGCCGACGCCGTTGGGCTGCGCGACTTGCGCGATCTCGGCAGCGCCGGGGCCAGGCAGCGCGCCGAGAGAGTCGTTCGACGGTTGCAGGGTCGTTATCTGGCCGTCGTAGACGACGCTCGTGTTCTGCGCGGCATCCTCGACGGTGACCTTGAGCGTGTGGGCGCCGTTGGGCAACGTGGCGGTGTTGACCGGCACGTCGACCGACTCGCTCGTTCGGCACGGCTGGCTATGGTCGAACACCAGCGTCCCCGCGCTGCGCGCGATCGCGACGCACCGCCCTTCGTTGTTGTCAGGCGTGCCCGAGTAGACGGTGTTGCCGTCGATCTGCACGACCACGAGGTAGACGCGTGGGCCGCCTGAATCACTGGCTTGGAAGGTCAGTTCCTGTGTGCCCTGCGCGTTTGGGCTCAGCAACGTCCCGCCGAAACCGCTCGCCGCCGGCGTCGCATCGTTGGCGAGTTCGATGGCCGCGCTGCTGACGCTCACGGCCGCGTCGATTCCCCCGTCAGCCGGGCAGGTCGTCGCGCCTTCATAGGGACCTACGCACACCGCCACGGCGTACAAGCCGGTCCCGCCGACGTGCGTGATCGGGAACGCGCCTGTGTAGCTGCCGTCTTCCCCGCAGGGCAAGTTGTACTGGCAGTTGGCTATTACGTTCGCTGCATCGTAGGTTGAGGTTGGTGTCGCCAACCACGCCTGCCCGTGCGGGGAGCTCAACGTCGCGGTGATCGTGCCGCCCGCGATCGTCGAGCCCGGCGGCGCGGTGAACACCCACTCGGGGCCTTCGTATGCGCCTTGGGGCGCTTCGCCGCTGGTCATTGCGGTCAGGGCTCCGCCCGAGGCGCACGAGTTCGTGTCGCCGCTGTCAGCGCCGACGCCGCCGTTCGCGCTCGTGCTCCACCCATCCGTGGGTGCAGGCTGCCCATCGGGCTGCCGGCACGAGAGCAGCGTCCACGTGCCGGCCTGTGCGCTCGCTGCTGACAGCGCGAGCACCAGCAGGACGCTCGCCAAGGCCGCGATCAGCAGCCCGCTGAAGCCGCCACAGGAGAGGCGCATGTTGCCCTCAGCGCGTGGTGACAT
>DATJOE010000179.1:0-2711 GCA_035507305.1 Solirubrobacteraceae bacterium | reverse complement strand
GGGCACGTGCGCGGCGCGCGACCGGCGTCCTGGCGCGATCACGGGCGGCTGCTCTAGGACGGCGAAGATCCGCTCGGCTGCGGCGGTCCCGTCGTTGCTTGCGTGAAACTGCTGCCCTACGCCGCGCAGCGGGCCATAGAGCTCGGGGGCGAGCAGCAGCACGGTCAGCCCGGCGCCCAGCCCGAGCGCGCCGTCGACGAGCTGCACTCCGATCGTCGCGGCGACGAGTGCGGTGCCGATCATCGCGCACAGCTCCAGCACTAGGGCGGACAGGAACGCGACCCGCAGAGTCGCCATCGTCGTTGCGCGGTAGCGCTCGCCGACCTCGGCGAGGATCTCGCTTTGCGCATGCTCGCGGCGGTATGCGCGCAGCGTGGGCAGACCACGCACAACATCGAGGAAGTGCGCGCTCAAGAGCGAGAGCGCCTGCCAGCGCTTGCGCGCCTGTGCGCGGGCGCCCTTGCCTATCAGGACCATGAAGCAGATCAGGACCGGGACCGTGAGCGCGAGGATGCCGGCAGCGATCGGGTCGATCGTGACCGTCCAGCCCAGCACGGCGATCGGCACCAGCGCGGCGAGCACGAGCTGCGGCAGATAGCCGGCGAAGTAGTCCTCGAGCGCGTCGACGCCCTGGACCGCAGCGGTCGCGAGCTCCCCGGTGCGTGCGCCCTTGCCGAGCCCGAGCGGACGCAGGATCAGCAGCTGGCGCGCCAGGCGGCCACGCAGCTCGGAGATCGTTCGCTCGGCGCCGAGTCGGCCGGAGAGCTCGAAGGCGCCGCTCACGGCGGCACGCCCCAAGAGCACGGCCAGCAACGCGATCAGCTCTGGCTGCAGGGCGGCAAGCGTGGCGTGATGAAGCGCGGCGCGCTCGATCAGGTGGGCGAGCAGGACCGCCTGGGCGAGGGTCAACGCCGCGCTTGCGAGGCCGAGCACGACGGCGACCCTCAGATGCGAGCGGGCGGCGGAGCTCTCGCGCAGCAACCGGCGGTCGAGCGCGCCGCTCACGAGCCCGGCGCGAGCGGCGGCGCGGTGCTGCGACTTGGCTGGCCGTCGCCCAGGTCCTGCCCGTCGCCCTCCTTGCCGCCGAGCTTTGAGAGCACGGCGATCGGCGTGAGCGAGCCCTCGAAGTCATCGCGGCCGAGGCGGTGTCGGAATACCCAGTAGGTCCAGCCCTGATAGAGCAGCACGATCGGCACGAAAATCACCGCGACGACCGTCATCACGGTCTGCGTGTAATGCGTCGAGGAGGCGGCGGCGAGCGTCAGGTCGCTGGCGTGGTTGCTCGCGGGAAGGGCGTTGGGAAACAGGCCGACGAACAGGCTGGCGAACAGCAGCGCGATCGCGCCGGCGCTGAGCCCGAAGGCCCAGCCGTCGCGCTCGCGGCGCACGAGCGCGGGCACGGCGGCGGCGAGCGCTACGGCCAGGGCGGCGATGAGCTCGGCGGCGATCTTGACCCCGCCCCTGTCCTGGTCAAAGCCGGTCCACAACAGGAACGCCGCCATCAGCGCGACGGTTACGATCGAGACGCGCGCGGCCACCGCGCGAGCGCGGGCGGCCATCTCGCCGCGTGTGCGCAGCGCCAGGAAGATCGCGCCGTGCCCGAGGAACAACGAGAGCGTCGTCAGCCCACCGAGCAGCGCGTATGGGTGCAGCAGGTCGAGCAGGTTGGCGGTGACGTCGTGGTGTGCGTTCATCGCGATCCCGTGCACGATGTTCGCCCAGCCCACACCCCACAAGAGCGCCGCGAGCAAGCTGCCGATCACGGCCGTCCACTCCCAAGTCGAGCGCCAGCGTGGCGAGTCGCTCTTGCCCCAGAACTCGAAGGAGACGCCGCGGACGATCAGGGCCGCGAGGATCAAGAACAGCGCGAGGTAAAAGCCCGAGAAGAGGCTTGAGTACCAGCCGGGGAACGCGGCGAAGGTCGCGCCGCCGGCGGTCAGCAGCCAGACCTCGTTGCCGTCCCAGACCGGGCCGATCGTGTGGATGATCATGCGCTTGTCGGTCTCGTCGCGTCCGAGCGCGCGGATCAGCATGCCGACGCCGAAGTCAAAGCCCTCCAGCACGAAGTAGCCGACCCACAGCACGCCGATCAGAGCGAACCACAGCGTCTGCAGGAAGTTGGGGTCGTGCACGCGCGGCTCCCGTCGCTAGTAGGCGAGGACGAGGTCG
The DNA here is from genome assembly GCA_035507305.1 of Solirubrobacteraceae bacterium. GTDB lineage: Bacteria > Actinomycetota > Thermoleophilia > Solirubrobacterales > Solirubrobacteraceae > Palsa-744. Next base: position 542 of record DATJOE010000179.1, on the reverse strand, counting down.
TGGTGGCGCGGCTCGCCCTGCTCGGCGTCTTCATCCTCGCGCTGGGGCTCTGGGCCGTGGGCGATGTCGCGCAGGAACAGGCGCCCGCCGACGAGCAGCAGCGCGCCGTAGAGCAGCGTGTAGCCGACGATGGTGAGTACGATCGAGCCGGAGCCGACGAGCGGCGAGCGCGCGTCGGAGGTCTTCAACAGGCCGTAGACGACCCACGGCTGGCGCCCCATCTCGGTGAAGATCCACCCGGTCAGGTTGGCGATCACCGGCAGGCCCGCGCCGGCGACGCAGAGCCACAAGAAGCGGCGGGAGCGCTCAAGCGCCTTGCGTCGCGAGAGCCACAGCCCGATGAGCGGGATCAGCAAGAGCAGCACGCCGACGCCCGCCATCAGGCGGAAGGTCCAGTAGGTGACGCCGAGGATCGGCACGTAGTCGCCGGGGCCGTATTTGGCCTGGTCTTCGGCGTTCAGCTGGTTTACGCCCTCGACCTTGCCGTTCCAGGAGGTGGTGCCGAGGATCGAGAGCAGGTGCGGGATGCGGACGTCGGTGTT
>DATJOE010000178.1:0-5031 GCA_035507305.1 Solirubrobacteraceae bacterium | reverse complement strand
TGGTCACGTGGGCCGCCACCGCGACCGCGGCTTCTCCTTCGCCGGGGGAGACGTCGCATGGCGCGCTCGACGCGTAGGGGAGCGAGGCTCCGTATTCGAAGCGGCACCCGGTCACGGTCTCGCCGTTGGGATTGACCAGCCCATGGAGCGTCGCTTCGGTCTGGCTTTCGCCGTCGGCGGTCATCGTCACGACGCTGGGCGGCGTGGGGCCGGGCGGGTTGGAGGCCGGACCGGGTTCTGGGTGCGTCGGCAGCACCACGGGCGCTTTCGGCTGCTGGTTAAAGTCGAAGTCGTTTGCGATGTCGCCGAGCCCGGGCGCTTCTTCGCGCACGTCGGGGCGTTTGTCGGGGCGACCGTCCGTTTTCGGATTGAGCCGCTGGCGGTTGATGAAGTCGTCCTCGATGAACTTCAGGTAGGCGTCGTGGCTGAGGCGCTGGCTGTCGATGTAGCCGGTCTTCGCGTAGGGGCTAATCACGATGCCGGGGACGCGCAGGCCGTAGCCGTTGACATCGACGTCGGGCGGGTTCACGTGGTCGTAGAAGCCGCCCGCGTCATCCCAGGAGATGAAGATCGCGCTGCTGTCCCAGCATGGGCTTTTCATGATCGTGTTGACCAGCGAGGTTACGTAGGCCTGGCCCTTTGAGATCAGCGAAGGCGGGTGTTCTGAGACTTCGAGGTTCGGCACGATCCAGGCAACGCTCGGCAGACCGCATTCATCGGTCTGGTGCGCGGCTTTGTAGAAGTTGTCGAGCCCCTGGATGTTCCCCTTCTTGCCGCTTTCTTCAACGTCGGTGAAGTCCTCGAGCGGGTTCCAGATACCCGGGGTCTGCGCGGTCTGTTTGACCTGTCCGCAGCTCTGCTCTTCATCGTCCTCACAGTCGGGCTCATCGCCTTCGGTCACGTAGTAGCGCCAGCTGACGCCCGCTTTGTCCATTAGGTAGGTGATGTCGGTCCAGGCGTATTCGGCCTTGCCGGGGACCGTCGGCCCGTCCCAAGTCTTCGACGGGATCTTTGGGTTCAGGTTGTTCTTGCAGTCGAGCGGGTTCTTGTCGTTCTTGGGGCAGCGCGCCGACCAGGCGGAGACCATGTAGAGGTGCTCGGTCAGGCTCCAGGCCGAGGCCGACTCGAACAGGTTGTCCTGCAGTGTGAAGTCTTTTGCGTATGTCCAGTAGTTGGGGATCTCGCGCGCGTCGTGGTAGCCCATTACGTCGTTGCATGTCTGCGAGGACTTCGCCGCCCGCGCCTGTGCTTCGGCGGCAGGTGGGCAGGGAGTGCAGTCGGGGTCGGTACCGCCACGGCATTTCTTTGTGGTCTCGGCCTCGCCGACGAAGCCATCCATTAGCCCGCCGTCGATGTCGCCTTCGAATGCCTTTGTCCCGTGTGGACCGCCGAAGTTTTCGTCGTGCGGATCGTGGAAGGGTTTGATGCAGCCGCCATTCTGCGGGTCGGGCACGCACACGCCACCGGGAATCCCGTTCGCGCCGGGATAGGTGCCGAAGTACTCATCGAGCGAGCGGTTCTCCTGCATGATCATCACGACGTGCTTGATCTTGTGGATGCCTTCGCCTTCGGCGGCCTGTGCGGCGGCCGGGGTGAGGAAGGCTCCGGTCAGCAGCCCGATCATCAGCAGAGCTGGGGCGAGCGCGCGCAGAGCGATCGCACGGAGGCGGATCATGTCGCGGCCTGTCGATGGGGACACGTTCGCGAGCGGGCTGGCGCTCGCCCTCCGCCGGCCGTGGCTCCCTCTCAACGCCTCGTCCCGGAATCCTGTCCGGGCGAGCCCCCGCAACGCGTCGCCTCGCACGATCGCAGAACTGTACAGGGCGGTCGCGTATTCGCAAGCCAATTCGCTTGCACGTTCGCGCTTTGTTCACAAATCAGGTCATCAGCGTGCCTTCCGATCTCCGTCCAGCGCGACGCTTTCGTGGGCAATGTCCGGGTAGTGCGGGAGCATGGTGCCAATGATCAGCCGCACAGGGCGGACCAATGTGCACGGGCCGATTCCCCATCCGGTGATGGCCGGGATCGCCGCCCTGCTGCTGATGCTCGTGCTGGCGCTGGCGCTGCTCGCGCCCGAGGCCCGGGCGGGACGCACGATCAGCTGGGGAAGCTCACTGTCCTCGCCGCCTGCCCGCTCGCTGAACGCGCCGGTCGACACCGCGTACTGGCAACCGCTCGTCGCGCCGAAGGCCGGGCAGATCGTCGCAGTCACGTTGTGGGGCCGCGTCGTTAGCGGCCAGCCGACCGTGCTGTTCCAGGACCTACGCCCGCTCGGCGGCGGGGAGCTCAAGGTGATCTCGACCACGCAGCCGTTTCAGCTGACGGGGGCGATCGCCAAGCACACGTTCAGGCCGATCAACTTTTTCGTGCACAAGGGCGATCACGTCGGACTGGCGACGATCGGTGGCAGCTACGAGGTGTTCGCGGCAAGGCCGTCGGCGAGCGCGTTCGGGTTCGTCGGCGCGGGCCACGACATGAACGGCAGTAGCTTCGCGGGTACGCCGCACCACGGCTACGAACTGCTGCAGCGGATGACCGAGAAGGTCGGCTAGGCCGCGGCCTGCGCGGCCCAGTCGCGGTACAGCTCGTAGTAGCGACCCTCGGCGGCGATCAGCTCATCGTGCGTGCCCTGCTCGGCGATGCGTCCGTGCTCGAGCACGACGATCCGGCCCGCCTGGCGGATCGTCGAGAGGCGGTGGGCGATCACGATCGCGGTACGCCCTGCGAGCAGTCGTCGCAGACCGCGCTCGATCCGCGCCTCGGAGTGCAGGTCCACGTTGGAGGTGGCCTCATCGAGTACGAGGATCCGCGGGTCGGCGATCAGCGCGCGGGCGAAGGCGATCAGCTGGCGCTGGCCAGCCGAGAGCTGCGTGCCTCGCTCGCCGACTTCGGTGTCATACCCGCTGGGCAGCTCTGCGATGAACTCCTCGGCGCCGACCGCCGCCGCGGCGGCGCGGATCTGCTCGGGTGTTGCGTCGGGGCGGCCGAACGCAATGTTCTCGGCGACGGTGCCGCTGAACAAGAAGGCCTCCTGAGGCACGATGCCCATCTGTGAGCGAAGCGAGCTGCTCTTGACTTCCCGTAGGTCGTGGCCGTCGATCAGGATCGCCCCTGCGGTCGGGTCATAAAAGCGTGCAATCAGCTTCGCCATCGTCGACTTGCCAGCTCCGGTCGCGCCGACGAGTGCGACGGTCTGTCCGGGAGGGATCTGGAGGTTGATGTCATCGAGCGCGAGTACCTCTTGCTCACCCGTGCCTTCGCCCCGGCGCTTCTTGTAAGCAAAGGACACGTCGTCGAAGTCGACCTCGCCCTTGATCCGTGGCAGCTCGACCGCGTCGGGGCGGTCGGTCAGATCGGGCTTGACATCCAGCAGCTGGAAAATCTTCTCGAGCGCAGCCATCCCCGACTGGTAGGTGGCATACAGCTGCGAGAGCTGTTGGATCGGTTCGAACAGGTTCGAGAGGGCCGCGACGAACGCGACGATCGTGCCGATCGAAATGTGGCCTTCGATCGCCTGCAGACCGCCGTAGAGGACGATCGCTGCGACCGCGAGCCCAGAGAGCATTTCGACGGTTGGGAAGTAGGCGGCGTTGAGCTTGACGGTCGTGTAGTTCGCGGCGCGGTTGTCCTCGTTGAGTCCGACGAACTGGCGCTCGTGCTCGGGCTCCTGAGCAAAGCTGCGTACGACTCGGATGCCCGAGAGCGTCTCCTGCAGGTAGGCGGTGATTGAGCCGATCGTCTCACGCGTGCGACGGAACGCCCCGGCGGAGACGATCCGAAACCACAGCGATCCGCCGAGCACGAGCGGCAGCACACAGAAGGTGATAAGCGCGAGCTTGACGTCGAGGTAGAGCAGGATGCCAACGGTCCCGATCAGCGTTAGTCCCGACTGAAATAGCGTCACGACTGAGTCTGTGACGAGCGAGTCGAGCGCCTCGACATCGTTTGTGATGCGCGAGATCAGCACACCCGCAGGGCGACTCTCATAAAAGCCGATCGGCAGTGTCTGTAGGTGCTTGAAGATGCGAATCCGTAGGTCGGCGAGCGCGCGCTGGCCGACCCAGCCGACGAGGTAGGTCTGAGCGTAGGTCGTGCCCCACACGAGTAGCGCCGAGGCGAGGAAGGCAACTACGACCCACACGAGCGTGCCGACGTCGTGGCGCTGGATGCCATCGTCGATCGCGGCGCGCGCGAGCAGCGGCGGGGCGAGCGAGGCGGCGGTGCCGAGCACGAGGGCCACGACTGTGAGCGCGGCACGGCCACGGTAGGGGCGTAGCAGCCCGAGCAGGCCTCGCAGGTTGCGTGCACGCGTGCCCTTGCTCGCGCGCTCGCCGGTCCAGGTCGACCCTGGGCCGCCGCGGTGCACGACCGGGCTCACAGCCCGCTCACCTCGCGTTCGAGCGGCTTGCGTGTAAGGAAGACCTGGTCAGGTAGGCCCTTCTCAACGATCTCGCGGTACAGCTCGGAGACCCCGAGCAGATGCTCGTGATCGCCGTGGGCGGCGATCCGGCCGTGGTCGAGCACGACGATCTCATCGGCGAGCGAGATTGTCGAGAGCCGGTGGGCGATCACGAACGTCGTGCGCCCTGCCATCGCCTCATCCAGCGCGAGCTTGATGCTCTGCTCGGTCGAAGCGTCGACCGAGGACGTCGCGTCGTCAAGGATCAAGACGCGAGGGTCGGCCAGCAGCGCGCGGGCGATCGCGATCCGTTGGCGCTGACCACCGGAGAGTGAGAGGCCGCGCTCGCCTACGCGTGTCTCGAACCCCTGCGGCAGGCGGGCGACGAACTCATAAGCTTGTGCCCGGCGCGCGGCGGCTTCGATCTCTGACAGGCCCGCGTCGGGGCGCCCGTAGGCGATGTTCTCGGCGACGCTCGCGCTGAACAGGAAGGGATCGTCGGAGACGACCGCGACCGCCTGGCGAAGTGAGGTGAGATCGACCTCGCGTACGTCGGCGCCGTCGAGCAGCACCTCGCCCTCACTCGGGTCGTACAGGCGCGAGATCAATGACACGAGCGAGGTCTTGCCCGA
>DATJOE010000177.1:0-12988 GCA_035507305.1 Solirubrobacteraceae bacterium | reverse complement strand
CCCAGTGCGAGGCGTCTGCCAGGCGCTCGACCCGGTCCAGATTTGGCACGTCCTCAGCGTGGGGCTCGGCGAGCGTGGGACCGAGGTAGCGATCGCCCTCCCCCCAGATGACGAGGGTGGGAGCCTCGACCGGCTTGATCTCGCCTGAGGAGTGCCGCACCGCGAAGCGGTAGTAGTTGATCATCGCCGTCGCCGCCCCCGGCTGAGACCACGCCTCGATGTAGCGCGCTATCTCCTCGGGCGTGTACGGGGGCTGCGCGTCGCCCAAGAAGTCCTGCAGGAACGCCCAATCGTCGGCCTGCGCGTGGTGCTCCGGCAGATTCGGCAGCTGGAAGTAGAAGAAGTACCAGGACCGTCGAAGCTGGCTTGGATGGCGCAGGCCCTCGTTCAGCTTGCGCGGATGCGCCGCGTCGAGGATGGCCAGACGGTCTACGACCTCGGGGTGGTTCATCGCGAGCGTCCAGGCGGCGGTTCCACCCCAGTCGTGGCCGGCTACGAGCGCAGACTCAGCGCCGCGCTCCTTGATGAGCCCGCGGATGTCCTCGGCCAGCTTCTCGGCGCTGTAGGCGGCGATGTCGTCTGGCTTAGACGACAGGTTGTAGCCGCGCAGGTCAGGCGCGACGACGCGAAAGCCGGCCTTCGCGAGCGGCACGATCTGCGCGCGCCACCCGTACCAGAACTCCGGGAAGCCGTGCAGCAGGACGACCAGCGGACCATCGCCGGCTTCGACGTAGTGCAGCTGCACCTCCCCGACGTCGGCGTAGCCGTCGGTGAGTTCGATCTGACCGTCTGACACAAGCCCTGCCAACGTCTCCGCTGAGCTCATCGCAATCTCCTTTCGAGGTACGCACGAGACTGCCGTCGTCGTTGCAGCGTCGCACCAGGGCATGCCCTGGTCTGCTCCCCGGTGCGGGCATGCCGCCACGGGCGCCGACAACGCCAGGGTCCAGACACGGGGGGTCGCGGGCGCGACAGCCCCCGCCCTCAGCGACCCTGACTCCATGCCCGACAGTTCGACCAACCCGGCAGCCGGCGGTGTACCGAAATACCTGGCGGCTGGCAACGAGGTTGTCAGTGCCGCCAACGGGATCGAGTACCGATACCGCCAGATCGGCGAAGGGACGCCAGCGCTCGTGCTGCTGCAGCACTTCCGCGGCAACCTCGACAACTGGGACCCCGCGCTGATCGACATGCTCGCGCGCGACCGCCGAGTCATAACGTTCGACAATGCCGGCGTGGGCGGATCGACAGGCGCGACGCCGAACACGATCGAGCAGATGGCAAGTGATGCAATTGCGTTCATCGACGCGCTTGAGCTTGGCGCGGTCGACGTGCTCGGCTTCTCGATCGGCAGCTTCGTCGCCCAGGAGATCGCGCTGATCAGGCCCGCGACAGTGCGTCGCCTCGTCCTAGCGTCGGCGGCGCCACGCGGCGCGGCAGGGATGCACGGCTGGGCCCCCGAGGTGATCGCTGTGGTCGGCGGGGCCGAGCGCAGTCCCGATGGCTACCTCGGTGTCTTCTTCACGCAGTCGGCGACGAGCCGCCAAGCCGGTATGGAGACGCTGGGGCGGCTGAGCGCACGGCGAGACGATCAGGACAAGCCGACAAGCTGGCAGACCCGACAGGCGCAATACGACGCCGTGTGCAATTGGGGCATCCCTGACCACAGTCAGCTGCAGCGTGTTAGCGCGATCGACATGCCCGTTTTGGTGGCAAACGGCGACGCCGACCCGATGATCTTGCCTCACTTCTCCTATCTGCTCGCCGGCTTGATCCCTCAGGCGCGCGTGAAGATCTACCCAGACGCAGCGCACGGGTTCCTGTTTCAGCACCACGACGAGTTTGCCTCCGACGTACGGGAATTCCTAACCGGCCAGTGATGCCGTGCGTTCTGAAACGCGCGGACGACCTCTGTTTGCTAGCGCGCGCCGCGAGAGAAAGCCGACGCGGCGTCAAGCCCTACGAGTCACCTGCCTCAGCCGGCGCAGACGTGATCGCGTCGAGCACGATCGACGCGTACTCACGCGGCCTCTCCTCCCAAACCATGTGACCGGCATCGATCACCGCAAGGCGGCTGTTGGGCAGCCTCTCATCCAGATATTCGGCGTTCGCGAGCGGCACTACAGGGTCGTTGCGACCGTTGATTATCGTGACCGGCGTCCGTATTGCCGGCAGCAGCTTGGCGAGTTCGGGCAGCTCCACCGGATAGCGGCGGACGTAGAGCATCGAGTCGGCAAAGCGCTGTCCGTCATAGCAGTCCAGATAGTCCTCGCGGACAGCGTCGTCCACCCCCCCGGCGATCTTTTCAATCGCCGCGTTGACGATCATGCGGGGGTCCATCTTGCGGTACTTCTCAAGGTCGGGATCAAGGACCCACGATGCCAGCGGCTCGCCGAGCTGGAGCGGCACCGCCGCGCCCCCAGTGCCGACAATGGCACCGGCGAGCAGCTCCGGGTGCTCGGCTGCCGCGAACAGCGTCGCCGCGGTTCCCACATCGGGCCCCAGGACGTAGGGTCTGCCAAGCTCAGCCTCGCCGATGAGCTGGGCGAGGAACCTGCCCATCGCCCGCGGTGAGAAGAGATCCTCGCGGCTGTCGGACGCACCGAAGCCCGGGAGATCGACCGCGAACAGGCGCGCATGCTGGGCGAGCTCACTCCAGATTCGCGAGAAGGCGAAAACGCTCTCCGGCCACGGGCTGGTCAGGACGAGTGTCCGCTCGTGCGGCGCGCCGCTGTCGGCGAAGCGAATCCGCAGACCGTCGACATCGCGAAACTCGATGCGCGGCGCCGTTGTCGCTGGCGCGTTCATGACGCACCATTCATACCGCTGCCCCCGCCGCCGCGGCAGCCTCGGTGTCCGCGGGATTCATCACACGACCGCCGAGTGCAAGGGCGAGCAATGTTCCGACGACGGCCCATACGACCAGGACAGCGATCGGGCCTGCAATCCGCTGACCGTCGAAGAACAGCGTCGAACGCGCCAGATCGACGCTTGCCCCTGGCGGCAACACGCCGCCGATCGTCCTCCAGAAACCCGGCAGCAGCGGGCGCGCGAACGGACCACCCGAGGCGGAGTTGCCGAGGATCACAAACAGCAAGATCACGAGACCCGTCCCCGCCGGGCCGGCGGCGGACTGAATGCCTGCCGTCGCCGCGCCACTGGCGAAGATCGTGAGCGCCGCGACGCCGCAGAGTTCTACGACGTGGCCGGAGAGCACGTCAAAGCTCGCTCTCAGAACCACCACGCTGAGGATCCCCGCGACAATGGAGAACAGCGCGAGCGCTCCGACCCGCTCCGCCGCACGCCGACGGCTGCTGTCGCGTGGACTGCCGAGCAGCCCGATCAGAGTCGAGCCGATGTAGCCGCCGAACACCCACGCGATCACCGCGTAAAAGCTGGCGGTGCCATTAGGGTCGGCCGCCGGCAACGGCTTTACGTCGGTGACACGAACGGCGGGAGCCCCACGTGCCGCCGCGGCGAGCTCGAAAGTTCGTTCAAGCGCGATCGCTGTCGCTCGGTTGGCGGCCGACGCCACGAACAACTGATTGGTCGCCGCGTCGTAGGCCCCGTAGACCTTGCGATCGTCGATCTGCGAGAGCGCATCAAGGCGCGATGATGCTCGGCGCGCATCAAGCGGCGTGCCAGGCAGATGGTTGAGCTGCGCCTCGGTCCCGGGCGGACCCACAACGGCTATAGGAACGTGGTGTGGAGTGGGATCGTGGAAGGCCCCGACGTAGAAGAACGCGAATGCGAGCATCAGCACAAGCGCGACAACGAGCACGAGCACAACCGCGCCGCGGGGTGGGTCGCTCGCCATCGACATCGCGGCGGTTCGCGTCGTGCGAGCGGAGCGAGCGTCGCCGCGCGGGCCTTGCGCGAGCGTGCTGGCGTCAGGCTCGAATCTCGACCGTGCCATTGACGTCTCGCACCTCGTAGGTGTGCAGCCCCTCAGTCGCCGGGCCGTCGATCACGGCTCCGCTGGTCACATCAAAGCGCGAGCCGTGACACTGGCACATGATCGTCGTTCCGCTCAGTAGCCCTGCCGAGAGCGGGCACGGCTCGGGCGCACAGGTGCACAAATCGTCGAAGGCGAAAAGACGTTCGTCGACCTGGGCGATCGACACGCGCCGCTTTCGGTCGTCGAGGTAAAAGGGAGTTACGGTCTCAGGCGGGATCGCGCTGCGCGGCCCTAGCGAGCGAAACGAGTCGGTTGCGAGATCGGCCATGGCTTCTCCTCGATCGTCAGTACGGGTACTCGGGGATAACGCTCGACTTCTTTGCGTCGAGCCGCAGCTCGCCCGGCGCCCCCGCCGGCACGATCGGACAGTGCGGCATCACCGGGTCGACTCGTTCATAGCCCGAGCCCAATGGGGGCCTGCGGTCCTCTTCTCCCTTGTTGGGCCACAGAGACATCGCGCGCTCGACAAGCGCGGTGATCATCAGCGACGGGTTCACTCCGGGGTTAGCCGGCATCACGCTGCCATCCATCACGTGGAGTCCGGGCTGACCGTACAGCCGCAGATAGGGATCCACCGCGCCACTGTCGCTGGTCGCACCGATCGGGATTCCGCCGACGAAGTGTGCTGAGGCGTTGCGGTTGATGACCTCGGTTACGAGTGCGGCCTCGCCGCTGTCGAGGTTCTTGGCGACCCGGTCGACGAAGTCCTCAATGACGGGGGTGTGGACGGCGGGGGGCGTTCCCGAGGGCCGGCTGCGCAGCAGGTCGTCGCCCCAGTAGAGCTCGATCGACGTGTCGGTCGTCTGCATGCAAAGGGCCACGAATGTCCGCTCGGACCAGTGGCGCGGGTCGTCGAAGCCGAGCACCTCGGCAGGGTGGCGTATGAGCTCCTTGATCCACGAGGCCGTCGGGTGCTTCTGTTCGCCGTGCTGGTGGTAGGTGACAAGGAAGGCAAAGACGTTGCTTCCCACGCCCCAGACGGTCGGCTCGACGCTCGTAGTCGCATCGGGCCACACGCCGGAGGTGATCGATACGCACCCGGGCGTGATGTGGATCTTCTCCGGATCGCGCTGCCACTCGCCGTGCGGTCGCGTCACGGCCAGCAGCTGCTCGGAGTTGGTCCGCGCACGCTGGCCGAGCTGGCTTGACATGCCCGTAAGGCGGCCTTTGTGCTGCATATGGTGCAGCAGCTTGGAGGAGCCATATGCATGGGCGGCGACGATCACCTGCTTGGCGGTATAGGTGTCGCGGTGTCGCTGCGCTACGCGCTGCGCCCAGCCGGGATGGCGCGTGTGGACCTCAAATCCGCCGTCCTGCAACGCAGCCAGGTCATACACCTCGCTCAGTTCGTGAACCCGTGCCCCGAGCTTCTCCGCCAGGTACAGGTAGTTGGTCGTGAGCTTGTTCTTGGCGTTGTGCCCGCAGCCGATATCGCAGTTCCCACACGAGATGCAGCCGGTTCGTCGCGGGCCCACGCCGCCAAAGTACGGATCCTCGGCCTCCACGCCGGGACTGCCGAAGTAGACCCCCACCGGTGCCTTGTTGAAGGTCTGCTCTCGCCCGATCTCGGCTGCGGCCTGCTGCAGCGCGCGATCGATGTCGGTGGGCATGTACGGATAGCGAACGACGCCGAGCATGCGACTGGCCTGATCAATGCAAGGCGCCAGCTCATCGGCCCAGTCGGCGATGTCGGCCCACTCGGGTGCGTCGAAGAACTGCTTGGGCGGAACGTACAGCGTGTTCGCATACACATGGGAGCCGCCACCAACGCCGGCGCCGCTGAGAATCAGGACGTCGTCCAGATACTCGATCCGTTGTATGCCGTAGAGCTCAGCGGCGGGAAACCAGATGAACTTCGGCAGATCCCACTCCGTCTTGGGGATGTCGTCGTCGTGCCAGCGCTTGCCCGACTCCATAACGCCGACTCGATATCCCTTCTCAGCGGCACGTAGCGCCGCAACGCTCCCGCCGAATCCCGAGCCAATGACGATCACGTCGTAGTCAAAGCGAGCCATTCGCGTACTCCTTGTGCCGCCGTTTGCGCTGCTCGGTCCTCCTAAATGCGTCCCGAGGCTGCTTGCACCACTCGGTTGCTTGAGGTTCAGTGAGCCTTGCGACCGCGGCGGTCTCTCGCGCCCGTAGGCCCACTAGTCCGAGCCCTGGTCACCGGCTGCTATTGACCGCCAGCGTCCCTGGATACGCCGATCGCGGCCCCGCTAAATCGCTTACTATGAGCCTCTCTCATGGTTTCCGATCCTCCGGTTTCTGGGGGGACGCCGAGTTTGCGGGGTCGACGCGATGAGTGCACCTTGCTCGACGGCATGCTGGTCGCTGCCCGCGGCGGGGAAAGCCAGACGCTCGTCTTGCGCGGTGAGGCGGGAGTCGGCAAGACGGCGCTGCTCGATCACCTCGTCGCAAGGGCGCCGGAGATGCGCGTCATGCGCGCCGTGGGAGTGGAGTCAGAGCTCGAGCTCCCATTCGCGAGCCTGCACCAGATGTGCGGGGCGCTGCTCGACCACCTCGAGCGAATCCCCCGCCCTCAGCGAGAAGCTCTTGAGATCGTCTTCGCATTGCGCTCGGGGCCGGCGCCCGACCTATTCCTCGTCGGCCTGGCGATCCTTAGCCTGATCTGCGATGCGGCCGAGGAGCAGCCGCTGCTATGCGTGATCGACGATGCGCAATGGCTGGACAACGCCTCGGCGAGGACGCTCGCGTTCGTCGCAAGACGCCTGCTTGCCGACCCCGTTGTGCTGGTGTTCGCGTCCCGCTCGGCCCTGAAGGAGCTGCGGGGACTGCCCGAGATGGAAGTGCAGGGCCTTCGCAGCGGCGACGCGCGCGCACTTCTGCGTTCTGTCGTGCGCTCCCTACTCGATGAGCGTCTGCGCGACCGGATTGTCGCCGAGACCCACGGCAACCCGCTAGCGCTACTTGAGCTGCCGCGCGGCCTGACGGCAACCCAGTTGGCGGGGGGCTTCGGTCTACTCGCCGGGCAGGCGGTGTCGGGGCGCATCGAGGACAGCTTCGGCCGGCGCCTGAAGTTGCTCCCGGAGGACAGCCGTCGCCTGTTGCTGTTGGCGGCGGCGGAGCCGCTCGGCGATCCTCTGCTCTTGTGGCGTGCGGCCAGTGGCGCAGAGGTGCCGGCGACCGCCGCCGTTCCCGCCGAACAGGAGGGACTGGTTTCGATCGGAGCCCGTGTCACGTTCCGCCATCCGCTCGTGCGCTCTGCTGTCTATCGCAGCGCATCGACCGCCCAGCGTCACGCGGCGCACCTCGCGCTCGCTTCGGCGACCGACGGCAAGGCTGACCCCGACCGTCGCGCCTGGCATCTGGCCGCGGCTGCTTCCAGCCCCGACGAAGCCGTCGCAGAGGAGCTTGAGCGCTCGGCGGGACGAGCGCAGGCGCGAGGCGGGCTCGCCGCCGCGGCGGCGTTCCTCGATCGGTCGGTGAGGCTCTCGATCGATCCGCCGCGCCGCACCGAGCGCGCCTTGGCGGCTGCCGATGCGAGCCTGCGGGCTGGAGACTTTGACACCGCGCTCGGGCTGCTTGCGACCGCCGAGGCCAACTCGCTGAGCGAGCTTCAACGAGCGCGCGTGGACCTGCTGCGCGCGGAGCTGGCGTTCGCCCAGCTGCGCGGTAGCGACGCTCCGCCGCTGCTGCTTCGTGCCGCCAAGGCCCTTGAGCCGCTTGACCCGGGACTTGCGCGGGAAACGTATCTCGACGCCTGGAGCGCAGCGCTGTTCGCAGGACGCTTTGCCCAGAAAGGAGACCTTCTGGACGTCTCGCGTGAAGTTCGCGGCGCTCCCTCCGCGCCCCGACCAGCGCGCCCTGCGGACCTGCTCCTCGACGGATTCGCGCTACTGCTTACCGACGGGCGCCGTGCGGCCACGAACACACTGCAGCGAGCGGCACAGGGCTTCGCGAGCGAGGACGCTGCCGCCGAGGAAGTGCTGCGCTGGGGCTGGCTGGCGACGATAGCCGCGGTCGTCGTCTGGGACCATGACTGTTGTGTGGCAGTCGCGAGCCACTGCGTGCAGCTGGCGCGCGACACCGGTGCCCTAGAGGTGCTCGCGGTCGCGCTCAACATCATGGCCCAGGCCGTGGCGTTGAGCGGCGAATTTGCCCGGGCGTCGCAGCTCATCTCAGAGGCCGACGCGGTCACCGAAGCCACCGGTGCCCGCGTGTTGCCTTACGGTGCGATCTACGTCGCTGCCTACCAGGGGCGCGAGGCGGACGTCGCCAAGCTCGTCGCTGAGATCGAGCGCGAGGCGACCGCGAGCGGGCAGGGCAACGCACTTCAGTTCACCGAGCTCGCGCGAGCGGTCGTGGCCAACGGCCAGGGGCGCTACCAGGACGCGCTCGGTCCGGCCTGGGAGGCAATCGAGGATATGCCCGAGCTCGTCACCTCGATGTGGGCGCTGAGCGAGGCAATCGAAGCCGCCGCCAGGAGCGGTGAACGGGATATGGCTGCCCAGGCGATCGAGCGGCTGGCTAGTCGCAACGACGCCAGCGCCAACGACTGGGGCCTCGGGATCGAGGCACGGTCGCGTGCGCTGTTGGCAGAGGGCGAGCACGCCGAGCTTCTCTACCGCGACGCGATCGAGCGCCTCGAGCGGACGAAGCTGCGCCCAGAGCTCGCCCGGGCCTGCCTGCTCTATGGCGAGTGGCTACGCCGCGAGAACCGGCGTGTTGATGCGCGTGAACAACTGCGCCGCGCGCACGAAATGTTCTCGGCGATCGGCATGGACCTGTTTGCAGAGCGAGCCCGGATCGAGCTGCTCGCCACAGGCCAGAAAGTCCGAAAGCGCACAGCCGAGACACGCGACGAGCTCACGCCGCAGGAGCACCAGATTGCGGTGTTCGCGCGCGACGGGCTCTCGAATACCGAGATCGGTGGACGACTCTTCCTCAGCCCCCGAACCGTCGAGTGGCACCTGCGCAAGGTCTTCTCCAAGCTCGATATCAGCTCCAGGCGCGAGATCGGCAAGGTGCTCCCGGACGCCGAGTCCAACTTAGCCTCAGCCTGAGGGTGCCTTCCTAGAGGTCCGCGCATGCACTTCCTGGGCATCGACTGCGACAGCAAGGTTGCCGACGACGCAGGGAGTATGGTCGGACAATGGCCCGGGCGAGCGTCGAGAAGGATGCTGCGGGCGTAGCCCCGCTGGCCCCGCCGACGACCTCTCAGCGCGTCGATCGCGGCAGGGCGGCGCGCGTGGAGGTGCCGCGCTCCAGCCACGCGCAGCTGTCAGCGAGACGCGCCTCGATGGACCCTATCGAGCTGCTAGAGGCGCAGGCCAAGACGCGCGTCCCCGAGCTCGTGCCGATCCGCTACGGGCGCATGCTTGTGTCGCCTTTCACGTTCTATCGCGGCGCGGCGCGAATCATGGCCAGCGACCTCGCCAACACGCCGAGCTCGGGGCTCACGGTGCAGTGCTGCGGCGATGCCCACCTGTCGAACTTCGGCGTGTTCGCGTCGCCCGAGCGCCAGCTCGTGTTCGACCTCAACGACTTCGATGAGACACTGCCCGGGCCGTGGGAGTGGGACGTCAAGCGCCTGGCCGCGAGCCTGCTGATCGCCGCTCGCCACAACGGCTTCGCGTCCAAGGCCCAGGATCGGATCGTGCTGGACACCGTCGGCGAATATCGCGGCGCGATGGCGGAGTTTGCCACCATGCGCAACCTGGACGTGTGGTACGCACACCTCGATGTCGATGCCACGCTAGGAAAGCTCCGGTCCCAGCTGAAGCCAAAGGCCGTCAGGCAGACTAAGAAAGATCTCGCCAAGGCGCGAACGCGCGACAGCATGTCGGCGTTCTCCAAACTCACCCGCACGGTCGACGGTGAGACGCGGATCGTCGCCGACCCGCCGTTGATCGTGCCGCTCGCCGAGCTCGCTGAGGGCCGCGCTCATGACGAGCTGCTCGACGGTCTGCGCGGATTGGTCGACTCCTACCTGCGGTCACTGAGCTATGAGCGACGGGTGCTACTGGAGCAGCATCGCTTGGTCGACTTCGCGCGCAAGGTGGTCGGCGTGGGCAGCGTTGGCACGCCCGCCTGGATTGCCTTGCTGCTGGGTCGCGACGGAAAGGATCCGCTGTTCCTGCAACTGAAGGAGGCAGAGGCCTCTGTGCTCGAGGAGTTCGTCGCCCCGAGCCCTTTCGATAATCACGGCGAGCGCGTCGTGACCGGCCAGCGCCTGATGCAGGCCAGCAGCGACATCTTCCTTGGATGGCTACACGTCGACGAGGACTTTGACGGCCAGGAGCGCGATTACTACGTCCGCCAGCTGAAGGACTGGAAGGGGTCCGCCGAGATCGAGCAGATGGACCCGCAGGACATGGCCACTTACGGCCGCATGTGCGGCTGGACACTCGCCCGCGCTCACGCCCGTAGCGGCGACCGCGTGGCGATCGCCGCCTACCTCGGCAAGAGCGCGAACTTCGATCGCGCGCTCCTCGAGTTCTCGCGTCTGTACGCCGAGCGCAACGAGTGTGACTACCGGGCGCTGGCATCGGCAGTCCAGTCGGGGCGCATCAAGGCCGAGACCGGTCTGTAGCCGCGTTAGTGGCTATGGGCCTCACGAATACCGCAAGACCGGTTGCCGCTCGACGGCATGCTCGCTGGAAAATCAAAGGTAGCGTTCAGCTGCGTCTCATACCAGCCTGCGTCCAGTAGATATGCCGCCGTATGCCCGCCAACGAACCTGGCGAGGTGCGAGCGTCCATCTACGCGACCGGCACGGATCTCAAGCCGCGCTTAACTGCCGGCTGGTGCGTGAAGCGCATAAGTTCATATGAAGTGAACTAAGCGCGCAAGCGGGATGCCGATCCCGTACGCTTCATAGATCGTGTCGGGGGTCGGCGGGAGACGGAGGGCTCTGGGCCTGCTTCTCGTTGGGCTGCTCGCGGCGGCGGGTGGCCTAGTGGCACGCGACATGGGGGCCATGGGCTGGCTCGAGCGCGATTCAGTAGACGCGCGATTCTCATTGCGAGGTGGGCACCACCCTCCCTCGGACGTGGTGCTCGTAGGGCTCGACGACAGCAGCCTTGCACGATTGCCTCGTTACCCCTTCTCGCGCGTGTTGCATGCTCGCGTGTTGCGAAACTTGCACAAGGCCGGCGCCCGCCTGGTCGTCTACGACATTTCGTTCGATCGCCCGACGAGCCAAGCCGCGGATCTCGCTTTGCTCGACGCCGCCAGAGAAGCTGCGCCGGTCGTGTTTAGCACATCACTGATCTCATCAATCGGGGCGACCGACGTGCTGGGCGGCAATGAGAACCTACGCTCAGTCGGCGATCAGGCAGCGGCTGCCGACCTGCTGCCCGATGGGGATGGAGTGCTGCGCCATACGCTGGCCGACGTGAATGGACTGCCCTCGATCGCGGCTGCCGTTTCACTGCGACTAACTGCTCGCGACCGAACACGGCAGTTGCGTGACGGTTGGATCGACTTCGCCGGACCCCCCGGAACAATTCGCAGCCTT
This sequence comes from Solirubrobacteraceae bacterium, assembly GCA_035507305.1. GTDB lineage: Bacteria > Actinomycetota > Thermoleophilia > Solirubrobacterales > Solirubrobacteraceae > Palsa-744. Next base: position 1,550 of record DATJOE010000177.1, on the reverse strand, counting down.
TCGTTCGCCGACATTCTGGATAACCGCTTCGATCCGGCCTCGATTCGCGGAAAGGTCGTCGTTGTCGGCGCAACCGCACCCGCCCTACAAGATCAGCACGCAACGGCCGTCGGCAGCCCAATGCCGGGACCGGAAGTCCAGGCCAACGCGATCGCGACTGCCCTTGCGGACTTTCCTTTGCGCAGTCCGTCGAGCCTCATCACGACATTCCTGATCCTGCTTCTTGCGCTTGCAGTGCCGATAACCGCGCTGGAGCTTGGGACGCTTTGGACCTGCGTGACAGGAGTGCTGTGCGTCGTCGTGTGGTCCCTGGCAGCGCAGCTGTCGTTCGACTCCGGTGTGGTGCTGGACTACGTCGATCCACTCGCTGCCGTATTGGTGGGGACCGGGGGAACTGCGCTGTTGGGAATGTGGGTCGACAGGCGCGAGCGGCAACGACTACGGGCGATGTTCGCAGCGGACGCGGGCGGGGTAGTGGAGCGCGTTCTGGGGGATGGCGCCGAGCGGCCGATCGAGCCGACGGCGATCATTGCCGGGTACCAGATCGAACAGGTGATTGGGCGTGGAGGCATGGGCGTCGTGTACCGAGCGCGGCAACTCGCGCTCGACCGCGAGGTTGCTGTCAAGCTAATCGCATCTGAGCACGCTAAGGACCCGACGTTTCGCGAGCGCTTCAAGTCGGAGTCCCGGATCGCCGCCTCGATCGAGCATCCGAACGTAATCCCCGTGTATGAGGCGGGTGAAGACGACGGATTGCTGTTCATCGCAATGCGGCTGGTCGACGGCTTCGACCTCGCACAGCTGCTCGCCTGGGTCGTACGACTCGAACCCGCGCGAGTCGCCCGCATCGTGCTTCAGATCGCCCACGCGCTGGATACAGCCCACGAGCACGAGCTCGTACACAGCGACGTCAAGCCCGCGAACGTCCTGCTCACCGTCGGCGCCGTCGAGCACGCGTATCTCAGCGATTTCGGGATCGCAAAGCGCACGGGCGCCAAGGCAAGGATCACGCGCACAGACCAGTGGGCCGGCACACTCGATTACATGGCGCCGGAGCAGATTCGGGGGGAACCGCCAAGCGCGGCCGCCGATATCTACGCCCTCACTTGCGTGCTTTACCACTGCCTCGTGGGCGATCCGCCATTCCCGCAAGAGACTGACGCGGGGATTATGTGGGCCCACGTCAGCGCTCCCCCTCCATCTCCAACAGCCCATTACCCGGATCTCCCGAGCGAGGTGGACGCGATCGTGGCCCGAGGGATGGCCAAGGATCCTGGTGAACGGTTTCCCTCAGCGGGCCGACTCGCAGAGGCATGTGCCAGGGCGCTCGGCTTGCCAATCGAGAGCGCCCCCAGTCGCCCGAAGATCCTCCCGGCTACCGACTCTGATGAGACCGCGCAGACGCTGCTGTCGGAGTAGCTCGCGTCGATGGACGGCTGCCGGGTAGGTCCACCGCGACAAGGCTGCAATCTTCCTCGCCGCTCGAGGCGTTCGAAGAACGCGCGAACGGCTAGTGCTCGGCGAGGTAGCTCTGGCCCTTGGTCAGAGTT
>DATJOE010000176.1:0-46824 GCA_035507305.1 Solirubrobacteraceae bacterium | reverse complement strand
CTCGTCCAGGGATGCTGATGGCGGCGGCCGGCGCTCAGGATGTGGCGCAGGAGTTCACGCTCCGGCTCCAACGCGCCGCTGGCCTCTCGCCACGTGCCGATCGCTTGCAACTGAAGTCTCGGCTGCAAACACTCCTGGAATCGCTTCGCGAAGACCCGAGCATCGAAGGGCGCAGCAACCACGTTGAGTTTCTCCTCGCATGGTGGTCTCCGCGTGAGCACAAGCCGCTAGCACTCCATCTCTTCAGTGCGGGCGCGGGCGAATGGGTCGACCGATGGGCATTCGCCGGCGTGCCCCTCGGCGTTGAGATTGCGAGCTTCGCGGTCGGCACGATGCGGTACCTGGACCCGGCCGAGCTCTCGCTGGAGCAGGCCCAGGTTATTGCTCTCAAGGTGCTCCGGGACACGATCGAAACTGGGGTCGAGGGCATCGCAGGCGCCGTTCAGATTGGTGTCCTCGCGCGCGATCACATACGCCTGGTCACCGAGACCGAGATGCAAACACTCGAGCGAACAGTCGACTTGTGGGAGAGCTGTTGTGCGGAACTGCTGCTCGCAGCCCGCGATCGTTCCTAGAGTGCTCGTTCGAGGATGCCCGCGAGCGGGCGGACGAACTCCTCGACGTTGTTCCAGTAGTCGTGTGCTTGCAGCCCGCCGCCCGAGCTGTGCTCGACGTTGTCGACCTCGACGTCGCCGATCTCGACGTGGCTTTCGCGGCCGTCCTTCGGATCAGTCTGCCTGAGCAGGCCGATGTCTCGCGGCGGGGTTTCCTGTACCGGCTCACGTGGGCGCCATGCGGCCGCTGGGTTCAGGGGATCGGCCACGGGATCGTGCTCGTCCCAGAAGTTCGTCCACGTGAGCCCGTCCTGGAGCGCGCGGCGCATCTGCCCCACCTGGTCTCCCCACGCGAACAGGTCCACGTACTTGCGGATTGGGCTTCCGGCTGTGACGAAGTCGCTAAGGGCGAGCCGCCCTGGCGCCTCTTTGCTCAGCCACGACTCGAATGGCGTCCGGCAGAGGACATCCCAGCCGATCATCGTCCCTTGGCTGTGCGTGTTCAGCACGAGCTTGGAGACGTCGCTGCGAGTAACGGTCGCGAGCAAGGCTTCTGCGACGAAGCCGCGCACGCGCTCGCGCAGGTCGTTGCGTGCCACGTATGTCGCCATGTCGTCCTCTAGCGCGCGAAAGATCCCGAGCAGCCCGGGTTCGGGCGGCGGCGACGGCTGCTTCTTGTGCAGCAGGCGACCGAGCAGACGGTGGTGCACGGCGGGCTCGAGGCCGGCGCGCGGACGCAGCGTCGACTTCGTCGTGTTCGCGCTCTTCGTGGCTGCGTCCTTCTCGTGCAAGGCGGCCCAACCGTCTTCGATCGCCACCCGAATGCCGCCCAGCGCGCTGACGTATCGATCGTGCTCGAGGATCGCTCGGATCAATGTGTCGGCTACCGATCCGAGCCGAGGCTTCAGCGGCTCTGAGGGCGAGTACACGAGCGCGACGTGCGCGATCTTCCCCGCGGGCGCCAGCGGCCTGCCGGGGTCGAGCCGCGCTAGACCTCGCTCGCGCGAGCCGCCGACCTGGCTCGAAACGTAGACAGGGCCTCGTTCACCTTTCTTCACGCGCTCGGGATCGTCGCCCAGACGACCGCCGAGCTGATCGCCTAGGTGTTCGTGAAGTGCGTCCGCGTAACCCGGTTCGCCTTCGTGCGGCGGCTGCTGGAAACCGATCCCGTGGACCGTGACTAGACACGGCGAACTCGGCATGGCTGTCCTCCCGACCTAGAACAAGACCAACAAATGGAACGCGAGCCCGATACTACGCTGCCGGGAGCTAGGGCGCTCATCGGACCCCACGACGATGTCTCGCGCGTCGCTACGCGCTCATGCGCCGGGCCATAGCCGCGATCCCGGCTCGGTCAGCCGAATGACCGGGTCTTGCGGGCTGTCGTGCACCGCCCGCGCCGCGGCCGCCGCGTCCGGTCCTGCCGCCGGGCTCTCCGCCGCCGCGCTCGCCAGCTCCGCCCGCCGAGCGGAGGTTGCCTGTTCATCGACCTCGCCGTCCTCGCCGATCACCACGCCGTAAACCTCCCGTGCTCGCTGCACGCTGACCCACCCGTCGCGCACGTCATGCCGCACCCGCTGCATGTCGCGCTCATACGGCAGCCCATACCCGCCGCCACCGGATGAGATCGAGATGATCGTCTCGCCGGGCTGCAGTACGACCCGAGCCCAGGCATCCAGCTCCTCCACCGACCCGTCCGCGCGGCGCAGCGCCGGCCGGCACAGTGCACCCGACTGACCGCCGCGCACACCAAGCGCGGGGTTCACGGTCCCGTCGGCCGCGTAAAGGACCTCCAACTCAGTGCCCACTGGCCCATACTCGATGTACAGCGAGGGGGCGCCGCGGAAGCGGCCCGCGCCCTCGGTGTCGGGGACGATCCGATCGGTCCACACCCGGATCGGGCGCAGCAGCTCGAGTACCTCGGTCGAGTCGCGCATCATTGACCCGCCGTCGCTGGTCTCACCGTTCGTCATCCAGCCGTCGCCGTGTGGGTGGCCCGCGCCGCCGGAGTTGCCGAGGATCATCATGTCCACGAACGGTGCGTCGCCATGGCGCGGGTCGCGACCCGAGAGGCCCGCCACAGCGGGCGGGCACTCCGGCCCGGTCGCGGCCATGCCCAGGCCGTCCTTGAACTCCGCCAGCACCCGCTGCACGATCCCCGCAAGTCGCTCGGCGATGCCCGAGGTTGCCATCGAGCAACTCGCCGGGTGTACCGGGATGCCGACGCAGCAGTTCTCGCGCACCAGCACCTTCACCGCTCGGCCGCTGCCGGTGTTGCGCGGAACACGATCCTCGATGCTGTTGAAAACGCCGATCAGCGACGAGGTCACCGCGGTCGATTCGGTCAAGTTCAGTCCGCAGGGCAGGCAGTCGGGGTTGTTGCGCAGGTCGATCTCGATCTCCGCCGCGTCTGGGTCCACCGAGACAGTGACCTCCAGTGGGACGCCGTTCTCCACGCCGCTTAGCGGAACCGCGTCGTGGATGTCATAGCCGGTGCGCCTGCCCGCTGGCAGCCCGCGGATCGTCGCGCGCATCCGCTCCTCGCTGTAGTCGAGCCAATCGGCGACGTAGCGGTCGAACACGTCCCAGCCGACTTCTTCGCCGACCTTCAACAGCTCGCGCTCGCCCACACGGGCCGCGCCGATCATCCCGATGTAGTCGCCGTACCAGTCCTCGGGCACGCGGATCCGCGACATGCACATGCGCACCACGTCCTCGACATCCCGGTAATCCTCCTGGATCTTCACGCAGGGGAAGATCAGCGCGCCCTCCTCGTAGACGTCTCGCGCTGTCGCCATCAGCGTGGTGGGTTCGGAGTTGCCGATGTCCGCCATGTGCGCCTTTACGACTGCTGTCGCGCGCTGGCGGCCCTCGTCGTCGATCACAGGCACCACGATGCAGTGATCGCCCGCGTGCGAGTTGCCGTGGTAGGGCGAGTTGTGGATGAACGCCTCACCGCGCTTTGGCTGGGGGTGGAACTTGCGCAGCCAGCGGCTGATTACATCCGGCCCCGAGATCACGTGGATTGGTAGCGACTCGGCCATCACGAGCATCTCGTGGTTTGCCGTGACGATACAGCAGGAGAAGTCACGCGCAGTGTTCAGCACCGTCGAGCGCGCCGTGCGGAACAGCGTGTTGGTCATCTTGCGCACCACGCCTTCCATACGGTTCGTCATCACCGCGAGCGTCACCACGTCGCGTGGAGTGCCCGTGCCGGCGCCTGACCCTTGACCCGTCATCGATTCACCGCCTTCGCCGACTCGGTAGAGGCTGCGGGCTCCGAGGACCCGGGCATAATCGCGAGGCTCCCGCTCGCGGTCCGTTCCGCGCTCGCGCCCGGGTTCAGGACGATCGTCGTGAACGAGGACTCCACGATCGCCGGCCCCGCGAACTGCGCGCCTGACGACATCGCCTCCAGGCGCAGGATCGCCGCGTTCACCGGCCCGATCCCACTGAAGTAGACGCTGCGCATGCCCGAAGAACTGTGTCCCTGTTCGAGCACCACCGTGTCCTCGCCCCCGCCTTGCAGAGGACAGTTGACGCGGGCGCGCAAGTTCACCACCTCGATCACCGCCCGTTCGTCGCGCACCGCGTAGACCTCGTCGTGGATCGCGTGGAAGTCCTCGACCAGCAGCGCCAAGTCCGCCGCGGTTGCGAGTCTGCCCTCGCGCAACCGCACATCGAGCTGCCACACCTGATGGCGGTAGCGGGCCTCGGCGACGAACTCGATCTCCGCCTCTTCAGGCATTCCGTTGCGCTCGGCGAAGCTCTCGCAGCGCCCGCGCAGCTCGTCGAGTACGCCCTGCGCGCCCTCGTGGTCGAACTCGTCCGAGCCCGTGAAGAACGCGGCCGCGTATTCGCTCGAGAGATCCGACATCAACGCGCCGCGCGCGCTCAGGACCGCTCCCGCCTGAGGGATCACCACGCGACGAGAACCCAGGCGCCGGGCGATCGCGACCGCGTTCAGCCCCGCCGCGCCGCCGCCGCCGACGAGCACCGCGCTGCGCGGGTCCACTCCCTGGTTGACGGTGATCTCCTCGATCGCCTGCACCATCCGCTCGGTCGCGACCGCCATGATCGCCGCCGCGGCCTCGCTCGGATCGAGCCCCAGCGGCTCGGCGACCTGCTCGGCGATCGCTCGCCGCGCGCCCTCCGCATCCAGCTCCATCGTGCCGCCGAGGAAGTAGTCCGGGTCGATGTAGCCGAGCGCTACGCACGCGTCGGTGACGGTCGGTTGTGTGCCGCCGCGCTGGTAGCAGACTGGCCCCGGCGCGGCGCCCGCGCTCTGCGGTCCAACGTGCAGCAGGCCGCCCGCGTCGATCCAGGCGATCGAGCCGCCGCCCGCGCCGACGCTGCGGACGTCCACGGCGGGAAAGCCCGTGATGTGTCCCTCGTACTCCAGGCCCAACCACGTCTCGCGCGTCACCGGGATCCGCCCGCGCCGCACGAGCGTCACGTCATAGCTCGTGCCCCCCGTGTCCGCGACGACTGCGCTCTCGCTCCCCCCGTCCAGCGCCGCGTAGTGACGCCCTGCGAGCGGGGCCATCGCCGGCCCGGAGTTGATCGAGTGAATCGGTGCGGCCGCCATGTCTGCCGCGTCGACCACGCCGCCACTGGAGGTCACCATCAGCAGGCGCCCGGCGAAGCCCTCCGCGCGCAAGCGTCCCTCCAGGCTGTCGAGGTACGTCGTCATCAAGGGCTTCAGCGAAGCGTCGATCGCCGCCGAGGATGCGCGGCGATACTCGCGCAGCGTCGGGTTCAGCGCGTGCGAGAGCGTGTAAGGGACCCCCGGCAGCCGGCGCTCCAATAGCTCGCCCAATGCCAACTCGTGCACCGGGTTTGCAATCGACCACAGCAGGCAGACCGCGACCGACTCCACGCCGTCGTCAGCCAGCCGCGCGATCGTCTCGCTCGCGGCCGCCTCGTCCAGTGGCTGCACCACCTCGCCCTGGCTGCCGATCCGCTCGGCGATCTCGTACGTGAGCGCGCGCGGGATGTAGGGGTCCGGGTAGCCGTAGCTCCAGTTGAACGGTTCTGTGCGCCCGCCCTCGCGCAGCAGCAGCATGTCGGGGTGCCCGCGCGTGCACAGCAGCGCCGTACGCGCGGTGTTCTCCGTCAGGATCGCATTGATCGCGCGCGTCGTGCCGTGAATGAACAGCTCGACCTCGCCGAGGAACTCGCTCAGCTCGCGATCCGCGTCGGCCGCCGCGAGGCCGATCGCGTCGAGGATTCCGTCCGCCGGTTCGTGCGGAGTGGTCGATGCCTTGTAGAGCCGTACTTCTTCGCCCGCTTCGACCACCAGATCCGTGAACGTGCCCCCCGTGTCAGCCGCCAGACGCATGTTCCCGATCGCTCCGCGTCCCTTCGCTCAACGTTTCCACCCCGATCGTTTGTTCGATATTTCGGAGTACCGACTGATAAACCGTACCAACGAGTGATCGCTCTCGCAAACCCGCGAGGGCGGTTCTCAGAGGCTTCGCCCGTACGACGCGGGCCTTGGAATCGAGCGGAGCGCGAACGGGCGAGCTCAGCTCGCCCGTGCCTTCTTAGCCGCGCTCGCTGCCCTGCCATCCACGGGCTCCTCGCCGAACAGTGTGCGGATCACCTCGTTGCGGATCCGTTCGCTGTCGAGCGCCGCCTCCGAGGTGAGCGCCTGCAAAGTCAAGCCGTTGAGGATCGCGTCCAGCCGCCAGGACCAGGGGATCGTCCCGTTCTGCTCCGGCGGCACCAAACCTTCGAGCGCTTTGTCCAGGAGCTCGTACCAACTGTTCAGACGCGACTCGATCGTGTGGCGCAAGTCGGCGAGCCGGACCGCCTCGCCGTAGGCGTTGATCCACACGCGCCACGTCTCGCTCACCTCTCGTCCCTCTTCCAGGGCGCTGTCCAGCAGCGCGACGAGTCGCTCACGCCCCGCGGGCACATCCTCGATCGCGGAGCGCATCCGCGCTTGGGCACGCTCGGAAACAAACACGAGCGCCTGCTGCAGGAGGTCCTGACGATTGGCGAAGTAGTGGTTGAGCATCCCTGTGCTCACGCCCGCCTCCTCGGCGACCATTCGCATCGTCGTGCCCGCGAAGCCCTCCCGCGAGATCACCGTCGCGGCCGCACGACAGATCTGCTCCCGTCTTATCGGCCCCATCCCGAGCTTTGGCACAGCGGCCCCTTCCCGTCGTTTCCCTACTAAGTTCGCCCGTGCCGGGCTCGAGCCCGTCAAACCCGTGCCGAGCGAGAATCGCCCGTAGCACGTTTGATCCTATCTGCTCAGCAAGGCGTCCTATTCGGTTATTTCAACTCGCTTGCCAACGTCCCTGCACGGGCCTATAGTCGCATATCGAGCGATCGATTTGCAAAAAATCCCGCCGTTCGTCGGCCCTGAGCCAAGGAGTCTCCAATGAGCATCGAGCGTCTGACCAACAACCCTTCCGCCGGCTTCGCCGACGCCGTCGCGACCTCGGGCTCCGGGCGCACGATTTATGTGTCGGGGAACGTCGGCTTCGGCGACGACGGCAAGGTCGTACCGGGCGGCATGGGCGCCGAGGCCGAGGCCACGTTCGCGAACATCGAGCGCGTGCTCGCGCAGGCGGGCGCGAGCTTCGAGGACATCGTCAAGATCAACGCGTTCATCACCGACCTCGACGAATACCCCGCCTACGCTGCTGTGCGCGAACGGCGCTTCGGCGACAAACTGCCCGCGAGCGCGACCGTGCAGGTCGCCGGTCTGCTCGTCGGCGCGCACATCGAGATCGACGCCGTCGCCTTCGTTCCCGAGGGTTGATCGGGCACGGACCCGCGATGGGCTCGGCCGCGCGCCCGCGAGCGCGTCGCGTCGGACGCGCGAGGGCCCCGTTTGACGGCGTCAGGGGGCGGGCTACTTGCTAAACCGATCAATCGATATAAATATTAGATAGCCTATAGTTGCGGCTGCATTTGGTCAGCCGTACCCAAACGCGAGGTGGGGAGTGCGCTGCGCAATCGACACTGGAGGCACCTTCACCGACCTTGCCCTGGAGCACGAGGGAGAGGTGCGGATCTTCAAGACCTCCACCACACCCGAGGACCCGATTCGGGGGATCCTCGAAGTGCTCGCGCTCGCGGCTCAGGGGCTCGGGATGGAGCGCGCCGAGCTGCTGTCGAAGATCGAGATGCTGATCCACGGCACGACGCGGGCGACGAACGCAGTGCTTACCGGCAACACCGCGAAGACCGCGCTGATCACGACGATGGGTCACCGCGACGTGCTGCTGCTGCGCGAAGGCGGCCGCGGCCGCGCGTTTGACTGGAGCGTCGAGTACACCGACGCCTACATCCCGCGTGCGCTCACGTACGAGGCGCCCGAGCGGATCGACGCGCAAGGTCGTGTGCTGCGGGAGCTGGACGAGCCCGCGACGATCGCAATCCTCGACGAAATCGCCGCGTGCGAGGTCGAGGCGGTCGCGGTCTGCCTCTTGTGGTCGATCGTCAATCCGGCGCACGAGCAGCGGATCGGCGAGCTGCTCGCCGAGCGGCTGCCCGGCGTTCCCTACACGCTCTCGCACGCGTTGAACCCCACGCTGCGTGAGTATCGCCGCGCTTCCTCGACTGCTATCGACGCATCGCTGAAGCCGTTGATGACGCGCTACCTGTCGAACCTCGAACAGGCGCTGACCGACGCGGGCTTCGGCGGCGAGCTGCTCGTGATCTCCACCGCCGGAGGACTGATGCACGCGCGCGAGGCCGCGAAGGTCCCGATCACCTCGATCAACTCCGGTCCTGCGATGGCGCCTGTTGCTGGCCGGCACTTCGCCGCGGCGGACCCCGGTGCCCAGCACGCGATCGTCGCCGACACCGGCGGCACCAGCTACGACGTATCGGTCGTCCGCGACGGGCGCATCCCCATGACGCGTGAGACCTGGCTCGGCGAGCCGCTCACCGGCCACATCACCGGCTTTCCCGCCGTCGATGTCAAGAGCATCGGCGCGGGTGGCGGCTCGATCGCTTGGATTGATGACGGCGGCCTGTTGCACGTCGGTCCGCAGAGCGCGGGCGCCGATCCCGGCCCGGCCTGCTACGGACGCGGCGGCGAGCGCCCGACCGTGACCGATGCCTGCTTGACGCTCGGCTACCTCGACGCCGAGCGCTTCCTGGGCGGTGCGATGAAACTGGACGAGGGACGAGCGCGCGCGGCGATCGATCGGGACGTCGCGCGCCCGCTCGGCCTGGACACCCACGAGGCCGCCTCGGCGATCCTCGCGCTCGCCACCGAGCACATGGTCCAGGCGATCACCGAGATCACCGTCGACGCCGGGATCGACCCGCGCGGCGCCGTGCTGATCGGCGGCGGCGGCGCCGCCGGGTTGAACAGCGGAGGGATCATGCGACGGCTAGGGGCACGTGCGCTCGTGATCCCCGAGACTGGCGCAGTGCTCAGCGCCGTCGGCGCCCTCATGGCCGACCTGTCGGCCGACTTCTCCGCTGCCTGCTTCACCTCGAGCGAGCACTTCGACGGCGAGCGCGTCGACGCCGTGCTCGACGAGCTGCGCGAGCGCTGCCGCGCGTTCGCCACGCAGGTCGGCGCTCAGAGTCACCGGGTCGAGTTGATCGCCGAGGCGCGCCTCGCGCGCCAGGTCTGGCAGATCGACGTGCCGCTGCGCGCCGAGCGCTTCGCCGGCGACGAGGGCGCAATGCAGATCCTGCTCGAGGACTTCCGCCGCCTGCACGAGGAGATCTTCGCCGTGCTCGACGAGCACTCCGCCGTCGAAATCGTTGCCCTGCGCACGCGCGTCGTGTGCCCGCTGGACAGCACCTCCGAGGGGCGGCTCACGCAGGCTGCGCAGGAGCTCGAAGCGCAGCGCGATGCCTTCTTCCCCGGCCACGGGCTGCTGCCCACAAGCGTGCGTTCGCTCGACACGATCGACCAGGGGACTGCGATCGCGGGCCCGGCGATCGTCGAATCGCCGCTCACCACCGTCGTCGTCGAGCCCGGCTCGAGTGCCGAGCGCCGCCCGGGCATCGGTCTCCTCGTCACCCTCGAGAACACCCTCGAGCAGGAAGGAGGGCGGGCCGATGCAGGCACCGTCAACGGCTGAGTCCCCGGTTCACGCCGGCCAGAGGAGCTTCGACCCCGTCGCGCTGGCTGTGATCACCAGCCGCATTCAGGGGATCGTGCGGCGGATGACCAACACGCTGTTCCGAACGGCGCGCTCCTCGGTGCTCAACACCGCACGCGACTTCTCCTGTGCGGTCGTCACCCGCGAGCACGAGATGCTCGCGACCGCCGAGAGCCTGCCGATCCACGTAATGGCCGGCCCCGATCTCGTCTCGGCCTCGCTCGCGCGGCTGCACCCCGAGCTGCACGCCGGCGACGCCTTCCTGCACAACTCCCCTTACCACGGCAACTCCCACGCCGGCGACCACTGCCTGCTCGTGCCGATCGTCTCCGCCGGCGAGCACCACTTCACCGCGGTCGTCAAGGCGCACATGGCCGACATCGGCAACTCGATGCCCACGACGCTGTGGGCCAACGCGCGCGACGTCTACAACGAGGGCGCACTGATCTTCCCGGGCGTGAAGGTCCAGCGCGACTACCAGGACATCCCCGACATCATCGAGATGTGCCGTACGCGCATCCGCGTGCCCGACGTCTGGTACGCCGACTACATCGGGATGGTCGGCGCCGCGCGGATCGGCGAGCGCGAGCTGCTGGCGCTGGGCGAGGATCTCGGCTGGGACACGTTGCACGCTTACACAGGCGCGTGGTTTGACTACAGCGAGGAGATGATGGCCGCGGCGATCCGCAAGATGCCCGCGGGGCGCAGCGTCGCGCAGAACAAGCACGACCCCCTGCCCGTCGCTGGTGCCGAGGACGGCGTGCCCGTGAAGGTGACCGTTGACGTTGACCCCGAGAACGCGCGCGTGCGGATCGACCTGCGCGAGAACCCAGACTGCATGCCCTGCGGGATCAACCTAACGGAGGCGACCAGTCGCACCGCAGCGATGATCGGCGTGTTCAACAGCCTGCCCACGACTGTGCCGCAGAACGCCGGCAGCTTCCGCCGTCTGGACGTGCTGATCCGTGAGAACTGCATCGCCGGCATCCCCGTCCACCCCGCGAGCTGCTCGACCGCGACGACCGGCGTCGCGGACCGCGTCGCGAACGCGACCCAGCGCGCGATCGCCGAGCTGGCCGACGGCTTCGGCATGGCCGAGACAGGCACGCTGACCGCTTCGGTGGCGGACATCTCCGGCAAGGACCCGCGCCACGCCGACTCGCCGTTCGTGAACCTAATTATCATCGGCCTGACCTGCGGCGCGGGGCACGCGCGCGGCGACGGCTGGCTCGTCTCGGGCGAGGTGGGCGACGGCGGGCTGATGATGCGCGACTCCACCGAGGTCGACGAGCTGCTCTACCCGATCGTCGTCTGGGCGGATGAGATCGTCGCCGACAGCGGCGGTCCCGGCCGCCACCGCGGCGCGCCGGCCTGCTACGTCGAGTACGGCCCCGCGGACACCGAGATCGAGGCGATGTGGTCGACCGACGGCTACGTGCACGCGGCGCTCGGCGCGCGCGGAGGCTATCCCGGCGCGCCCGCGCGCCAGTTCCTGCGCCGCGCCGACGGCTCGGTCGAGCCGCTGCCCGGCTGGGGCGAGCAACTGCTGAAGCCGGGCGAGACCGTGCTCGCGACCTCCGCCGCCGGCGCTGGCTATGGCCGGCCCTGGGAGCGCGCGCTCGAGCGAGTCGAGCGCGATGTCGCCGACGGCTGGGTCAGTCCCGAGCAGGCCGAAGAGGCCTATGGCGTCGTGATCCGCGACGGCGAGCTCGACGCCGAGGCCACCGCCGCGCGTCGTGCCGAGCTCGCGGCGCAATCGCCTGAGCCCCCCGAAATACTCGAAGTCGAGCACCGCTCGCGCGAGATCTCCGATCGGCTCGGACCGTACGTGCTCGGAACGGTGCCACCGCAGTGAGCCAAACCGCGGGCGCCCGCATCACCTGCGACATCGGCGGGACGTTCACCGACGTCGTCGTCAGCGACGACTCCGGTCAGATGACGATCGCCAAGGCGCTTACTCAGCCCGCGAACCTGTTCGACGGCCTGCGCGCGGCGCTGCAGCGTGCCGCGGACGAGCTGGAGGAGCCGCTCGCCCAGTTGCTCGGCCACGCTTCGTTGTTCATTTTCTCGACCACGCAGGCTACGAACGCGATTCTCGAGGGGACCACCGCGCGCACTGCCTTCCTCTGCACGGAGGGCTTCCCCGACATCCTCGTACGACGCGAGGGGGGCTCGCTGCGCCCCTACGACTACAGCCGCCCGTTCCCCGAGCCCTACGTGCCGCGCCGGCTCACGTTCGAGATTCCCGAGCGAATCGATGCCGACGGCGACGTGGTCACGCCGCTCGACGAACAAGCCGCACTTGCCGTCCTCACGCGCGCGCGTGAGAAAGATGTCGGAGCAGTCTCGGTATGCCTGCTGTGGTCTACGGCTAACCCCGCCCACGAGCTCGCGCTCGGCGAGCTGATCGAGCGCGAGCTGCCCGGCGTGCCCTACTCGCTCTCGCACCAGATCAACCCGATCGTGCGCGAGTATCGCCGTGCCTCGGGCACGGCGATCGACGCTTCGCTAAAGCCGCTGATGCAGCGCCATCTGCCGGAGATTGCCGAGGGTCTGCGGGAGGAGGGATTCGCTGGCGAGCTGCTCGCCGCAAGCTCAGCCGGCGGCGTGGTGCCGATGGATGAGCTGATCGAGAGCCCTCTCTGGTCCGTGCGCTCGGGACCTTCACTCGCCCCGGTTGCCGCGCGCACCGTCGCCCACGCCGAGACTGGGTCGGGCGACGTGATCGTCTGCGACACCGGCGGGACGAGCTTCGACGTGTCGCTCGTGCGTGCGGGGGATCTCGTCTTCACGAGCGAGACCTGGCTGGGCGAGCCGTTCGCCGGGCACCTTACCGGGCTCTCCTCGGTCGACGTGCGCTCGATCGGCGCAGGCGGGGGATCGATCGCCTGGGTGGACCCTGGCGGCCTGTTGCGCGTCGGTCCCGAGAGCGCGCGCGCCGACCCCGGACCGGCTTGTTACGGACTCGGCGGCACGCGCCCCACCGTGACCGACTCGGCGCTCGTGCTCGGCTACATCGACCCGGACCGCTTCCTTGGCGGCAAGATGAGACTCGACGTCGGCGCGGCCGAGACCGCCGTGCAGGGTCTCGCCGACGCGTTGGGGATCGGCTTGCGCGAGACCGCCCACGCCGTGCTCTCGATCGCGAACGAGCGGATGATCGCCGCGATCCACGAACTCACCGTGAATGAGGGCGTTGATCCACGGGACTCAACGCTCGTCGCGGGCGGCGGCGCCGCGGGGCTAACGATCCTCGCGATCGCGCGCGAGCTCGGCTGCCGCGAGGTGCTGATCCCGCGCGCTGCAGGAGTGCTCTCGGCCTTCGGCGGACAGCACTCCGACATCGTGCGCGAGATGACTGCGCCATATGTGACGAACACCGTCGATTTCGACTACGAGGGCGTGCGCGCGACGCTCGCCTCGCTGCGCGACCGGATGGCTGCATTCGAGTCCGAGCTGCCCGCCGGGCTTGCGGGCGAGCTGCAGCGCCGCTACTACGTCGAGGCGCGCTACGCCTATCAGGTGTGGGACCTATCGATTCCGCTGGACGGGGAGGGGGTTGAGGATGAGGCTGCGCTCACCCGTCTTATCGAGAGCTTCCACGACGCGCACGAGCGGATCTTCGCGGTGCGCGAGCCCGGCCAGAAGATCGAGCTCAGCCAGTGGAAGGGCCGGATAATCGCGAGCACTGTCAAGCCGCCACTCGCCGCGGAGCGCGAGCACGTGGCGAGCGAGCCCTCCGCGCGCGTGGCCTACTTCCCCGAGACTGGCGAGGTCGAGCTGCCGGTAAGCGAAGGCGCGCAGCTCGCGCCCGGCGAGGACGTCGCGGGCCCGGCGTTGATCGTCGAGCCCGAGACGACGATCGTCGTCTACCCCGGCTGGCGCGCCCACGTCAGCGAGCTGGGCAACTACCGACTGGAGCTGAAGGATGCCTGACCCCGCAACGTCCACGCCCGGGACGCCCCCGCCGGGGACCCAGCTCGGGGGCCCGCCCCGCGAGCTGGACCCAACCCTGATGGCGGTACTCGCCCACCGCTTCGAAGCGATCGTGCGCGAGATGACCAACACACTGTTCCGCACCGGACGCTCGTCGATCATCAACATGGCACGCGACTTCTCTTGCTCGATCATCACCGCCGACGATCAGCTGTTCGCGGCGGCTGAGGGCTTGCAGGTGCACGTGCTTGGCGCGGGCCTGCAGACGCGCTCGATGCGCGAGTTGCACCCCGACCTCGCCGAGGGCGACGCCTATCTGCACAACGACCCGATCCTCGGCAACACGCACACGGCCGACCACACGATCCTCGTACCCGTGTTCATCGACGGCGAGCACCTGTTTACGACATCGGCCAAGGCGCACCAGGCCGACTGCGGCAACGCGGAACCCTCGACGTATGTGACCTACGTCGAAGACGTCTATGCCGAGGGCGGGCTCGTGTTCCCGGCCGTGAAGGTTCAGGAGGGTTTCAAGGACGTCGAGGACATCATCAGGATGTGCCGCAAACGGATTCGCGTACCCGACGTGTGGTACGGCGACTTCCTCGCAGCGGTTGGCGCCGCGCGGATTGGCGAACGACGCGTGAAGGAGGTCGTGGCGCGCTATGGCGTGGAGACGATCAAGGCGTTCGTGCGCGAGTGGCTTGACTACTCCGAGCGGGTGATGGACCAGGCGATCCGCAAGTTGCCCGCGGCGACACTGCGCGCGAGCGGCAAGCATGACCCGATCCCGGGCCTACCCGAGGGTGTCGAGGTGAACGTGACCGTCGACGTCAAACCTGACGATGGCCGCGTGGTCTTCGACCTACGCGATAACCCCGACTGCATCCCGTTCGGACTGAACGTCTCGGAGTACTGCGCGCGCGGCGGCTGCACGATCGCCTTGCTCAATTGCCTCGAGGACGACGTCCCGCGCAACGCGGGCTCGTTCCGTCGCGTCGAGGTGCTGCTGCGCGAGGGCTCGATCGCAGGCGGCCTCGTCGAGCCCTACTCGGCCTCGGTCTCAACAACGAACGTGCTCAACCGGATCATCAACGCGGCACAAAGTGCCTTCTGCCAGCTCGGCGAAGGCCAGGGGCTCGCCGAGGGGGCAGGCGCGATGGGCGTCGGCTATGCCGTGTTCTCCGGTACCTATCCGCCCACGGGTGGCGCCGAGGGGGCAGGGAGTGCCGCGACCGGCGATCCGTACGTCTCGGAGTTCGTGATCGGCAACAACGGCGGCCCCGCCTCGCCGTACTGCGACGGCTGGATCACCTACGCGATGCCCGACTGCTCGAAGACGATCTACATCGACAGCGTCGAGATGCTCGAGCGCACTTACCCACTGCAATTTCGCTCGTTGCGACTGCTCGCGGACTCGGGAGGCGCGGGGCGCCATCGGGGCGGCCCGGCCTCGGAGGTGATCTACGGTCCGCGCGCCACGCCGATGCGCGTCTTCTACATGGCCGACTACGCGCGCCATCCCGCGAAGGGCGTGCGCGGGGGACTCCCCGGCACGGCCGCCTCCGCCCACGAGATCGCCACCGACGGCAGCGAGACCCAGGTCGAGGCGATCGGCGACTCGCTGCTCGCACCTGGCGAGTGGATTCGCGGCGTTGAGGCGGGAGGCGGGGGATACGGTGACCCGCTTGAGCGCGAGCCCGCCGCGGTGCTGCACGACGTGCTCGAGCGCTGGGTCACGCCCGGCGCCGCGCGGGACGTGTACGGCGTCGTGCTGAGCGAGCTCCCGGGAGCGCCGGGACAGCTCGCCGTGGACGAGCCTGCAACTGAAAATCGCCGCGTAGAACTTCGCGAGCAGAACGAGGCGCGCGGGCAGGAAAGCTGAGCGTCCCGCACGGTCCCTCGCCGCGCTTGCATCGCGAAGAGAGCATCGTTATGCTTGCAAACCAAACAGTCGATATGCAAAAACACCGACTGGAACCACTGGCAACCCACCGCCGGCTTGACAAGGGAGCGTCGAGCCGGGTCAGAGAAAGAGCGAGGTCGAGGTGTCCGAGGACGAGCTGACGGCGATCGAGCGGACGTATCTGGCGCGCACGGATGGCTCGGCACGGTTGATGGAGCGTGCGAGCGAGTCCATGCCTTCGGGGATCACGCGAACGCTTGCCTGGTTCGCGCCCTATCCGGTCGTGTTCGAGCACGGCAGCGGGGCGAACGTGTTCGACGTCGACGGCAACCGCTACCTCGACATGTTCAGCAACGGGTTGAGCCTGATGCACGGGCACGCCTACGGCCCGGTCGAGCAGGCGCTGCGCGAGACGCTCTCGCGCGGGACGGCCTGGCCGGGCGCATCGGACGCGCAGATCGGATTCGCCGAGCTGCTGTGCGAGCGGATTCCCGGAGCCGAGCAGGTCCGCTTCGCGAACACCGGTACCGAGGCGACGATGCTCGCGGTCAAACTTGCACGCCACGTCAGCGGCAAGCCCGTGGTGATCAAGGCTTGGGAGGCCTACCACGGCTCCTACGACGACCTCGAGGTCGGCCTGCAGGGACAGGGCGAAGATCCCGGACGCGTGGCGCTCGCGACGTTCGGTGAGCTCGACACCTACGCCGCGGCGCTGGAGCGCAACGCAGGCGAGGTCGCCGCGATCATCGTCGAGCCCGTGCAGTACACAGGGATAGTCACGCCGCCGCCTGATGGGTTTCTCATGGAGCTGCGGGAGTTGGCGCGACGTGAAGGCGTGCTCTACATCCTCGATGACTGTCTGATGTCGCGGCTGGCCGTCGGCGGCTCCAGCGAACGCTTCAGCGTCCCGGCGCCCGACATCACCTGTCTGGGCAAGTGGGTCGGCGGCGGCTTGCCCGTCGGCGCGATCACCTCTACCCGTGAGCTGATGAAGCCCTTCGACCTCGCAGATGAGGGCTCGCTGTACCACGGCGGCTCGTTCAACGGCAATCTGCTCGGCTGCGTCGCGGGTCAGATCGCCGTGCGCGATCTGACCGCGCCCGAGATCGAGCGCATCGACGCTCAGGCCGCCCGACTGCGGGTCGCGCTCGACGAGGCCGCGAACGAGCACGGCGTGCCCATCATCACCAAAGGTGCCGGCTCGGCGTTCGGCCTCTACGTGCTCGACCGTCCCGACGGCGAGATCGACTGGAAGGCCACCCGGCTGCTGCACCTCGCTGCCGTCAACCACGGCGTCTACTACGGCACCGGGGGCGAGTTTGGGATCTGCACCGCGTTCAGCGACGAGCAGGTCGAGGAGGCGTGCGCCGGGCTGGGCGAGGCGCTCGCTGATCTTGCGCGGGAGAGCGCGGTCGTCGGGGCCGCTTGACGCTAGACGCGCACGACCGACACTGCGTCGGCGAAATCCGAAAAGTCGGTGTCCTGAGTCCACACTGCGGCGTCGTTGACGAGTGCTGTCGCGGCTATCCATGTGTCGTGCACACGGGGCTTGCGCCCCGCGGCGAGAACCCGCGCTGCGAGCTCCGCGTAGGCCGAGGCCGTCCGCTCGTCGATAGGCAAGGCGCCGGCTAAAGATCGGACCTCGGTCAGCGTCCGCAGGCGGCGACTCCGCGTGCCTGCATCACGCGCGACCAAGACTCCTAGCTCTAGCTCTGCGATCGAGACGACGGAGACGGCTACATCGTCGGGCAGCGGCTCCGCGAGCGGTCGTTCTTGCTCGCGCGCGATCAGAACGGATGTGTCGAGGACTGCGCGACTCACTCAGGCTCGATGATCTGCCCGCGAACGGGGGTGAGGTCGTCGAGCAGCTCACGATCAGCGGGCGCCTGACGCAGGAGTCGTTCCATCGCCGCACCCGAGACCCACGGGGATCGGTCGAGCGGACCGAGCTGCGCAACAGGTCGGCGGCTCACGGTTACGCGCAGCTGCTCGCCGGTCTCTGCACGGCGCAGCACCGCAGCAGTGTGGTTGCGTAGTTCACGCGCGGAAACGTCAGTCACGCACATAATGTAGCACTAGCGCTACGAAGCTAGTGCATGCGCCCAAGCCTCTCCCATGAGCCTAATGTCTCCTCTGTGCTCTCTTTGGGCTCGTACTCCATTCCGACGGCCCCGTCGTAGCGGGACTCCGCCAGCGCGCTGAGGATTGTCGTGAAGTCGAGCGAGCCCGTGCCCGGAGCCCCGCGCCCCGGCCAGTCTGAGATCTGCACGTGCCCGATCCACTCGCCATACCGCTTGATCGCCGCGGCGGGGTCATCCCCAGCGCGAGCGACGTGGTAGACGTCGAGCAGCAGGCCAAGCTGCCCGGCGTGCTCGGCCCCGGAAGCTTCGATCAGCTCGACGGCCGCGCCGGGCGTCGGCGCAAGAAACCCCGGGTTCTCGATCTCGTTGACGGGCTCCAGCAGAATGCGCAGCCCCGCCGCACGAGCGCGCGGCGCGAACGAGCGCAGCGCGGAGACGATCGCCTCGCGCTGGCGCGAGACCGGCACATCGGGCAGCGCGCGCCCGACGAGCAGGTTCAGGCACGGCGCGCCGATCGCGAGGGCCAGCTCGACCGCTTCATCGAAAGCGGCCTCTGCCTCCTCGCGTCGC
Source organism: Solirubrobacteraceae bacterium (assembly GCA_035507305.1). Classification (GTDB taxonomy): domain Bacteria; phylum Actinomycetota; class Thermoleophilia; order Solirubrobacterales; family Solirubrobacteraceae; genus Palsa-744. The sequence goes on along the minus strand of DATJOE010000176.1, from coordinate 28,691 downwards.
GACTCGTCGTTGACGAAGCCGCGCTCGCCGCCAGCCGTGTTACCGGCGGGGCAGTTGAGCAACGCGACGTCGAGATCGCGACCCTCGGCCCTTGCCGCCGCGCGCTGCTCCGCGACTGCTTCGGCGAGGCCCGCGCGGTCGCGCTCGTCATCGGGCCAAGCGCTTTCGATCGCCTGGAACCCGGCCGCGCGCGCCGCGGCCGGTCGCTCCAGGTAGGGCAGCTCGGTGAACAGCCAGGAGATGTGCGCGGACCAGCGCATGTCACGAAGCGTGCCGCACAAGCCCGAGTCCGTCGTGCGGGGCCAAGGTCTCGCCGCGCGACGGGCCGGCCGTGCGCCGCGCCGCTCAGCTCGCGGGCACGAACGCGATGGCTTCGATCTCGACGCGAGCGTCGGCGACGAGCCCGGCGATCTGCACGGTCGCGCTGCTCGGCGGGAAGCCCGCGAAAGCCTTGCCGCGCGCGACGTCGTAGTCGGGGTAGTGATCGGTGCTGGTGACGAAGCCGGTGATCTTGACGACGTCCTCCATCCGCGCGCCAGCCTTCTCGACGGCCTGGCGCACGCGCGCGAAGCACTGGTCGGCCTCGGCAAGGAACGTATCGTTGACCATCGTCCCGTCCTCGAGCGCCCCGATCTGTCCGGAGACGTAGATCCACCTCCCGGGCCCTTCAAAGCTGATCGACTCACAGAAGCTCGTCCCGTAGGGGCTGTCCACGCGCTGCTTTTCCATTTCCGCTCCCTTTCGCGTTGCTTATTGCTCGCTGGTGCCGTTCAAGTTCCTTCGCTCAGCCGCGCGAGGTCGTGGAGCGCGGCGAGCAGGCCGTCGTGCGTCTGCTCGAGCGCCTCGTCGGCGACGACGCTGGAGAGCGCGATCTCCCCGCCGGGTCCCATGAAGACGCCGTGGGTGAGCGCGGCTAGGTGCAAGAGCTGGGTGCCTTCGCCGGCCATGAAGTTGCCGCTGTGGCGCGAGAGCGAATCGGTGATGTAGACGCCCATCACGGAGCCCTCGCCCGTGGTCATGAACGGCAAGCCGAGCTCGCCGGCGCACCGCTCGAGCTCGTTGCGCAGCCACCCGGCGCGCTCGTTCATCGCGACGATCGTCTCGGCAGTGAAGTGTTCGAGGCTGACGCGGCCGGTGGTGCTGGAGAGCAGGTTGCCATTGAACGATCCGCCGTGGTAGAGCGGGTGCTCGCGGTGAGGGTCGAGCACGTCCATGACATCGGCGCGACCGCCGACGACGCCCATCGGCAGGCCGCCGCCGATGAACTTGCCGAGGAAGGTCAAGTCGGGATGGAGGTCGTACAGCTCGGCGGACCCACCGTAGGCGAGCCGCAGCATGAGGCAGTCGTCGAGCACGAACAGCGCGCCCGCGCGCTGCGCGGCATCCTGGACGCGGCGCAGGAAGCCTGGCGGAGCGGTCGTGACGAGACCGCTGAACAGCAATGGCTCGAGCACGACGGCCGCGATCTCCTCGCCGTGCTCGGCGAGCTTGGCTTCAAACGCCTCGGCGTCGGCGAACGGCGCGAGGTACACGCGGCCTGGCTCCTCGGGCCGGTCATAGAGGCCGACCTCCAAGTCGTCGAAGGAGCCGTGAAAGCCGTCGATTGACTTCAGCACCGCGGGCCGCTCGGTGAAGGTGCGGGCGACTTTCATCGCGAGCATCCCGGACTCCGTACCGGAGTTGGTGAAGCGCACGCGCTCGAAGATCTCGACCCGCTCGCAGAGCATCTGGGCGAAGGCGATCTGGTCCTCGCTGGGGACGAGGAAGCCCGAGCCGCGCAAAGCAGCGGTGCGCAGCGCCTCGACCACGGGCGGAAAGGCATGGCCGTGAATCAGGCTGAGGCCGTTATTTGCCAAATCGACATAACGGTTCTCGTCGAGGTCGATCAGCCACGGCCCTTCGCCGCGCTGGGCGACGAGCGGGTAGGGGCGGTGATAGCCCCAGCCACGCGTCAGGCCACGCACCATGTAGCGCCGCGCGCGGCCCATCGCCTCGGCCGAGCGCGGCGTGCGGCTGCGGTAGATCTCCTCCAACTGGTCGCGTGCGTCGGTCTTCAGCGCGAGGTCTGCCACGGGATTAGATTACACCGCCGTTCGATATTCTGTCCAGTAGACCGATAAAAAGACCATACGGATAAATTGGCCGATTCGTCCATGCGCGCTTGCGATACAACTACCGCGGTGCAGGGTGCTGTTCAGCCGATCGCTCGCAATCTTCGTCGCTGGAGAACGACACGGGAGATGACGCTCTCCGCGCTGGCCGAGCAGGCCGGGGTGGCGAAGTCGACGGTGTCGTTGATCGAGCGCGGACAGGGCAACCCGTCGATTGACACAGTTTGGGCGCTGGCCTCGGCGCTCGGCGTTCCCTTTACGAGCCTGTTCCACGACGAGCCGCCGGCAGACGACGTGTCGGTTGTGCGCGAGGACGACGGCTCGGTAATAGCGGTAGAAGACGCGGGCCTTGAGGCGGAGGGCTTGATCGTTCGCCACATGCTCACGCGTACGGGCGGGGCGCTGATCGAGATCTACACGCTGGTGCTGGACGAAGGCGCGGTGCGCCACGCCCAGGCGCACGTCGCGGGCTTGTTCGAGCACATCACGATCGCGGCGGGCTCGGTCGAGATCAGCACGGACTCGTTCAAGGAGACGCTCAATCAGGGTGACCTGATCAGCTTTCGCGCCGATCGCCCACACACCTACCGGGTGATCGAGGGACCGGTCAGGCTCGTCTCGGTCCACGAATACCCCCAGCGCTCGGACGCCTAGACCTCGGCTCAATAAGAGCGCGGCAGCCCGAGCACGTGCTGCCCGACGAAGGCCTGCACGAGGTTGTTGTTGATCGGCGCGGTCTTGTACAGACGCGTCTCGCGGAACTTGCGCTCGATGTCGTACTCCTGCGCGAAGCCGAACCCGCCGAACGCGTCGAGCGCGGCGTTCGCGGCTTGCCAGGAGGCTTCGGAGGCGAGGAACTTCGCCATGTTGGCCTCGGCGCCCGCAGGCTGATCGTTGTCATAGAGCCAGGCGGCCTTCCAGCGGACGAGGTTCGCGGCGGTCATCGACATATGCGCTTGAGCCAGCGGGAACTGCACGCCCTGGTTGGCGCCGATCGCCTTACCGAACACGCGGCGCTCGCTCGCGTAGGCGACCGCGCGGTCCAGGAAGAAGCGGCAGTCGCCAATGCACTCCGAGGCGATCAGGATCCGCTCGGCGTTCATCCCGTCGAGGATGTAGCGAAAGCCCTCACCTTCCTCTCCGATCAGCGCGTCTGCGGGCAGCTCTAGGTCCTCGAAGAAAACCTCGGTCGTGGCGTGGTTCATCATCGTCTTGATTGGATTGATTTGAAGCGACGAACCTCGGTCGCGCATGTCGACGAGGAATACCGAGAGCCCGGCGGTCCGCTTGGGCACCTCGGCGAGCGGGGTGGTCCGCGCGAGCAGCACCATCAGGTCTGAGTGCTCGGCGCGCGAGGTCCAGATCTTCTGGCCGTTGACGACCCAGCCCTCGCCGCGGCGCTCGGCGCGGGTCTTTAGCTGGGTGGTGTCCGAGCCGGCGTCGGGCTCGGTCACGGCGAACGCCTGCAGGCGCAGCTCGCCTGAGGCGATGCGCGGAAGGTAGTCGGACTTCTGCGCCTCGGAGCCGTGGCGTAGCAACGTGCCCATCGTGTACATCTGCGCGTGGCAAGCGCCCGCGTTCGCGCCCGCGGCGCAGACCTCCTCGAGGATCGCGGCGGCGTAGGAGAGCGGCAGGCCCGAGCCGCCGTAGCGCTCGGGGATCAGTGCCGCGAGCCAACCCGCTTCGGTGAGCGCGGCGACGAACTCGCTCGGATAGCCCTCGGGCTCAAGGCCGCGCCAGTACTCGCCGCCGAAGCGCTCGCACAGCGCGCGTACCCCCTCGCGGATCGGCGCCAGGTCCGCCGGCTCGGCGAAGTTCACGTGCCTGCCCCGACGGCTCCACGCACGAGTGCCTCCTCCAGCAGCTCGGTCAGCTCGCGCAGCTGCAGTCGCTCACCGCTACCGGTCGTCTTGATCGCGTCCTCGTACATCGTGACGTCCTTTGGACAGGACACCACGAACAGCTCCACGCCGTCGAGCTCAAGCGCCTCGCGAATGCGGTTCTCCGAGGGCCGTTCGTCCCCGCCCTGCTCGGCGATCCAGATCTGCCCGCCTCCCGCGCCGCAGCAGAACGAGTTGTCCCGGTTGCGCGGCATCTCTACCAGCTCACACCCGATCAGCTCGAGCAGGCGGCGCGGCGCGTCATAGCCGCCGTTATGGCGGCCCAGGTAGCAGGGGTCGTGGTAGGTGACGCGGTAGCCGAGCGGCTCGCCTGGGCGCAGGCGTTCCCCGCGGAGGAGCTCCAGCAGAAGCTCGGTGTGATGGGTCACGGTGAAGCTCGCGCCGAACTCGGGGTACTCGTTGCGCAGCGTGTTCAGAGAGTGCGGGTCGCTAGTCACGATGCGCTGGAACTCGCACTCGCCGAGCAGTTGCGCGTTTGCTTCGACGAGGCTCTCAAACAGTCCCTCCTCGCCCGCGCGGCGCACGTCGTTGCCGGCGTTGCGCTCGCCCTCATAGAGGATCCCGAAGTCCAGATCGGCCTCGTGCATCAGCCGAGCGAGCGCGCGGGTCACGCGCTGGGAGCGCGGGTCGAAGGAGGCGTAGTCGCCGACGAACCAGAGCAGCTCGACGGGCTCCTTGCGCGCGTCCTTGATCTCGAAGTCGAGCTCGGCGGTCCACTTCCCGCGGCTGCGTCGGTTCTGGCCGAAGGAGTTGCCGGACTTGTGGATCGCTTGCAGCGTGCTCTGCAGTCCGCCGTCGAGCTCGCCGTCCTCCAGCAGGCGGCGACGCAGCTGGTTGATGATCGGCGCCTGCTCGATCCCGACGGGACAGATCTCCACGCAGGCGTTGCACTGCATGCAGGACCAGACCGAGTCCGCGTGCACGCCGTCGCTACCGATCACGGGACCCCCCTCGCCCCCGTCGCCGGAGCCTCCGAGCAACTGTCCGAGAACGCCCCCGACGTCGGGCAGCTCGGCGCGCGCCTGCTCGCGCAGCTCGAGCACGACGTCGCGCGGTGAGAGCGGCCGGCCGGTCGCGCGCGCGGGGCAGACTTCGTGGCAGCGCCCACACTTCGTGCAGGCATCGAGCTGCAGCAGGTGCACGAGCGGGAAGTCCGCGAGCGTGCCGTAGCCCGCGGGATCGAGCGCGAGCTCGGGCTCGATCTTGCGCAAGCGCTTACCCGCGAGCGGGTCGCGCAGGATCATGCTCGCGTAGCTACTCAGCATGTGCGCGGCCTTCGTGAACGGGATCGAGGCGACGAACGTGATCGCGAGCAGTCCGTGGAACCACCACAAGCCGTGGCGCCAGGCCGCGAGCGTAATTTGCCCCGCGCCTTCGAACAGCTGCGCGGTAAGCCAGCCGCCGAACTGGAAGCCATCGTAGCCGGGGTGTTCCATCGCGATCCGCACGCCCTCCAGCACGTAGCCGGTCAGCGCGATCGCGAGCAGCGTGCCGACGAACACCCAGTCGCCCACGCGGTAGGCATGAGCCTGACGCTCGTACTGCTCGGGCGGACGGTCGGGTCGGGCGTAGTCGAGCTTGCCGGGTCGCAGCACCGCGCGGCGCAGCATCATCGCGAGCAGGCCCGCGATGAGCGCGGTGCCGAGTGCGTTCAGCACCGCCTTACAAGCGAGGTAGAAATCGCCGTCGTAGAAGCCGTGCCCGAACAGTGGCGCGGCAATGTCGTGCGAGAGGCCGACGATCACGGTGCCGATCGCGAGGGCGACCCAGCCGTAGAAGATCCCGCGGTGCGCCCAGCCCGCGTAGCGATCGCGGCGTGCGATCGCGGCGTGCGCGTAGAGCGCGCGAGTCGCCCGCCAGATCCGTGCGGGCAGCTCGCGGGCTCCGGGGAGCCCGGTACGCGGAGCGGAGCGGTAGCGCAGCAGCGGTCGTGCCAGCCCGTAGAAGAACACCGCGACTGAGATGCCCGCCAGCGCGTACCACAGCACCTGCAGGCCGACGGGCATATGCCACATGATCGGCCGGGACTTGACCGCGGCGAGCAGCACTACTCGAACTGGCGCTCCAGCTCCGCCGCGACCTCGAACATGTCGGCGACCGCGCCGAACTGGGCGACGCCGAAGATCGGCGCTTCGTGATCGGAGTTGACCGCGACGATCGTCTGCGCCTTGGACATTCCCACGAGGTGCTGCACGGCGCCGGAGATCCCGAGCGCGAGGTAGACCTTTGGCGTGACGGTCTTGCCCGACTGTCCGACCTGCCGTGCGGCGTCGATCCAGCCCGCGTCGACGAGCGGGCGTGACGCGCTGAGCGTCGCACCCATCCGCTCCGCGAGTCGCTCGAGCTCGGCGACCTGGTCCTCATCTTCGACGCCTCGCCCGATCGAGAGCAGGAAGTCGGCCTTGGTGATGTCGACATCGCCGGTCGGCGGGTCACGCAGCTCAAGGTGTTCAGTGCGCGCGCGGCCCGCGAGGTCGAGCTCGACGCGCTCGATGCTCGCGCTGCCGGAACCCTCCGCCGGGGCAAACGCTCCGGGACGCAGGAGCAGTAGGACGGTCTGCTTGTCGGGGAAGTCGAGCTCGGCGATCAGCTTCTCGCCGTAGGCCCCACGCTGTGCGCGCAAGCCCTGCTCGCCCCAGGACGCTCCGGTGACGTTGGAGGCAAAGCCGAGTCCGCCGCGCGCGGCGACCGCGGGGGCGAAGCCGAGCGAGTCGATCGTGTGGCCCGCGAGCACGACCGAGGGACGGCGCTGCTCGATCAATGCTTCGAGCGCCGCCTGCGTGACATGCGCCTCGAACTGCGGTTGGGGCGTGGGCACGACGAGTACCTCCTGCACGCCCAAGCGGTTGACCTGCTCGACGTAGGTCTCGGCGTCGGCGGCGATCAGCGCGACGGTCACGGGCCCCGCGCCCTGCTCGGAGATGGCGCGCGCGGCGCCGATCAGCTCCAGGCTGACCGGACGCAGCTCTCCGCGCCGCGCCTCTCCGAGCACGATGACCCCGCTCATGGGGTCGTTCCCTCGTCCGAAGTCCGTGAACTCATGCGCTCATAGCCCCCTTCACGATCTCGGCGATGCGAGCGGCGATCTCAGCTGTACCGCCCTCGATCATCGTCGCGCCGGCCGTCAGGGTTGGCTCGTGCAGCTGGGTGGTGTGCGAACCGGCATGCGCCGCGACGGTACCCGCATCGAGGCCGACGTCCGCCAGGCTCGACACGTCCAGCGGCTTGGCGCTCGCCTGCTTGATCGCGCGCAGCGACGCGTAGCGCGGCTCGTTGATCCCGGTCTGCACGGTGAGCAGGCAGGGCAGCGAGACGCCGAGCAGCTCGACGACGCCGCCCTCCAGCTCGCGCTGCACGGTAAGGCGCTCACCCGCGCGCTCGATTCCCGTGACGACCGCGACATGCGCGAGGTCGAGCAGCCCCGCGAGCGCGACGCCCGTGGCGGACTCGACCGCGTCGGAGGACTGCACGCCGCAGAGGACCAGATCGGGCTGCTCGGAGCGCGCGACCGCCGCGAGCACGGAGGCGATCGCCAACGCGTCGGCGCCGCGCAGCGAGTCGTCCCACACGCGGATCGCCCGATCCGCGCCTTTGGCGAGGCAGGAGCGCAGGTTCTGCTCGACCTGTTCGTCGCCGACCGTGACCGCGACGACCTCGCCGTCCTCACCTTCGTTCAACTGCAGCGCGGCCTCCAGCGAGAAGGAGTCCCACTCGTTCAGCTGCCAGTCGAGGTCCTGGGAGGAGACGGCGCCGTCCTCCCCGAGCACGAAGTCCTCGTCGAGGCTTGCGACCTGCTTGACCGGGACAAGGATCTTCATCGGCGTGAGCGGCGGCGTCAGGCCGGGCCGAGCAGCGTCCCGGTCGAGTCGTGGGAGTGAAAGCCCTTGCGCACGGTCTCGCGCACCTCCCACTTTGCGCGCGTGCCCTCGGGAATGTAGGCGATCTCGCCGGCGCGCACGGTCACGGGCTCGCCGCCCTCGGGCGTGATCGTGACGTCGCCCTCGATTAGCGTGATCGTCTCGCCGGGGCTGGCGAGCATGAACACGCCGGGGGTGCAGTGCCAAACTCCGTTGTAGAGCTTGCCGTCGTCGGTGCGCCAAAGGATCGCCATCGTGGACTCGGGTTCGCCTTCGAGGATGTCCTCGGGCGGGATCGGCGCTGGCTCCACGGGGGCGTCGCGGACTGAGAACTTGGTGATCTGAGTGGCTACCTCGGGCATCTCTGCTCTCCTCGCTTGTACTTGATGGTGTTCGCTGCTGTCGGCTCAGTCACTCGCGGTCCCGACCGCGACGGGCGAGCGCGCGATGTCGAGCACGGGCAGCTCGCGCAGATACGGCAGCGCGACCGCCGGGTCCGGCGAGTCGATCTCGCGCGCGAGGCGATGGCCTTCGAAGATGCTGTCGGCGGGCATCCTCGGCGCGAGGCAGTCGCCGATCCGGTAGACGGCCTCGATCCCCTCGCGCTCCAAGCGCGCGGGGTCCGCGGTCAGCTCCCGGTAGACGCCGTCGACCGATTCGCGCTGGGTCACGAGCACGACGGCGTCGGCGTCCCACGTCGTCTCGCCACCCCACACGCCGCTCCCGCGCATCGCGCCGGGCGCGATTTGGGTGAGCGTGTGCTGCAGCACGATCTCGGCCCCGCGCTCGCGCAGGCCCACGTTGACGGGCCCGAACTCGCCGGTGAACGCCATGAACGGAGCGACGTTTGGCTGCGGCGTGACGAACGTCACCCGCTTACCCGCGTTCAGCAGCAGGTCGGCTACGCCGACCGCGGCGAAGTAGCCGTCGGTGTCGTAGACGAGCACATGCTCACCGTCGATCTGGCCCTTCGCGGCTGAGACCTGCTCGGGCGTGTAGGAGCAGTCCAACTCGGCGCCGGGGATCGTCTGCTGCGTGGTCCCGTTCAGGCCGTCGGCGCGCCAGCGGGCGCCGGTGGCGACGACGACGATCTCGGCGCCGTACTCGAAGATCGCCTCGGCGTCGAGCCGCGTCTTGAGGATCAGCTCGACGTTCTTCAGCTTCTCCAACTGGATCTGGCGGTAGTTGATCACGCGACCCCACTCGCCCAGGTTGGGGTAGGCGCTGATTTCGCGCATGCTCCCGCCGATCGCGTCGCGCTCGTCGAGGAGGTGCACGGCGCTCATCCCGCGCTTACCGAGGACCGTCGCGCACTCCATCCCGGCGGGTCCGGCGCCGAGCACGAGCACGGTCTTCTCGGCGTTCGCGGCCTTCGTGAAGCGCTCGGGGTGCCAGCCGCGGCGGAACTCCTCGCCGAGCGTCGCGTTCTGCGTGCAAATGATCGGCAGCGCCTGCCAGAAGCGCGAGGCGCAGACATTGCAGCCGATGCACTCGCGGATGTCCTCGTAGCGCCCCTGTTCGATCTTCTTCGGGATGAACGGGTCCGCGATCGAGGGCCGCGCCGCGGCGATGATGTCGATCACGCCCGAGCGAACCGCCTCGGCCATCGTGTCGGGGTTCGTGAAGCGCCCCACTGCCGCGATCGGCTTCTTCGTCGCGGGACGCACGGCTTCGTAGTAGGGGCGGTGGCTGAACTCGCCCGCGACGCGCGAGGCGGGGACGTTCTTCTCGGGCCAGTCCGCCGAGCTCCAGCCGCCGACCTGGAAGTCCCAGAAGTCGACGAGCTCGTCGGCGAGCTGGACGAACTGGAATGCCTCCTCGCCCGCGCGAATCCCCAGCGGGCTGTCGTTCAGCGTGTCGATGCACAGGCGCGCGGTGATCGCGCAGTCATCGCCCACGGCCTCGCGGACCAGCTCGATCGTCTCCAGCCAGAAGCGCGCGCGGTTCTCCAGCGAGCCGCCGTACTCGTCGGTGCGCTTGTTGAGCTTGGCCATCAAAAAGTGGCCGGTGATCGCGCCGCCCTCGGAGCCGTGCACGTTGACGATGTCGAAGCCGACGTCGCGCCCACGCTTGGCGGCGGCGACGTAGTAGCCCTGGATCTCGCGGATCCCGGCCTTGTCCAGCTCGTAGCAAGCGGCCGAGGCGAGCGCCTCGTCCGAGACCTGGCTCGCCGAGGGCGCCGGCATGCGCGACTCCTTGTTGCCGGAGACGTAGCCGCCGTGCCACAGCTCCAGCCCCGCGAGCGCGCCGTGCTCGTGCGCGAGGTCGACCATCGCTTTGAGGTTGCGCGCGTCCTCGTCGTCCCAGATTCGCGCTGAGATCACGGGGCGCGCGTCGCTCGAGGGATGCACCGAGCAGAACTCGGTGTTGACCGCGGCCCAGCCGCCCTCGGCCTTCATCCCGCGGATGCCGGCCTGCGAGCCGGGCACGTCGTCGCCGAAGCTCGTGCAGTGAGGGCTCTGGTAGAAGCGGTTGCGAAGCGTCTTTGGCCCGATTGGTACCGGCTCGAAAAGGATGTCGTGCCGTGGATCGCGGGCCATCGCTATCTCCTTACCTCTCCTGCATATCGATCAGTCGATATAGAGTACATGGAGCGGGCGAGGAGCGGGGAACACGTCATGACTCGGGCTCTGTCGGATCGCGCTCGGCGGCATGTTCCTCTCGACGTTCGGCTCGCAGCTCGGCGGCGAGCGCGTCGTCCCGACGCTCGCGCAACTCACCGAGCAGCGCGGGGTCGCTCGGCACATAGGGACCGAAGCCATTCCCGGACTTTGCATCCGACAGCACGGGAAACAGGTTGGCGGCGATCGCGTCGAACGTGGCGGCGCCGCCGAGCCCGACGGTCTCGAATGGCCCGGTGAGCCGCCAGCGCCGCGCGAGCCCATCGCGCATCACCTGATCGACCGTCTCGGGCGTGGCGATCCCCTGCTCGACGAGCCACAGCGACTCGCGCAGGACGGCGAGCTGCAGCCGGTTCCACAGCAGGCCGTCGACCTCGCGCTCGAGCACGACGGGGCGCTTGCCGATCGCGCGGAGTAGCTCGATCGTGCGGTCGCGCAGCGCGAGCGGCGTCTCGGGGCCGGCGACGATCTCGACGAGCGGCATCAAGAGCGGTGGATTCCAGTAGTGGGTGCCGACGATCCGCTCTGCGATGGCGGCCGCCTCGCCGAGCGCACCGATTGAGATCGAGGAGGTGTTCGTGGCGACGGTTGCGCCTGGGTGACGCCCGGCGATTGGGCCGAGCACGGACGCCTTCAGCTCGAGGTCCTCGGGCAGCGACTCGACGATCAGCTCGGGCTCGCGCTCCTCCCAGTTGATCGCCTCGCGGGCGCGGGCGAGCGCGTCCTCGTCAACGAGCCCGTGGGCACGCGCGAGGCCAAGCGCTTGCTCGACACGTGGCTCAGCGCGGGTGCGCTCGCGCGCGAGAAACGAGACCTCACAGCCGCCGAGCGCGTACTCGACGCCGATCTGCGCGCCCATCAAGCCGGCGCCGAGGACCGCGACCGCGGGCGGCGGGGGAGGCAAAGGCGTGGGGCCGGTTGTCGAAACGCGAGCGCCGATAGCAGATGTATATACGCCGACTGCGAGAGTGCCTGCCAGGGACACCGCTCGCCTGTACGTTTCGGGCCGCTGTATATACGCCTGCGATACACACGCAAGAAAATGAACCCCCACGACCCGATCGCGATCCCCGGCCACCGACCGTGAACCCCGACGACCCGATTACTCCCTCACGCCCGCCGATCACCCGCGTGACGATCGCCTGCCCAGATCAACCCGGGATCGTCGCGGCGACCTCGCAGTTCCTCACGCGTGTCGGGGCGAATATCGTGCACTCGGATCAGCACACGACCGACCCGCGCGGCGGCACGTTCTTCATGCGCATGGAGTTCGACCTCGCGCTCGACGACGAGCAGCGCGCCGAGCTGGAGAAGGCGTTCGCCCACGAGGTGGGGGAGCCGCTGCAGATGCGCTGGCGCATGTGGGACGCACGGCGCCCCAAGCGGGCGGCGATCCTCGTCTCGCGCGAGGACCACTGCCTGCTCGACCTGCTCTGGCGCTGGCGCCGTCGCGAGCTGGAGATCGACGTGCGGCTCGTCGCCTCGAACCACCCCGACCTACGCGCTGACGCCGAGTCGTTCGGGCTGCCCTACGCGCATGTGCCCGTCGAGCGCGGCCGCAAGCCGCAGGCCGAGCGCGCGCTACTCGATCTGCTCTTGCCCGAGAGCGTCGACCTCGTGATCCTCGCGCGCTACATGCAGATCCTCAGCGGCGAGTTCCTACGCGAGCTGGCGGTGCCCGCGATCAACATCCATCACTCTTTCCTGCCAGCGTTCGCGGGCGCTGCGCCATACGTGCAGGCGAAGGAGCGCGGCGTGAAGCTGATCGGGGCGACGGCCCACTACGTCACGGAGGGACTGGACGAGGGGCCGATCATCGAGCAGGACACGGTGCGGGTCTCGCACCGCGAGGACGTGCCCGCGCTGATGCAGCTCGGCGCCGACATCGAGCGCACGGTGCTGGCACGCGCGGTTCGCTGGCACTGTGAAGACCGGGTTCTGCAGGCCGGGGATACGACCGTGGTGTTCTAGTCGAGCCGCGCGCCCGCGCACGTGTTCATCGCGCCGCGAAGAACTTCAGGTACCCGCACAAACCCGCGCCGAAGTCCAGCTCGGTGTGGCTGATCCTGTACCAGTAAAGCCTGGTATCGGCGTCGTAGATGCGGCTCGCGGGATGCTTGATCCAGCTGACGATCAGACGTCGCGCGTGCGCGCACGAAGGCCGTCCGTCTTCGCCAATTTCGATGCGCGACACGTGCCAGGGGCGCCCGGCGGTGGGCTGCACAAAACTGGGACATCGCTTGCCTTGCTCCGCTAGGCAACCCGCTAACGCGGCGCTTACCGGCAGCGCGAGCGCGCTCGCCGTCGCCAGTAGGCAGATCGCGGCGAGGAGACGTACCGGGACCACAGCGATCATCGCCGGCCGACTGTACTCTGACCGACTGACGACAGTGACGAACTCGGCGAAAAATTGGACTCTCTACCCGCGACGGTGGAGGCGGGCATCGGCCGCGGTGGGATGCATCGCCGTCCTGCTGGGCGCGTACGCCGCGGTGCCCGTGGCACAAGCGCGCCCGCGGGTGAAGATCAGCTTCGAGGGCGTGGGCCCGCTGCGCTGGGGGATGAGCCTCTCCACCGTTGAGCGCACGCTCGGCGTTCACTACGACTGCTCGCGTGGGGCGATTCCCGGCGTTTGCGCGTGCGAGCAGGGACCGGGGGCGACGGGAATCGCGTTCTCCGGAGAAGGGCTCATCGCCCTGTTCACCAACTCGCCGCACGCAATCACCACTCGCGGCGTCTCGGTCGGGACGAGCATCCCCGCGATGCGCCGCCGCTATCCGCGCGCCCGGCTGATCACCGGCGGCCTCAGCGGGGGACTCGTGACGTTCTACCTCGCACGCTGGCATGGGCGCGCGATCGCGTTCGGGGTCGAACACGGGCGCGTGAACACGATCGAGGCCTTCGCCCACGACGATCGCGAACTGATCAGCAGCGAGCTTTGCGCCTGAGCTTGCCCGGGCGGCGCCTGTTTAAGCCTGGGGCGCCGAGCTGGAGCTGCTCAGGACCATCAGCGTCTTCGTCCCGGTCACGCGACCCGACCGTCGCAGCAGGTCGATCACGCGCTTGAGGTCGTCTACGTCGCGGACGCGGATCCAGGCGAGCGCGTCGGGGTCGCCGGCGGTCGTGAAGATCGTCTGCACCTCGGGGATGCCGTCAGCGATCCCGGCGATCTGATCGACGGGCAAGTTTCCCGCGAAGCGCAGCTCGGTGAACGCCTGCAGCGGGCGGCCCAGCAGCGCGTGGTCCACGAGCGCGGTGTAGCCGACGATCGCGCCCCCGCGCTCGAGCCGATCGACGCGGCGCTTGACCGCGGGCGAGGAGAGCGAGACGCGCTCGGCCAGGTCCGCGAACGTCCGCCGCGCGTCCTCGCGCAGCAGCTCGATGATCTCCAGGTCCGTCTCGTCAAGCTCCACGACGCAAGAATCTTATTCGATTAATTAATAAATATAAATAATCCTGCGTAGAAATCCCTGGTCGCGCAGGTTTGATCGTGGAAGAACGGTCGATCGGCTTTGATGGTCTCGATGGCGAGGGGCGCTCCAGTGCTGTCCGCGGAGCCGGAGTCCGGTGCGAGCGCCGGCGAGCTGGACGTGCTCGATGCCGTCCAGCGCCGTGTGCTTTGGCTCGCGATGAGCATGGTGCACCACGCGAACAAGGTGCGCGAGACCTCTTCGGGCGTGAAGGTCGGCGGTCATCAGGCTTCCTCGGCCTCGATCGTCTCGATCATGACCGCGCTCTACTTCGAGCACCTGCGCGCGCCCGATCGCGTCTCGGTCAAGCCGCACGCCGCGCCCGTCCTGCACGCGATCAACTACCTGCTCGGGCAGCTCGATGAGTCTTACCTTCCTCGTCTGCGCGAGTTTGGCGGGCTGCAAAGCTACCCCTCGCGCGCGAAGGATCCCGACCCCGTCGACTTCTCCACCGGCTCCGTCGGGATCGGCGCGACCGCGACGATCTGGAGCGCGCTCGCTCACCGCTACGTCGCCGGGCACTTCGAGGTGCCCCAGGGTGGACGGCACATCGCGCTCGTCGGCGACGCCGAGCTTGATGAGGGCGCTATCTGGGAAGCCCTCGTCGACCCGATGGTCGCGCGTCTCGGCGAGGTGCTGTGGATCGTGGACCTCAACCGCCAGTCGCTCGACCGCGTCGTGCCCGAGATCGCCGCGGGTCGCGTCGGCGCGATGTTCGAGGCCGCTGGCTGGCAGACGATCATCGTGAAGTACGGGCGACGGCTACGCGAGCTGTTCGCTCGCCGCGGGGGCGAGGCGCTGCGCGTGCGGATTGACGCGATGCCCAACGAGGAGTACCAGCGCATGCTGCGCGCCCCCGCCGCCGAGCTGCGCGAACGGCTGCCTGGCGAGGGCCGCTCGCGGCGCGAGGTCGAGCGGCTGATCAAGGACGTCCCCGACGTCGAGCTCGCCGCCGCGGTGCGCGACCTAGGCGGCCACGACCTCGCCGACCTGCTCGACGCCTACCGCCGCGCCGACGAGGTCAAGGACCGGCCCACCGTGATCTTCGCCTACACCATCAAGGCGTGGGGGTTGCCGACCGAGGGCCATCCCGGCAACCACTCCGCGCTGCTCTCAGACGCGCAGTGGCGGGAGCTGGCGGGCGACCTCGGCGCCGACGTCGAGCGCCCCTGGGCGCGCTTTCCCGAGGACTCCGCCGAGGCCGAGCTGTGCGGCGCGACCGCCGCGCGGCTGAAGCGCGAGCCGCTGCGCGTGAGTCAGCCCTCGTCGATCCCCGCTGACCTTGGTCGCGCGCACGCCGGCTCCGAATCCACGCAGCAGAGCTTCGGGCGCTTTTTGATGGACCTCGCCCACGACGCGCCCGATGCCGCTGCCCATGTCGTCTCGCTCAGCCCCGACGTCGCCTCCTCCACGAACCTCGGCGGTTGGATCAACCGCGCAGGGGTATGGAGCCTCGGCGAGCGGATTGACTGGTTCGCTGATGACTCCGACACCCTCGTGCGCTGGCGCGAGTCAGAGCACGGCCGCCACATCGAGCTGGGGATCGCCGAGGGCAGCCTCGTCGGGCTGCTCGGCGAGCTCGGCGCCACCTGGTCGCGCGACGGCGTCCCGCTGCTGCCGATCGGGACGCTGTACGACCCCTTCGTCAACCGCGCGCTCGAGCAATGGTCCTTTGGCATCTACGCCGGCGGCCAGTCGATCCTCGTCGGCACCCCCGCGGGCGTGACGCTCGCCGCCGAGGGCGGCGCACACCAGTCGATCATCACCCCCGCCGTCGGGATCGAGCAGCCGCGCTGCACCGCCTGGGAGCCCGCCTTCGGGCAGGACCTCGAGTGGGTGCTCTTGCACGCGCTCTCCCGGCTCGGGCGCGAGGACGGCAGCTCTGCCTACCTGCGTCTCTCAACGCGGCCCGTCGAGCAGCGGCTCGCCGCCGTGCCCGAGGACGGCGCTGCACGCGAGGCGCGCCGTGCCCAGGTGCTACGTGGCGGCTACCGGTTGCGCGAGGCCGAGGGGGATGCCGCTCCAGAGGTCACGCTCGTCGGGATGGGCGCGATCTTGCCCGAGGTGCTTGCCGCCGCCGACGAGCTCGCCGCCGCGGGGCGGCGCGCCGACGTCGTCTGCCTCACCTCCGCCGATTTGATCTTCCGTGCGCTGCAGGCGCGCCAGGGGCTGTACGACGGCGACGATCGCGTGCTGGGCGAGCTCTTCCCCCGCGGGCGCGCCGCACCGCTCGTGACCGTGCTCGACGGGCATCCCCATGCGCTCTCGTTCCTCGCCGCTGTGGACGGGGTGCCGATCGCCTGCCTCGGCGTGCAGGACTTTGGGCAGTCAGGCGACGTACAAGACCTTTACTGCCATTTCGGGATCGACGCCGAGACGATCGTCGGCGCGGCGCTGGACCTGATCGCATGAGCTCCACCGGCGAGCGCACCGACACGGCCCGTCAGACGTCCGACCAGATCGTGATGCCACGCCTGTCTGACTCGATGGAGGAGGGCACGATCCTTCGCTGGCTCATCGCCGAGGGCCAGCGCGTCTCGCGCGGGCAGGAGCTCGTCGAGATCGAGACCGACAAGGCGAGCATGACCTACGAGGCCGACCTCGAAGGCGTCCTTCATGTCCTCGTTCCCGAGGGGGAGACCGTCGCGGTCGGCGTGCCGATCGCGCGGGTCGGTGCGGCGGCTGAGCAGGATGCGCCGGTTGAGCCAGACGTGCCCGAGCCCGTGGCGCAGGAACCTGTCGAGTCCGAGGGTGTGGGGGCTTCGATTCTTGGTTCCGATAGCCACCGTATATACGCCGAGTCGCAGCCTGTCGGGGACGGTGTGGCGCATGCGTCCGAGCCAGCGAACGTGCTCGCGACGCCGCTCGCGCGCCGGGCCGCGCGTGTGCATGGCGTGGCGCTCGCGCAACTCGCCGGGAGCGGGCCGCGTGGGCGGGTGCTGCAGAGCGATGTGCTGAGCGCCGCCGGGGTCTCTCCGCCAGGGCGGGAGCGCATCCTCGCATCGCCGCCTACGGCCGAGCCAGTCTCGCCCGCGGAATCGCACTCCCTCGACGCGGGCGCGAACGGCACCGCTAAGGGAGGCGCGCATCGCGTCGAGCCCACCCGCACCCAGCGGTTGATCGCCCGACGGATGGCCGAGGCCAAGGCGACGATCCCCGAGTTCCAGGTGCAGACCGAAGTCGTGATGGACGCCGCGATCGGCTTCCGCGCCGAGCTGAAGGGGATCCTCGAAGGCGAGGCGCCCTCGCTGAACGACTTAATCGTCAAGGCTTGCGCGCTCGCGCTGCGCGGCCACCCCCGCGCGAATGGATCCTGGATCGACGGTGGCTTCGAGCTGCACGAGCGCGTCAACGTCGGCGTCGCGGTCGCCGCCGAGGAGGCGCTCGTCGTACCCGTCGTCGCCGACGCCGATCGCAAGGCGCTCGGCCAAATCGCGCGCGAGACCCGGGCGCTTGCCGAGCGCGTGCGGCTCGGGACGATCGCCCCGCCCGAGCTCGCGGGCGGCACGTTCACGGTCTCGAACCTCGGCATGTACGGGATGACCCAGATCGTGCCGGTAATCAACCCGCCGCAGGCCGCGATCCTCGGCGTTGGCGCCACGCGCACGGTGCTCGCGCGCGAGGGTGGGGAGATCGTCGAGCGACAGTTGATGACCCTCACGCTCAGTTGCGATCACCGAATCCTCTACGGCGCTGATGCCGCGCTGTTCCTCGGCGAGGTGAAGGGACTGCTCGAAGCGCCGCTGCAGCTTGCGCTCTAGCGGCCGAGTCTAGGTGGCCGAGCGTCGCCTTCGGCCACGGTGGCAGACTCCTCTCATGGGCAGTGACCTGCGCCGCACCGGTCTCTACTTCTCCCACCCATCCTCGTTCGAGCACGACCCGCGCGAGCTCATGCCCGGACACCCCGACATCCCCGAGCGGTTGCGGGCGATCGATGCCGTGCTCGCCGGCGAGGACTGGCTCGGCTGGGAGCGCCGCGAGTCGCCCGCGGCGAGCGTCCGCGAGCTGGAGCTGATCCACGACGCAGAGCACGTCCAGCGGATTGAGCGGCTAGCGCTCGCGGGCGGTGGCGCCGCGGACCTCGACACCGTCGTCGGCGCCGCTTCCTGGCGGGCCGCGCTGCACGCCGCGGGCGGGGCCTGCGAAGTCACGCGATCGCTGCGCACGGGCGAGCGCTCGCTCGCGTGCTCCGTCGCCCGACCCCCAGGACACCACGCCGAAGCCGATCGTGCAATGGGCTTCTGCCTATTCAACAACGCCGCGATCGCCGCGGAGCTCGCGATCCGCGAGTATGGCGCGGCCCGGGTGCTGCTGCTCGACTGGGACGTCCACCACGGCAACGGAAGCGCCGAGTCGTTTCGCTCGCGCGACGACGTGCTCTACGCGAGCATCCACCAGGGCAACTTCTATCCGGGCACCGGCCCGCTGCAGGACGTGGGCTCCGGCTCCGGCGAGGGCTTCACGATCAACCTGCCCGTGCCCGCCGGCTCGGGCGAGGAGCTATGGCTCTCGCTGCTCGCGCGCGTGATCGTCCCCGCGGCGCGAGAGTTCGCGCCCGAGCTCGTGCTGATCTCCGCGGGCTTCGACGCGCACCGCGCGGACCCGCTCGGCGAATGCATGCTCGAGGATCGCTCGTTCGCCGAGATGGCGCGCCACGTGCGCGACCTAGCTAGCGAGTGCAAGGCGCCGGTCGGCGTGATCCTCGAGGGCGGCTACGAACCCGCCGCGCTCGCGGTCTCGCTGCGCGAGGCGCTGCTCGCGCTCGGCGATGACCGCCCGCCGCGCGCGCTTGGCGAGGAGGACCCGCTCACCGCGCGGGCTGTCGCGCACATCGGTCGCTGGTGGTCGCTCTGAGCTCCAGCCCCGCGGCGTAGGATTGATCCGTGCCCGACGAGCAATCGCCAAAGCCGAACACGACGGGGGCGGGCCCGGGAGCGAGCCGGGCCGACGCTCACCCGCCGATGCCGCGCGACAAGCGCGGCTGGCAGGTGGCGCCCGCGCCCGACGGGCGCGGGATGCCTGAGCAGACGCCGAGCGGGCCTCCCGCTCACCGGCGTCCCAGTTTCTTCGTTCTGATCCTCGTGCTCGTCGCGATCAACTGGATCGCGCTGTTCCTGTTCCAGCCGAAAATCGGCGAACAGCGCGTGACCGTTCCCTTTAACCCCTACTTCCTGCAGCAGGTGCAGGGAGGCACGGTCAAGTCGATCTCGACCAAGGGCGACACGATCGAAGGAACCTTCAAGAGCAAGCAGCGCTATCCCGCGAGCGACAAGAAGGCCACGCCCACGAAGCTGTTCGCCACCGAGATCCCGACATTCTGGAATGACTCCCAGCTCACTGCGCTGCTCAAAGAAAAGAACGTCCAGATCAACGCGAAGCCCACGGGCGAAAGCCGCTCGCTGCTCGCCGAGCTGCTGCTCGGCTTCGGGCCTACGCTGCTGATCGTCGGCCTGTTCGTGCTGCTCGCGCGGCGCGCCGCGAAAGCCGGTGGGGCGATGGGCGCGCTCGGCAACTTTGGGCGCTCCCAGGCGCGTCAGATCGACCCACAGAAGATCCGCGTCACGTTCGACGACGTCGCCGGGATCGACGAAGCTAAGGCCGAGCTATCTGAGATCGTCGACTTCCTGCGCAACCCCGAGCGCTACGGACGCCTGGGGGGCCGTATGCCGCACGGGGTCCTGCTCTCGGGTGCGCCGGGAACTGGCAAGACGCTGCTCGCCCGCGCGGTCGCCGGCGAGGCGCACGCGGCCTTCTTCTCGATCTCCGCCTCCGAGTTCATCGAGGCGATCGTCGGGGTCGGCGCCTCGCGCGTACGCGACCTGTTTGCGAAGGCGAAGGAGGCCGCGCCTTCGATCATCTTCATCGACGAGCTCGACGCGATCGGCCGCTCACGCCAGGGCTCCGTCGCGGTCAGCGGCGCGAACGACGAGCGCGAGCAGACGCTCGACCAGATCCTCACCGAAATGGATGGCTTTGAGAGCTCGCAGGCCGTCGTCGTGCTCGCGGCCACAAATCGTCCCGACGTGCTCGACTCCGCGCTGCTGCGCCCCGGGCGCTTCGACCGCCGCGTCGCCGTCCAGGCGCCCGATCGTATGGGGCGTCGCAAGATCCTCGAAGTGCACACCCGCTCGATCCCGCTCGCACAGGATGTCGACCTCGACGCGCTCGCCGCGAGCACGCCCGGGATGGTTGGCGCCGACCTCGCGAACCTCGCCAACGAGGCCGCGCTGCTCGCCGCGCGCCGCGATCATGAGAAGGTCAGCCAAAGCGACTTCACCGACTCGCTAGAGAAGATCCTGCTCGGCGCGCCGCGCGGCATCCTGCTCTCGCCCGCTGACCGCGAGCGCACCGCCTACCACGAGTCCGGGCACGCGCTCGTCGGGATGCTCACGCCCGGCGCCGACCCCGTGCGCAAGGTCTCGATCATCCCTCGCGGGATGGCGCTCGGCGTGACGCTCTCGACCCCCGATACCGACAGGGTCTCCTACTCGCGCGAAGACCTCGAAGCGAAGATCCGCGTCGCGCTCGGCGGTCGCGTCGCCGAGGAGGTCGTCTATGGATCGATTACCTCCGGCGCCGAGTCCGACCTTCAGCAGCTCACCGCGATCGCCCGCCAGATGGTCGGGCGATGGGGGATGAGCGAGGCGATCGGGCCGATCACCGTGCTTCCCTCCGAGGACCAGGGCCCCCTGCTGCCGGGCGCGAGCGAGACCTCCGCCGAGACGCAGCGGCTCGTGGATGAGGAGGTGCGCAAGCTCGTCGATGCCGCGCACGCCGACGTCACTCGCCTGCTCACCGAGCACCGCGACCAGCTCGAGAGCCTCGCCCAGACACTGCTGAAGGCCGAGACGCTTGACGCGCTCGACGCCTATGCCGCCGCCGGGGTGCCCGCGCGCGCGGCCGGGCAGCCGAGCGAGGAGCCTGCGGTCACGCTGCATCCGCGCACCAGCGCGTAGCGGGTCCCCACGCGACCGCGTGAGCGTTCAGCCGGCGGGATCGACAGTCCGCCGCGGCAGCTGCTCGGCCTGCTCGCGCTGGCTGGCACACGCCGCGTCGACGATCGCGCGGATCTCCTCCGGGTCGTCGGTGCGGCTCAGCAGCGCCAGGTCGTGCTCGTCCACGCGCCCGTCCGCGAGTGCGCGCTCGCGTAGCCATTCGAGCATCCCGTCCCACTCCTCGGTGCCCGTGAGGATCACCGGGAAGTGGCGGATCGTCCCGGTCTGGATCAGCGTTAGCGCCTCGAACAGCTCGTCCATCGTGCCGAAGCCACCCGGCGCGATCACGAATGCGCAGGCGTAGCGCACGAACATCACCTTGCGCGCGAAGAAATGCTCGAAGGTCAGGCCGATGTCCAGGTAGTCGTTCAGGTGCTGCTCGCGCGGCAGAACAATGTTGCAGCCCACCGACGTTGCGCCGACTTCGCGTGCACCTCGGTTCGCGGCCTCCATCAGGCCCGGGCCGCCACCCGTGATGATCGCGTAGCCTGCGCGACCCAGCGCCGCCGCGATCTCGCGCACCAGCGCGTAGTCCGGATGCCCGCGCGGCGTCCTAGCCGAGCCGAACACGCTCACCGCCGGGGACACATCGGCTAGCGCGTTGAAGCCGCCCGCGAACTCCGCCGCGATCTCGCGCACGCGCATCGCGTCCGCCGCGCGCACCTCCGGCGGCTCGTCACCGAGCCAGAGCAGTAGCTCCTCATCGAGTGTTGGCCCGGGCTCGCTCACCGCGCAAGCCTACGCGTACGATGCTTTGCGTTCGTCGTTTGTTCTGCGGCGCACCCCGGTGGATCGCCAGGGGTGGGATCATGCTTCGCGGTGGCCGAGCCCCAGCGTCTCTCCGAGAAGCAATACGAGAACGAGTTGCTGCGCCTGCAGACCGAGCTGGTCTATTTGCAGGAGTGGGTCGTCGCCGAGGGCCGTCGCCTCGTCGTGCTGTTCGAGGGCCGCGACACCGCGGGCAAGGGTGGCGTGATCAAGCGGATCACCTCTTACTTGAATCCGCGCACATGTCGTATCGCCGCCGTCCCCACGCCGAACGAGCGCGAGCGCTCGCAGTGGTACTTCCAGCGCTACGTCGCGCACCTTCCCGCCGGCGGGGAGATCGTGCTGTTTGATCGCAGTTGGTACAACCGCGCGGGCGTGGAGCACGTGATGGGCTACTGCACCCAGGAGCAGTACGAGGAGTTCCTGCGTTTTTGCCCCGCCTTCGAGCAGGCGTTGCAGAACGACGGGATCATGCTTGTGAAGTACTGGCTCTCGGTCTCCGACGAGGAGCAGGAGCGGCGCTTCAAGAAAAGGCTCTCCGATCCTCGCAAGCGGTGGAAGTTCAGCCCGACTGACCTGCAGGCACGCGCTCGGTGGGTCGATTACGCCGAGGCCAAGGACCGGATGTTCGCGCGCACCGACACCGAGCAGAGCCCGTGGTACGTGGTCGAGGCCGACGACAAGCGCACCGCACGTCTTAACTTGATCAGCCACCTGCTATCGGTCGTGCCCTACGAGCACGTAGGGACCGGCAAGCCGGTCAAGCTCCCGCCGCGCCAGCGGCGCAAGTACAAGCGCCCTCCCAAGAGCACCGAGCGCTTCGTGCCCGCCCGCTACGTGGTCGAGTGAGCCGCGGCGGGTGAAGCATCGCCGTGTGAGGGGTCGCGGGCGCGCTCGATAGGCTTCGGCAATGCCACCCGCACCAGCCTTCGCAAGCAAGCTCAACGAGCAGATCGCCAACGAGTTCGCCGCCCACCAGCAGTACGTCGCCTGCGCGGTCTATTACGACGCCGAGGCGCTACCCCAGCTGGGACGCTTCTTCTATCGCCAGGCGCTCGAGGAGCGCGGCCACGCGATGATGATGGTGCAGTTCCTGCTCGACACCGGCGCCGAGGTCACGACCCCCGGCGTGGCGCCGCCCAACTCGCGCTTCGCAAACGCGACTGAGCCGATCGCGCTCGCGCTCGAGCAGGAGCAGCGTGTCTCCGAGCAGATCAACGCGCTCGCCGCCACGGCGCGCGAGGCCGGCGACTACACCTCCGAGCAGTTCATGCAGTGGTTTATCAAGGAGCAGGTCGAGGAGGTCGCGACGATGGGCGACCTGCTGCGAGTCGCCGAACGCTCAGGCGAGAACCCCTCCGCGATCGAGGAATACCTCGCCCGCGAGCATCCGGGGAATGAGGGCGCCGACCCCACCGCGCCCCAGCCCGCCGGCGCGGCTTAATCTTCGCGCCGCGCCCGCGCCGGACGCATCCGTCGGCAGTGCGGACTGGCCTAGAGGTGGAGGACGACGTCCTCGGCTGCAACGCTCACCGCCGCGGAGCGTCCCGCGAGCCGTGCCGCCAGAGCGTCCAGTTCGTCGTCCGTGCGGTCCAGGCGATGGTGGAATAGCGCCACAGCGCGTGCTTCCGCGCGTTCGGCCAGCGCGACCGCGTAGTCAGCCGCCGCGTGTCCAAAGTGGGCTTCGGCCGGTAGCTCCTCGGGCAGCAGTTGGGCATCGTGCACCAGCAAGTCGGCTTCGCGCGCCAGCTCCAGCGCCGCGGGGTGGTACTCGCCGAGTCCGTCCTCTCCCGGGCCGAGCGCCGTCGGGTTGTGGTCGGGCAGGTACGCGATCGTCGCTCCCCCCAGGCTCACGCGATAGCCGTAGGTGCGCCCGCCCTTGTGAGGGATCTCCCGCGCGAGCACCGAGAACCCCTCGACCTCCCGCTCCCCCTGTGCGAGCGTCGAGAATGACCAGTGACCGTATAGCTGGCGCGGGCCCACCGGAAAATATGGCGGCGACATCAGGCCGCCGAGTGCGCTAGCCGCGTCGGCTCCGCTCTCCTGCTCAGGGAGCAGCACGTCCACGCGCAGCTCCTCGCTTTCGCTTGCCGCGAAGAACGGAAGGCCCACGACGTGGTCCCAGTGCAGGTGCGTGAGTAGCAGCGCGCCGTCGAACGGCGACCCGTTAAGCAGCCCGAGGGCTTGCAGCAATCCCGTGCCCGCGTCAAGGAACAGCGTCGGCGCTTTCGCGCCGTCGGGCGCCAGCGCGAGGCAAGAGGTGTGCCCTCCGTAGCGGACAAAGTCTCCGCCGGCCGCCGGCAGCGATCCTCGCACGCCGCAGAAGTGGACCTGCATCACGTTCATTATCTGTCAAGCGTCGGGCGCTGTAAAGGAGGCGACGTTCGGTACCGCTCGCGGGAAGTAGCTGGTAAGCCGCTCCACACCCCGCCTATCGCCGCCCGCCCCCGCCTATGCTGGACGGGCGATGACGTTATTGGGGGAGATCGCTCCGTTGCGGGCGGTGCTCGATCGACCGCACGGGTTGGTCGAGGGACCGCGGATCGGCCCCGCCGGGGAAGCCGTGTACAGCGATGTGATCGCGGGCGGCGTCTGGTCGTGCTCGCTCGAGGGCGTCGTGCGCGAGCTGCTGCCTAAGCGCCGCGGGATCGGAGGGATCGTCGCGCACGCCGATGGCGGCTGGGTCGTGAGCGGCCGCAGCGTCCTGCACCTGCAGTCGAACGGTGAGCAGCGTGAGTTGCTGAGCGATGAGGACGTTCGTGGCTACAACGATCTCGGCGTAAGCCCCCGCGGCGGGCTCCTCGCCGGCGAGCTGCGCTACGCCCCGCTCGCCGGGGAGCAGCCCGTCCCGGGCCGACTCGTCGAGTTGCTGCCCTCGGGCGAGCTGGTCGTTTTGAGCGAGGACGTCGTCTGGCCTAACGGGATTGGTGTCTCCCCCGACGGCGCGACCGTCTACGTGAGCGACTACTCGCGCGGGGCGGTCCTCGCCGTGCGTGCCGACGGCTCACGCGAAGGTGAGGACTTCTGCAGCTCGCCGCAAGGCTCCTGCGACGGGTTGGCGCTCGACGTCGAGGGCGGGGTGTGGGTCGCCCTCGGCGAGGGCGGCGGCGTCGCGCGCTTTCGCTCCGACGGGACGCTCGACGGCGTCGTCGATCTGCCAGCTTCGTTCGTGTCGAGCATCAGCTTCGGCGGCGAGGACATGTGCGACGTCTTGATCAGCACCGCCGACAACGAGTCGAATCCCGAGCTGGGCGGAACGCTGCTGCGGGCGCGCAGCTCCGTCGCGGGCCTTCCGCTCGTGCCCGTCGAGGTCTGAGCGCCGCCGCTCAGGCCGCGAGCTTGTTCATGTCGTAGTCGAAGCCTGCCCGGCGCAGGTGCAGCAGCAGCTTCGGTTGCCACGTGCCCGCCAGGTCGAGGCGCACGTGCGAGACGCCCTCCAGGTCGTAGGGCAGTTCGACGCCATCCTCGTAGAGCACACACACCCGCCCCGGGCTGAGTGCCGCGATCAGAAAGCCCATCTCGAACACGACTTCCTGGTGCGCGCGCGTGGAGAAGTACGGCTCGGCGTTTGACTCCAGGCGGGGGCCACCGACGTCGTCCGCGGTCAGCAGCACGACCGCGTAGCGCGCCGGGGTCTCCTCGCCCAGCACCTCTGTCAGTCGTCCACGCTCCGCGCGGCGGTTCACGATCCTGATCTCGTGCTCCCCCGCCTGTTCGAGCAGGTGCTCGACCGCTTGCTTCCAGCCTTCGTCGCGACCGTGCGCCAGCAGTACCTGGCGCGTGCGTGCCGGTGCCGCCGCGGCCCCGCCCTCGTCACGCTCCGCCGGTGTGCCTGGAGTCTCTTGCGGGGCCAGTTCCACGCCAACCGACTGCGCGGGCGTGAGCTCCGCCCCCACCGCGGCTTGCTGGAAGTCGCGCCGTTCGGCAGGGGGCTCCGCGAAGGGCCGCTCGAGCGGCGTGTGAGGCGCCTGCGGGCTTGGGTCCTGTGCTGACACCCGCGCCTCCGCGCTTGGGTCGGGTGCTTGCGCTTCTCGGGCCGGCTCGCCCGGCGCCGTGTCCGCGGCTGCGTGCTCGTCCGGGTGGGGGGAGGGGTCGGGCGCCTCGATCGAGGGGGCGTCCACATCGATCGCTGGCATCTTGCGGAGCTGTTCTGTCGTCGCGAGTCCATTTGTGTCACCCGGCCGGTTCGACTCCCCGTCCGAGCCCTGCCCCAGCTCACCCGCCGGGCCACCCGCGTGACCTGGCTGCGCGGTGCCCCCCGTGAAGGCCAACTCCCCTTGCAGGACCTTCAGCAGGTCGATCGCTTCCTCGACGCACCGCAAGTCAGCTGAGTACTGCTCCTGCCAGCGCTTCACACTCTCGGGGCAGGTGACCACATCCGCGAACTCGCGCCCCTCCTTCGACCCGCCGTACATGTGCTCGAGCGCTTGCACCGTCGGATCGATCCACTGCTTGCGCGCCGACTTCCAGCTCTCGTAGTCGCTGAAATCGCCTACCAGGCTCGCGCGCTGGACCAGCGCCTCGCCCTGCTTGATGCATTGGCCGAGTAGCTCGTGAGCGATCGGGACCGAGACCTGCAGCATCGCCCTACATCAACCCCAGGTGCAGGGTGCCGCCACGACCCCGCAGCGGCATACCTGGCGCGTACGGGCGGAACGAACGCACATCCGCGTCGCGCCCGAACGACCGCACTTGCCGCGACCCGCCGGAATCGTTGCGGAATGCCACGTCGCCGATCAGGCCACGCACTGTGGCCCGCGCCAGAATCGCGCCGGCTAGGAGGTGCTCGTCGATCACGTATTGCGAGTCGAGCACGAGCTTGCGAATCAGTTGTGCTCGCTGCATGGCCAATCTGCTTGCGGTATCGGCCGTTCGCGCGCCTGTCGTTCGCGCGCTGGAGCTCAGTTAGACGAGCATATGAACTAGCGGCCCGCCAGCATCTTGATCGCCAGCACCAAACCTGTCGCCTACTTGCGCTTGGCCTGGTGCTCGATCACTTTGCCGAACGCCTGCTCAAGCTGCGCGGTCATCCGCAGCTTGAACAGCGCCAGCAACGCCTCTAGCGCGAGCGGGCGCAGTGCGTCCACGCTCTCGATCAGTTCGTCCCAGCCCTCCACGGGCTGACCCGCCTCGTCGAACGGCTCCCACAGCTCGCGGATGAACAGCTTCGTGAACGCGCGCGCGATCGAGTCGGTGTCGCGGCTGACCTTGTCGGACACCGAGAGCGCCGCGTGCAGCGGGATGCCCAGCGTGATGCACCGCTCCGCCGCGCGCAGCAGCGCCGGGCTTGGGGCTTCAAAGCGCCCGTCGCCCAGCGGCACCAGCAGACCCAGCTTGCGCACCCGCTCCGCGTCCTTCTCGCTCAGGTCGCCGAACCGCGAAAGCAGCTCCTCCGCCGTGATCAACTCCGGTTCCTCGGGCTCGAACGGCGTCGTCACTGCCCGGCGCAGGCCGAGCAGCCGTTCAGCCAGACCGTCCGACCCGCTCAGCAGCCGCTCGATCGCCGCGAGGTTAAAGCCGTCGGCCTGCAAATCGAGGATCAACCTCAGGCGGGCGACGTGCTCCGCGTTGTAGTAGCCCACCCGTGCGCGTACCTCCGGCGGCGGCAGCAGCCCTCGCGTGTGGTGGTTACGGATGTTGCGCACCGACATCCCAACCTCCGCCGCCAGCTGCTCGATCGTCAGGTCGTTCTCGGCCGGACGAGTGGGGACCTGCTCGGCCTGCAACTCGTCTGCCGTTCGGGTCGCGGCACGCTTCGCCGTCTTCGCGTCGTCGGCCGTCAGAGTCTCGCCGCGGTCCATCATCTTCGCCTGTCCGCGCCCGTTCGCCGTCTGTGCCATACGTCACGCAAAGATACCATGTTTGATGTAACCTCAATCGAGGTAACATTGTTCTGCGTCATGATCTCACGACTGAGCACACCCGAGCAAGATGGCTGAACGCGGCGCCGTCCCGCTCGTATCGCCTACGCGTCGACGCGCGCTGCGTCTCGTCAGCTCGTTCACCTCGCCGCTGCTTCCAGACGACTACCTAGAGCTCGTCAACCCGCTCTGGTCCACACGTGAGCTGCGCGGGCGCATCGTGCGCGTGCAACGCGAGACGCCTGAGGCCGTGACCGTCTGGATCAAGCCCGGCTGGGAGTGGCCCGGGCACGAGCCGGGCCAGTACCTCCGTCTCGGCGTAGCCGTCGACGGCATCCACCACTGGCGCGCCTACTCGCTCACCTCCGAGCCCGCCCGACCCGACGGACTGATCTCGATCACGCCCAAGCTCGTCGAACAAGGCAAGGTCTCGCCGTTCCTCAACACGCGCGTGCGGCCCGGCGCCGTCGTGCGCCTCGGCGGCGTCGAAGGCACGTTCGTGCTCCCCGACCCTCTGCCCGAGCGACTGTTGTTCGTCAGCGCCGGCAGCGGGATCACCCCGATCGCGAGCATGCTTCGCTCCCTCGCACACCGAGATGAGCTGCGTGAGGTCGTGCACATCCACTGCTCCCGCACCCGCGAGGGCGTGATCTTTGCCGACGAGCTGACACAGCTTCGCCGCACCCACGGCGGCTACCGACTGCATCTCCGACTCACGGGCGCGCACGGTCGGCTCGACGCGCGGGCCGTCCAAGCGATCTGCCCCGACTGGCGTGAGCGTGAGACTTTTCTCTGCGGCCCCGCCGGGTTGCTCGACGCGTTGCGCGAGCACTGGCGCGAGCACGGCCTCGCCGAGCGTCTGCACACCGAGCACTTTCAGCCTGAGACCCGCGTTGGCGACGGCGAGCGCGGCTGTGGTGGCACGATCACCCTGAAGCGCAGTCGGATCCAGGCCGTCTCCGACGGCGAGCAGCCGATCCTGCTCGCGGGCGAGCAGGCCGGAGCAAAGATGCCCTTCGGCTGCCGCATGGGGATCTGTCACAGCTGCGTCGGCAAGTTGTGCTCAGGCCAGGTGCGCGACCTGCGTACTGGCCGCGTGCACGGCCA
>DATJOE010000175.1:0-9606 GCA_035507305.1 Solirubrobacteraceae bacterium | reverse complement strand
ATCGCCGCGAAGCTGTTCAGCGGCAAGGTTGGTGACCTGCTGCAGAAGTTCGGCAGTCAGGAGGACTCGCACGTCGCCTCACTCAAAGGGGCCGTTGAAAAAATGGGCGGCACCCCCGCGAGCGACCCGAAAGGCAAGTTTCCGATCCACAGCGCCTCACAGGTGGCGCAACTTGCCTACACGGTTGAGAACCTCGGTGCCGCTGCCTACCTCGGGCAAGCGGCAAAGATCCAGAGCCCCGAAGTGCTCGCGGTCGCACTTGCGATCCACTCCGTCGAGGCACGCCACGCGGCGACGCTAGGGACATTGGTGAAAAAGCCCGTCACACCCGAGGGCGCCTTCGCAGTTCCGGCCGCGATGCCGAAGGTCCTCGCCACCGTCAAACCATTCCTGCCCTAAGTGGCGAGCACGAGCCTGAAAGGAACCAGATCACAGTGACCAACACCGACATCATCGCGAATCCCGAGCTCGCCGCGTGCGAGGTCCACGGCATGACGCGCTCGGCCTTCATATTGCGCGGCGCGCTCGCCGCAGGCGCTTTTTACGGCACCGCATCTGTCGCGCCGTTCGTATCGCAAGCTCTCGCCGCCGAAGGAGGCGGCGACCTGGACATACTCAACTTCGCGCTTACCCTCGAGTACCTCGAGGCCGACTTTTACAAGGTCAAGGGCAAGGAAGTAGGTCTGTCGGGAACGGCTCGCTCCTACGCGAGGGAGTTCGGCGCCGAGGAGGCCGAGCACGTCGCGGCGCTCAGCGGCACGATCAAGAAGCTCGGTGGCAAGCCGGTCGCGAAACCGAGCTTCGCGTTCCCAGCGTCAGACGAGCGGTCATTCCTGAAGCTCGCCTCGACGCTCGAGAACACGGGAGTGGGCGCCTACAACGGCGCGGCACCCTCGCTGAAGAGCAAGGAAGTACTCACCGCCGCTGGGAGCATCGTGCAGGTCGAGGCACGTCATGCCGCGGCGATCGATCTGTTGATCGGCGCGAGCCCCACTCCGAACGAAGGCTTCGACAAGCCGCTCTCCAAGTCAGAAGTGCTCGCCGCGGCGGGACCGCTGATCAAGAAGTAGCCCGGTATTCCTCGGAATAACGACATCAAACTACGGGAGTTGATTAAAAGAAAATGGGCCTTGATAACCCAATCCACATTGCTTTCCTGCTGATCCTCTTGCTGCTGGTATTCGGCGCAAAGCGCCTGCCCGAGATGGGCCGCTCGCTTGGCAGCGGCATGCGCGGCTTCAAGGAGTCGCTTAGCGGCGAGGCCCATGGCTCCTCGCCGCAGGGCCTCTCGCAACCCGCTGTCAGCGCGTCGTCACCGACACTTGCGCCGGTCGGCAGAGCAGACGTTCAGCACGAACAGCGTCGCGTACCCGCGGCCTAGCGAAGCCGACTCTCCAGCTTGCATGGCCACCGCCGCCGGCCACCTCGGCCACGAAGACCGCCTCAGCGTCGTCGGGCATCTGACCGAGCTACGTACTCGGCTAATCGTCTCGCTCGCGGCGCTCGTGGTCGCCTTCGGGCTCTGCATGTGGCAGAACCACCTGCTGCTGGAACTAGTCAACAAGCCACTCGCGACGCAAACGCAGAAGCAAGTCGAGGCTGGACATGGGCCACTCGGAGCCTCCTACCGCGTGCAACGAGACGCGGGCGTAGTCGCCGAGCAGCTCCGGCGAGTGGTGGGTGCGCTGGAGCGCCCCGGTAGCGGCGTTTCGCCCGCCACGAAGGCCTCGCTGGCGGGTGTCGCTCCCCAACTGGACCGCGCTATCTCAGGGCTGCACGCGCCGCCCGACGGCGATCGGCCGGTTACGCTAGGAATCGGCGAGCCCTTCACCGCGACGATCACGGTCACCCTGATCTTTGCGTTGATCCTCTCCCTGCCGGTCATCCTCTATCAGCTCTATGGCTTTCTCCTGCCAGCGTTTGACCCCAAGCAGCAACGAGTCGCGCGCTCGCTGATCCTGCCGATCCCGGTGCTGTTCGTCACGGGGGTCGTGTTCGGCTACTTCGTCGTCCTCCCGGCCGCAGTGCGCTTTTTTCAGAACTTCAACAGCGAACAGTTCAACGTGCTCGTCCAAGCCAGTCAGTACTACCGCTTCGCGGCGACCACCCTGCTCGCGATGGGCCTGGTGTTCCAGGTACCGCTCGCCGTTCTAGCCGCGACGCGCAGCGGCATCGTCACGCCTTCGCAGCTTCGACGAAATCGGCGCTACGCACTACTTGCGTGTGGTGCAGTCGCAGCACTCCTGCCCGGTGACGCGGTTACCCTCCTGCTCGAGACGGCGCCCCTATACCTGCTGTTCGAGGCAAGTGTGCTGCTCGCGGCCCTCGTCGAGCGTCGCGCCGCGCGCCGCGCCAACTGAGCGCGCCGCGCCAACTGATTCTCGTTCGTAAGAAGGCCGCCGGGTGGCGGATCAGCGGCGCCTTGCACTGTGGGCGTTTGTCGCCCGGAACGTGATCACGTCGCTCTTGGGTGCTCCCTTTGCACAGAGACTCTAGGGCTCAGTGAAAATCGGTAATTGAGTAGACGTCGGACTGATTGAGAACAACCGGGTCAGACGGTTGCCCCGGGTGAGGGCCCACGTGGTGAATGGTGAAGGTCGCTCGGCCGAGCTGGATGATGGCCGACACCGTTCGACCGTTGCCGTCGTCGACCTCGCCGACTCGCAGCTGACAATCCCGCCCGCTTCGCCGACACAGGAGACCTTCGATGCGCCGCTCCCGTGAGACCGCACCGGTGCACATCTCGGCTCGGTCGCGTAGTTCGCGGTAGGTACGCTCGGCTCCCGGCCCACCGTCAGATAGGGATGGGATGAAGAACTGAGCCATCAGCGTCGCTTTGGGCGTGCGCTCGGCGTTCCAGGCGCGCGTTGCGGAAAGCGCTTGCGCTCCTCCGGTGTCATTTGCCTGATCACGAGCTTCCCGCTGGCGACCTGGTCGCGGATCTCTTTTAGCTTCTTCTCGTGCTGCTCTTGCTGACGCAACTGATGGGGGCTTGGCACGTGCTCTCCTCGGCGCTGACGCGTTCAAGGCTGGCCCGTGCCCCGGCGCTGCCTGTACGGGGCGTCGCACGAAAGAGGATTGCTCTCTGCCGCAGGCCTGGACCTGCGCGGGCTGCGCCACCACGCATAAGTTTGAATCGATACAAGCTTACCGCGGCCTGACAGCGACCCGTGACTATCCCGTTGCGCCTGCGCGAATCCGCTCGACCGTCTGTTACGGTCCGTCCCGGCGGTCGGGACTTTCGACCGCGAGGTTAGCTCGCTTGAGTCCCGCCTGGAGCGGTTCGGGTCAGCCAGAGCCTCCGAACCGCGGGCGCCACAGAGCGCCGTCAGGAGCAGTTAGATGTCCAAGCAGTCCTTCGCCGATCTCGGCGTTTCTGGCGCCGTGTGCGGTGCCCTGTCTCGTCGTGGAATAACGACACCTTTTCCGGTCCAGCGATTGGTCCTGGAGGACGTGCTCGCCGGGCGAGACGTTCTCGTGAAGGCGCCTACTGGCTCGGGCAAGACGCTCGCCTTCGGCATTCCGCTCGTGGAGCGTCTTGATCGCGGGGCCGCCGCGCCTTCCGGCCTGGTGCTTGCCCCCACGCGTGAGCTTGCCGCCCAGATCCTCACCGAGCTGGAGGAGCTCGCCGCCGCGAAGGGCCTGCGCGCCGCCGCGGTCTACGGTGGGGTTGGCATCACAGCCCAAGCGGCACGCGCGAAGCGCGCGCACATCCTCGTCGCGACCCCTGGCCGGCTCGAGGACCTCCTTGCGCGCGGTACTTTCTCGCTCGAGCGCTTGCGCATCCTCGTGCTGGACGAGGCCGACCGGATGCTCGACATGGGATTCCGGCCCGCGATCGACCGGATCGTTCGCGCTTGCCCGAATGCACGTCAAACGCTGTTCTTCTCGGCGACGCTCGAGGGGGTCGCAGGCGATCTGGCGACCCGTTACACCTCCGACGCGCTCGTGCATGAGCAGAGCGCGTCCCCTCGCAAAGAGCAAGCGCGAGTCGAGCACCGGTTTGTCGCCGTGCGCGACGAGCAGCGCCTGGAGGCGCTCGTCAAGGAGCTTCAGGGCGAGCGCGACAGGACGATCGTGTTCGTCCGTACCAAGCGGGGGGCAGATCGCCTCGTAAAGCGTCTGGACGGGAGAGGCCTGAGTGCCGTCGCGATCCACGGCAACAAGTCCCAGGCCCAGCGCGATCGTGCACTGTCGAGGTTTCAGTCCGGCAAGGCAGACACACTTGTCGCGACCGATCTTGCGGCACGCGGGATCGACGTCGAAGGAGTCTCACACGTGATCAACTTCGACCCGCCTGCCGACCATCAGACATACATCCACCGGATCGGGCGCACCGGGCGCGCGGGCAAGGGCGGCGTGGGAGTGACGTTCGTCGGCTCTAGCGAGCGTCGCGAGATGCAACAGCTCGCCCGGCGACTCGGCCTGAGCCACGGCCTCGGCGGCGAGGGACGCCGTTCTGAGCGAGCGCCGGGCGGCTCACACAAACGGTCTCGACGCCGCCCACCGGCAGCTACGCGATGAGCTTCGCACAAGCCGCCCCACCCGCTCCTGGCGGCGCGAGAGAGAACGCGGATGTCTTTCGTGCCGGAGCCCCGACGGCCGAGGGACACAGTGCGGACGTGCGTTGGTGGCGCGAGCAACTCGCGCCTTACGCGCTGCCGAACACGCGGCGCGCGGCATGGTGTTTGGCGACCTCGGTCGTCCCCTACCTCGCGCTGTCCGCCGCGATCTACGTGCTGCTCGGGCAGTCGCTGCTAGCCCTGCTGCTCGGCATCCCCGCGGCGATCTTCCTCGTGCGCTCGTTCATCGTTTTTCACGATTGCTCCCACGGCTCATTCTTTGCCTCCCGCCGCGCGAACGTTTGGCTGGGTCGTTCGATCGGATTGCTGCTCTACTCGCCGTTCGTTCGCTGGCGCCACGATCATGCAGTCCATCATGCGACCGCGGGCAACCTGGACCGCCGCGGCACCGGCGACCTACACACGCTCACCGTGGCCGAGTACGAGGCATTGACGAGCAAAGGCAGGCTCGGCTACCGACTACAGCGCAACCCGCTCGTCATGTTCGGCCTCGGCCCGCTCGTCGCGATGGTGATCGGCCCACGCATCGTCGCCAAGGAAGCGCGCCCCCGGATGCGGCGCAGCGTGCTCGTGACCGACCTGATGCTTGCGCTGGTGATCGGGCTGCTCGTCTGGCTGATCGGCTGGCGCGACTACGTGCTCGCGCTCGGGCTCCCCGCGCTGCTCGCTGGGTCGATCGGGATCTGGCTGTTCTACGTGCAGCATCAGTTCGAGGACGCCTACTGGGACGACACCGAGACTTGGAGCTTCACCGACGCGGCGCTGCGCGGAAGCTCCTACCTAAAGCTGCCGGCGCCGCTTCGCTTCTGCACCGGCAACATCGGCTACCACCACGTTCACCATCTCAACGCGCTGATCCCCAACTACAACCTGAAGCGTGCCCACGACCAGACGCCGGCCCTTCACACCGTCCCCACGCTGTCGCTGCTCGACGGCATGCGAACGACGAGACTGAAGCTCTACGACGAGCGCTGTGGGCGTCTCGTGAGCTTTCGCGAAGCGCGGTCCGGCGGGGACTAGGAAGCCGCCGCGGGCAGCGCGTCAAGCGCTGTCTTCAGATCGTCCACCGACTGATAGTCAAGCCCGAGCAGGTGGTCGTGGCGGTGGCGCACGATTCCCTGCTCGTCGATCACGATCATCGCGCGCTTGGTGCCCAGGCGCGTGGAGTAGGCGCTATAGGCCTTCGCCACCTGCTTGTCGACGTCGGCGAGCAGCGGCACGGTCAGACCGTGCTTTGCGACGAACTCCTCATGCGAGGCGAGGTCCTGCGAGGAGATCCCCACGACTGTCGCGTTGAGGCCCGCGAAGTCGCCCCCACGATCGCGGTAGGAGCAGAACTGTTTGGTGCAGACCATCGTGTTATCGCCCGGATAGAACAGCAGCACGACCCGCTCGCCGCGGTGATCGGACAGGTGGAAGGTGCCGTCGGTTCCCGGCAACTCGAAGTCGGGGGCCTGCTCGCCCACCTGCGGGGTCTTCGCCATCTCGCCGCCTCCTCTGCTCGTTCGCCCGTACCTGCTCGACTCGATCCGCGACGAGCATAACGCCGCCGCAGGGCCGGCGATCCGCACGGCTCCGACCCGATCCGTCAGGAAGCGCGCCGCCGGGCGCCGAGCGCCGTAACCCACCAGGGCACACTCGCGTGTCGCTCACCTTCGAGCGCATCGAGCGAGAACCCCTCCCTCGCGCAGATGAACGCGAGTCGGCGCTGGTGCAGGTAGTCGCGCATACCTGCGTAGTCGGTCATGTTCTGCGGCAGCGCCACCGTGCTCAGGCCGAACTGCTCGGCCAGCTCGATGAGCGCCAGGCGCGAGGGAATCAGCACCGTCTCGTAGTCGATCGCATTCTCGCGCTGGTAGAGCTTGTCCACCTCGAACACGCTCATCCGCGAGCGAGAGATTTCGGTGTCGATCACGACCAGCTCGGGCTCGGCGGCCGCGATCATCTCGAATAGCTCGACCGGCTTGGCGACGTGGTCGAGCAGCCCGAGACACAGAACCACATCGAAGCGTTCGCCGCCCGCCAACCGCTCGCGCAACTCGGGCGCGAACACGTTGCCCTGCTCGAAGCGCCAGCGGGTCGGGTCGATCCCCTTCGCCTCGAACACGAGCCTCGCCTGCTCGACGTGCCAGTCGCGCGCGTCCACGCCAAGCACGAAGTCCGCACCGGTCTCAGACGCCTGCAATGCCCAGAAGCCCGCGTTGCAGCCAAGGTCCAGCACGCGCTTGCCGCGCAGCGAGCCCCCCGCGACGCGCAGCAGCGCCTCAAAGAAGTAGCGCCGCCGCTGCTCCTGGCGGTTGACCGCCTCGCGGTTGAACACCGGCGTCGCGATGCCGCCCTCGAACTCAAAGAGGTAACTCCAAGATGGGAAGGCGGCGATTCGCCGCTCAAGCTCTCCGCTCTGCACGCGCCAGAGGTTATGCGAGCGCTTGCGAGAGCAGCCCGAGCCAGACCTCGCTGCGTGTCGGAAACGCTGGCACCGCGTGCGCCAAGCGGGCGAGTGGCACCTCGCCGATCACCGCGATCGTCGCCGCGTGCAAGAACTCCGCGACCTCGACGCCGACGAACGTCGCCCCCAGGATCGTGCCGCGCTCGTTGTCGATCACTAGCCGCGCCGTTCCTGGCGCGCCGTGGCCGACGAAGGTCTCGCCTGCGTTTTTCAGCGACTGGTCGACCGCGCGCACGCTCAGGCCCGCCGAGTGGGCACTCGCGAGCGTATGGCCAACCGCCGCAACCTGAGGCTCGGTAAAGATCACCCGCGGCGAGAGCAAACCGTCCGAGCGCAGCTCGCCCGGTTTGCCGAGGATCGCATCAGCCGCCAGGCGCGCCTGATACTTGCCCATGTGGGTCAGCAGCACGTGCCCATTCGCGTCGCCGATCGCATACAGCCAGTCGCGCCCG
This sequence comes from Solirubrobacteraceae bacterium, assembly GCA_035507305.1. Lineage (GTDB taxonomy): Bacteria > Actinomycetota > Thermoleophilia > Solirubrobacterales > Solirubrobacteraceae > Palsa-744. The sequence continues at coordinate 2,122 of DATJOE010000175.1, read as the reverse complement.
GGAACGCGCAGCTGCTCGTCCACCTCGATATAGCCGCCGCCCTTCAGGCCTACCGACTCAAGGCCAAGGTTCTCGGTGCGGGGCTCGCGGCCCGTCGCCACGAGCAGTTGCTCGCCAGAGAGCGTCCGCCCATCCTCCAACTCGATCTTTACCGCACCCCGTCCCACGCCGCTCGTCTCGCGCTGCACAGCCCTCGCCTGCGCCCCGAGCACGACCTCGACGCCGTCGCCTTCGAGCGCTTCCCGCACGAGCTCCGCCGCGAACGGCTCCTCGCGCTCGATCAGGCGGTCGACGCGCTCGATCAACCTCACGCGCGCGCCTAGCGTCGCGTACGCCTGCGCCAGCTCCACCGCGACCACGCCGCCGCCGAGCACGAGCAGCGAAGCCGGGATCGCGTGCGCGGTCGTGGCCTCGCGGTTGCCCCACGGCTCCGCCAGCTCCAGGCCGTCGATCGGCGGCATCGCAGCGCGCGAGCCCGGCGCGAGCACGACCGCTTTGCGCGCGGTCAGGACCGTCTCGCCAACGCACACGCTCCGCTCGCCCGCCAGTTCACCGTGCCCGCGCAGCAGCTCGATCCCACGGTCGCGCAGCCACGGCAACTGCGCCGAGTCATCCAGGCCGTGAATCATCTCGTCGCGTCGCGCCAGCACCGCCCCCACGTCCAGCTCGCCCGTCACCGCCTCGGCGGCGCCGCGCACGCGGCGCACCTCCGCGAGCGCCTGCGCCGGGCGCAATAGCCCCTTGGAGGGCATGCACGCGTAGTAGGAACATTCTCCGCCGATCAGCTCGCGCTCCACCAGCGCGACCGCGAGGCCCGCTTCCGCTAGGCGTCCCGCGCAAACCTCGCCCGCCGGGCCCGCGCCGAGCACGATCACATCGAACTCCCGGCCCTTGTCCGCCGAGCCGTTGCAGCCCTCGCTCGACGTGGTGACGTCGTGACCTTGACCCATCGAGGTGCATTCCAGCACGCCGAGTGGCGCTAGCCTCCCACGACAATGGACGAATCGCTCGTCGGCCAGCTACTGCTCGCCTCTCCCGCGCTGCATGACCCTAACTTTGAGCGCTCGGTCGTACTGATCGGTGTGCACAGCGAGCAGGGCGCGATGGGGGTCGTGCTGAACCGACCTTCCGAGGTAACCGTCGGCGAGGCCGCGCCCCAGCTAGAGCAGGCCGTCGAAGAGTCCGAGCGCGTGTTCGTCGGCGGCCCCGTGCAGCCTAGCTCGATCGTCTTCCTCGCCGAGTTCCTCGACCCAGACCCCGCGGGCGTGCTCGTGCTCGGCCGGATCGGCTTTCCCGCACCCGACGCAGAGCTACAAGAGCTCGCCCGCGCCACCGGTCGCGTGCGCGTGTTCGCGGGCTTCGCCGGCTGGGGTGAAGGCCAGCTCGAGGCCGAGATCGCCGACGGCGACTGGATCTCGCAGGCTGCATTGCCCGAAGATGTGTTCACCGAGCTGCCCGAGCAGCTGTGGAGCGACGTGCTCACGCGAAAGGGCGGCAGCTATGCGCTCGTCGCGCGCATGCCGCCCGATCCCAGCGTGAACTAGTCCAATCGGATGTGAAGATCCGCTTAGACCGGATCGGCGCCTCCCCGTCGGGTACTAGTCTGTGCCGAAGGCTCTCCCCATCCCCAGGAGCCTTCTCCCCGCAGTCCACCCCTCAGAGGTACAGGCATGGTCAAGCTCGCCCGCTGGTCCACAACCCACCGCAAGTACGTCGTGCTCGGCTGGGTCCTCCTACTCGTCGCGATCAACGTTCTCGCGCAGTCCGCCGGGACTTCCTATTCGAACAACTTCTCGCTGCCGAACTCCGACGCCCAGCGCGCCTCGGACCTACTGAAGAGCAGCTTCCCCGCGCAGGCCGGCGACCGCGACACGATCGTCTACAAGGTCGACTCCGGCACGGTGCGCGACCCCGCGGTGCGCGCCCGAATGAGCGCGATGTTCGCCCGCGTCGCCAAGCTGCCCCACGTCGCCGCCGTGATCAGCCCCTACGCGGGCGCGTCGGCCGGCAAGGCGATCTCGGCGAACGGCCAGATCGCGTTTGCGACGGTGGTATTCGACCAGAAAGCCAACCTGCTGCCCAAGAGCGCCCCCGAACGCGTCGTCCAGGTCGCCCGGGCGGC
>DATJOE010000174.1:0-2063 GCA_035507305.1 Solirubrobacteraceae bacterium | reverse complement strand
CGCGGCCGGGGTCATCGAGCAGAGCTCGGGCCAGGGCGAGGAGATCCTCGTCGGCCGGGGAGGCCTCGCAGAAGTCGCAGTAGGCGCGCATCAGCCCGAGCAGGTCGTTCAGATCGCTCGCGATGACGCGCCGAATGGCGTGCTGGTTCACACTCGTGCGAATGCCGGGAGGCCGAACCTGACCGGGTCGGGGTCGTGGGATGCGTTGAATTCATCGATCACGTGGCCGCCTTCGCCGCCGGCGAACACCGAGGCCTAGGCTCCGGCGCAGCCCGACCGGGGCAGTCAGGCGTTCCCGCGTGGTGTCAGCACGAGCATCGGGATGACACGGCTGGTCTTCCCCGCGGCTTCAACCAGCTGCGGGTAACGCCCGGTTGCCTTCGCCCAGAGGCGCTCGCGCTCCGCGTCGGTCGCCTCCTCTGCCACGGCCTCGATCGTTTCGCTGCCGACTTCGATCCTCGTGTTGGGATGCGCCTTGAGGTTGTGGTACCAGGCGGGGTTGTTTGGCGCTCCTCCGTTTGCGGCCCAGATCAGGTAGCGCTCATCGTCGGGCTGGTAAGCGACCGGGTTTACTCGAGTCACACCGGAGCTAGCACCCGTATGGTGGAGTAGCAGCAGCGGCGTTTCCTCCCAGATGCCGCCCACGCGCCCTTGGTTGGCGCGGAACTCCACGATGATTTTGGCGTTGTACTGAGCGGGCGTCTCGGACATTGCACTCCTCTCGTCGCCAGGCCCTCGCCGCTACGGCGACGGCAAGGTTCGGTTTCGGTCGGAACAGCACGGACAGCAGGAGCGGTTACTCGCTGCCGTACTCGTCGTGGCGACGCCACCAGTCTGCAGGGGTCTGCTCGTTGCGACCGAGCGGCGCGAGGTCCAGGTAGCGGTAGGTCCCCATCAGCTGCTCGACTCCACGCGCGTAGCTCGAGTAGGTGTGGTAGACGATCCCGTCCTCGAGCGCAAATGCGCTCAACCCGGTCGCCTGCTGCCCGGGATTGTCGGTGTGCCCGAAGTTGTATTCGGCGCCGTGTCGCTGCTGCTCGTCGCTGAAGGCGGCGCCGAAGTCGAACTTGAAGTCGCTCCCGAGGGACGAGACCCAGGGGAATCGCCAGGCCATCCGTTGCTTGTAGCGATGCAACTTCTCGAGTGGGGCGATTGACTCGGCCACCAACGTCACGTCGTGGCCGTTGAGATGTGGGACGACGGCGTCGAAGTGGTCGGCGACGAACGAGCACCCCCTGCAGCCAGGGTTGCGCTCGTCGACGTCGTCCCCATAGCCGAACATGAAGTGGTAGACGAGCAGCTGCGACCGGCCCCTGAACAGATCGGCAAGCGACACGGCGCCCTCGTCGGTCTCGAACCGGTACTCCTTATCGATCCTAACCCAGGGCAGGGCCTGCCGCCTGCGCGCGAGCTCGTCGCCCCGCCGCGTGTGCTCTTTCTCGCTCTCGAGCAGCTCGCGCCGGGCGGCAAGCCACTCCTCTCGCGAGCCGATCTTGTGATTGGTCATCGTTTCCCTTCCAGTGATCGGGGCGCTAGCCCATCGCTTTCATCGCGTGGGTCGTTACGTGCGATCCGGGAACCACAAACTCGGCGACTCGTGAGGAGCGGTGGAGATTCCGGCCGCGGACGCGACAAGCATCACTGCGGTAGCCACGCTCGCGTCGCGGGGCCAAGGGGCCGAGCTTCTCGAAGACCACCTCTCGGCGCTGTCGTGCCAGCTCATCTCCCATCCGCGTGATTTCCTTCTCGCGCTCCAGCAGCTCGGCGCGCGGCCTCCCATCCCTGGGGCGCTGCGGTCCCGCGCTCAGGCATCGGCTGGCTCCTCGGGTAGTTGGCAGATCGCCGATGTATAGTTAGCACATTGGCTAACGATTCGTTCGGTGCGCTCGCCCATCCGCTCCGGTCGCGCGTGCGGTCAGCTGGCCTGGACGAGGGCTGTGGCGGTCGGTTGGTGCGGTTGGGAGGCTCGCCGCGCTGGTGCTTGCTAGGCGTCTGCCGCTAGGCTGGCGCGAGATGAGCAGATCGGGGGATGGACTGCGCGCTCGCCTTGTGGCCCGTGCGCG
>DATJOE010000173.1:0-2665 GCA_035507305.1 Solirubrobacteraceae bacterium | reverse complement strand
TCCTTCGCTATGTCGTTAGCCCGGCCGCGCGGCTGCTACCGCGCGCGCCTGACCACAAGCTTTCGATCCGGAGGGCCGACCTCCTGCTCGCCGGCTAGAAACCGGGGGCCCGAAGGGCCCGCCCTCGTTCATCACATTCGGGAGGAGCCACGAGACGCTCGTCCGGCGCGGCGCTGAGTTTGTCTGCAACCGACGGCGCGATCGCTGACGGCGGCGCGGCGGCTTTGCTGCTTGCGGGACAGCCTATCTGGCTAGCACCCGCTCCCTCGGGGTTGGGCCTGTAGCCCCACCGCACGCGACCCTTCCGCGCATCGAAGGTGCAGTCGTCGGTCACGGAACGATGCGCGAGTGCCCGGCGAAGCCGGTGCGCCTCGAGAGCCTAGTAGCCGTCGGACCAGTCGACGGTAGCGACAGTGACTGGTCTCGCGATTCCTTTCAAATCGAGCGGTCGCTCGTCGAGGGTGCGGAAGGCGTAGCTGGCCGCGTCGAGCGCCTCGCGGCTCGCGATGATTTCGCCGGGGCCTGCTGCTGCCGCGATCCGGGCGGCCATGTGCACTCCGCGGCCCCCGTAGTCGCCGCCGCGGTCGGTCGCATCAGTGGCATGGATGCCGATGCGAACGCGTGGCGCGAAGCCGTGATCGCGTCGGTGATCGCGTAGGGACCGCTGGATCGAGCAGGCGCAGTCAAGGGCACTCTCCGACTCTGCGAACGCGACGAAGAACCCGTCGCCCTCGTGCTTGACCTCCTCGCCGGCGCATGCCTCGAAGCACTCCCTGAGGGTACGGTCATGCCACGCCAGGAGCGACTCCCACTGCTCGTCGCCGAGCGTTTCAACGAGGCGCGTCGAATCGACAATGTCGGTGAACATGAACGTCCTCACAGCCGCGTGCGGGGCCTTGCCAGCTCTGGAGAGAAGTGCTGCGACGCGACGCTTGGCGCGCTCGGCCCCGATGCGCTCGAAACTCGCCCGCGCGGCCGTGAGCTCGAGCTCGGCGGCGTCCTGGTCGCCTAGGTCGGCGTACGCGCCGGCGAGGAGTTCGCGCGCCTGAGCGGCCTCGTACGGGACGTCAATCTCGGACCAAAGGCGGACCCCGCGTCGGAGTTCTCGGACCGCGTCGTCGGCCCGAGACTCCGACAATGCCAGCCGTCCACTGGCCACAACCGCGGCGGCGCGGACTGCGGTCGTGTCAAGTGACTCGGCGAGCCCCTCCAGCTCCTCGAGCGCGGAACGCGCGAGCTCGGCGTCACCTGCTGCGATGGCGACCTCAACCGCCGCCGGTAGAAGCAGCCAGCGGCCCTCGAGCACCAGTCCGTTTTCGTCTGCCAGCGCTTGCGAGATCGCTCGGCGGGCCACAGCCGGCTTCTCCTCGTCCAGGCGCAGGAGCGCCAAGCCAGGGTGGGGGTCAAAGCCCAGTTCGGCGGAGTGCCGGAAGGACTCCATCGCCCCCTTTAGGTCACCGCGTCGACGGCGGATCTCACCGAGCTCGTGCAGACCAAACGCGGCCCAGCGAGGCGCCGCGACCAGCAGCTCATCGACGGCCTCACTTGCGTCTCGTTCGGCGCGATCGAGTTCGCCGCGAAAGCGCATCACCTCGGCCCGATGGAAACGGCAAAGGCCCGGGAACCCGCTCAACGACTGCCGCTCGCACCAGCGCAGCGACGCGACACTCCACTCGCCGGCCCGGCCCCAGTCGCCGCGATTCCGGCAAGCGAAAATCGTGGAGCAGAAGATTTGCCCCGTTGTCCAGAGTTCGAGCTCTCCGCCCAGCGCGGCGGCCATCGCCTCGTCGATCAGCGCAGTTCCTTCCCTCACTTGCCCAACGAGCAGGCGCGCGTGGCCCAAGGCCAGGCGACCCAGGGCCTCTATGTCACGGTCCTCGAGCTCCCTGCCGAGCTGGACCATCTGCTCGCCTATTTCCAGCGCCGCCGGTCCGTTACCCATAAAGAACATGCCCTGCGCCACGCACATCAGGACCAGGCCGCGCTCGCGACACGCTGGTTCGCCCTCGAGTAGGCGTCCGGCGCGAGCCAGCCAGCCGGCAGCCAGCGCGTCGCCCTGCCGCGCGTGGTGCTCGACCGTCAGCTTCACAGCCACGCGCGCCGCGGATCGACGGTCCCCGCCGTTCTCATAAGCCGCCGACGCGCGCTCGAATATGTCGAACATCTCGTCGAAGTGGCGCGACCAGCGCGCGGCCTCGCCAAGGCGCTCCAGATCCTCGGGAGCCAGCGACCCCGTCTCATACGAGCAATGAAGCTGATCAAACGCACGCCCCCACGCCCGCCGCTCGAACGCCTCCCGCCCCCGCTCGAGCGCGCCGCTCTCGGTCTCCGGCATATCGGGATTCTTCCATGCGCGGATCTGACGACGCCCACCTCGACGTCTGTCCTCTCTACCCAGCTCGCGGTCCTACCCCAAATTAACAACAGTGTGTGTGCCGCGCCGACACGAGAGCAGGTCTAGCGCGATCGCGGGTCGAGCGTCTCGCGCCCGCCAAAACCGCGCACGCCGCAAACCGCGAACGGCTCAAGCCGACCGTTCGCTCGAGCACCAACCAAAGGCAGGACGGCCGCAGGCATCAAACCAGTCACGACGGCGCGGACCCAAGCACTGCGCTATGGGCGTCAGGCACGTGCAAGCCGCGGCGGCGCTGACGACTGCTTTGTT
>DATJOE010000172.1:0-2072 GCA_035507305.1 Solirubrobacteraceae bacterium | reverse complement strand
CGTGACCGAGGCGCGCGAAGTTGTAGTACTGCGCGAGCACCATCGCCGAGCCGGTCGAGAAGTTCAGGGTGAACGTGGCGTCGCGCTTGCCGAGGTAGTTCTCGTAGAAGATCAGCTCCTCTGGCAGGTCCTCGGTCGCGCGGAAGATCAGCCAGCCGATGCCCGGGTAGACGAGCCCGAACTTGTGCCCAGAGACGTTGATCGAGCGGACCTGCTCCAAGCGGAAGTCCCACTCGGAGTCGGGATACAGGAAAGGCCAGACGAAGCCGCCGCTGGCGGCGTCCACGTGCAGCGGCACGTCCAGGCCGCGCTCGTGCTTGAGCGCAACCAGGTGGTCGTTGATGCCGCGAATGTCGTCCGCGTGCCCGGTGAACGTGGTTCCCAGCACCGCCGCCACGCCGATCGTGTTCTCGTCGATGTGCGGCTCCACGTCCTCAGGGCCGATCGTGTACTTGTCGGGCTTCAGCGGGACGATCCGCGGTTCGACGTCGAAGTAGCGGCAGAACTTCTCCCACACGACGTGCACGTCGCCGCCGAACACCATGTTCGGGCGGTCGATCTCCTTGCCCGCCGCCTGCCTGCGGGCGCGCCACTTCCACTTCAACGACAGCGCGCCCAGCATGATCGCCTCCGAGGAGCCCTGCGTGCGCGCGCCGGTCGTCTCTCCGGGCGCGTGGAAGAGGTCCGCGAGCATCCGAATGCAGCGCCGCTCGATCTCGGCCGACTGCGGATACTCGGCGTGGTCGATGAAGTTCACGCGCAGCGTCTGGCGTATCAGCTCGTCGGCCTCGGGCTCCATCCACGTGGTCACGAACGTCGCGAGGTTGCGCGCGGGCAGGCCGTCGAGCAGGATCTCCTCTTCGACCAGCCCCTTCGCTTCCTCGGCGGACATGCCGATGCGCGGCAGCTTGTTGTCCGGCGCGGGCTCCAGCAGATAGCGGTTGCCGTAGATGCTCTCCATGCGCTCGACCTGGGCGCGGGTCAGCGCGGGCGCAGCCGTCTTGGGGCGCTTCTCGGCGATCGCGCGATTATATGCTCGGGTGATGGGAGGGGCTGCGCTCCAGACGGTGGGCCTACGCGACGACGCGAATCAGCTCGAGGCGCTGTTCGTGCCCGGGGCGGGGATGCTGTGCTGCTCGCTGCGTCACCGCGACCAGGAGCTGCTTTCGCAGAACGCGGGCGTGACCGCGTACGCCCAGCAGGGCAAGACGATGGGCATCCCGCTGCTGTATCCGTGGGCCAATCGGCTTGCCGGCTTCGACTGGAGCCTCGGCGGGCGCGTGGCGCCGGTTCGCGTCCCACGCGACCAGAGCCGCGTTCGGCTGGACACGCGTGGGCTTCCGATCCACGGCGTGATCGGAGGGCGACTGGCGTGGGCGCTGACGGACGAGCCCGATCGCGACGCAAACGCGCTGTCCGCGCGCCTGAGCTGGAGCGACGCAGATCCGCAGCTGTTCGAGGTCTTCCCCTTCCGCCACGAGCTTCACTATCGCGCGCAGCTGGACGGCGGACGGCTCGAGGTCGAGCTGGCGGTGCACGCGTGCCGTGGCGATGCGGTTCCGCTGTCGTTCGGCTTCCATCCCTACCTGACGCTGCCAGGCGTCCCGCGCGAGCAGTGGCTGGTCGAGCTCCCGGCGATGCGCGCGCTCGCGCTGGACGCCCAGCAGATCCCGACCGGCGCGGGGCAGGCGCTCGCGCCGCAGCGCTTCGAGCTGGAGCGGCGCGAGCTCGACGATGGCTTCGACAGCGTGGCCGAGCCGGCTCGCTTCAGCGTCGCTGGCGGAGGGCGTCGGATCGAGCTCACGTTCGTGCAGGGCTATCCCTGCGCGCAGGTGTTCGCGCCCTCGGCTCCGCAGTGCGTCTGCTTCGAGCCGATGACCGCTCCCACCAACGCGCTGCGCAGCGGCGAGGGCCTGCGCCTGCTCGAGGCGGGCGAGCGCTTCGTCGCGAGCTTCGCGGTCGCGGTCGCGGACTTCGGCTGAGCTGCTCAGGCGGCGCGCGCAGACGTGCGCGTCACGGTTGCCACGGTTCGTGCCAGACCCCGAACCCGGCGAGCAGCTTGTTGGCCTCTT
>DATJOE010000171.1:0-2138 GCA_035507305.1 Solirubrobacteraceae bacterium | reverse complement strand
CGTATTCAGCATTTTCCGTACGCGGTGGGCGGAATTATCATGCCGCGCCCGGTCACCTCGTGCAGCGGAAATCGCCATCAGCAACGCGCAGCGCCGCGACCAGAGCAGCGACAGCCTTTGCGATCTCGCTCGCGTGTCTGCCCGCGACTGCCGCCGCTGCGTGGGCGGCGCCGCACGCGCACGCCCCTGCACCGCTAGCCGGCGTGACCGGCGCGAGATCGGCGCTCACATCCCTCGCCGCGGCCACGACTCCGCTCGTGACGCTCAATCCGCTGCCGCAGCGCTCGAATGACGCGACACCATCGTTCTCGGGTTCTGCGAGCGAAAGAACGACCGTCACGATCGACGTGTACGCGGGCCAGGAAGCATCGGGAGCAATCGTCGCGACGCTCGAGGCCGAGGGCACGGGCGCGAGCTGGAGCTCCGCGAGCGTGAGCCCGCCGCTCGAAGACGGCACCTACACCGCGCTCGCCACGCAGCCGAGCTCGCTCGGCGAGGAACCGGGGGAGAGCGCGCCGGTGACGTTCGAAATCGACACGAGAGAACCGACGGTCACGATCGACGCGCCCGCAACGCGCTCGAACAACACCGCGCCGTCGTTCGCCGGCAGCGCGAGCGAAGCCACGAGGGTCACGGTCGAGGTCTTCGAAGGCACGAGGCCCGAAGGCACCATCGTCGCAACGGCGCAGGCAACGGGCACGCGCGGATCATGGATCGCTGGTGCTCTCACGCCGTCGCTGCGCCGCGGAGACCACACCTTCACTGCGATCGCCACGCAGCCGAGCGAACTCGGCAATCCGACCGGCCGCAGCGCGCCCGTGACCTTCGTCGTCGACACCGAATCGCCGGTGATCACCCTGGCGAGGCCGCCATCGCCCTCGAACGAGACCACACCCACGTTCTCCGGGACGACGAGCGAAGCGACGCCTGTAACGATCGAAATCTTCGAAGGCGAAAAGCCCGAAGGGAGGGTCGTGGCGAGCGCTCACGCGCCGCCGTCAGGAGGCCCCTTCGCCACGGGCGAAGCCGAACCCGCGCTCGGCAGCGGCACGTTCACCGCGATCGCGAGCGCGCCGAGCATGATCGGCAACGGTGTCGGACGCAGCGCGCCCGTGACCTTCAGCATCAACACCGCAGCACCGGGCGTGACCCTGAACCCGCTTGCGTCCCCGACCGCCGACCGCGTCCCCTCCTTCTCGGGCAGCGCGAGCGACGACACGCCCGTGACCGTGTCCGTCTATCGCGGAAGCGCGTCCACGGGCACGCCGCTCGCCACCGTGCAGGCGCAGGTGGCAGACGGCGAATGGGCGACCGGCAAGATGAGCCCCGCGCTCGAATGGGGCGAATACACGGCGCTCGCCACGCAAGCAAGCTCGCTCGGCAACGCCGCCGGCACGAGCGCACCCGTTCGCTTCACGGTGGAGCCGATCGGACCAGCGGTCACGACCGAAGCGGCCGCCTCGGTCGCACGCACCTCCGCCGCTCTCTACGCGTCGGTCGATCCCCGCGGAGCGGGCGTGGGCGCGTGCTACTTCGAATACGGAGCCTCGCGTGCCTATGGGGCGAGCATCGAATGCGGGCTCACCTCCGGGGCCAGCGCGTTCCCGCCAGCTGCAACCGCCGCCGTGCCCGTGTTTGTGCGGATCTTCGGCCTCGCTCCCTCGACGACCTACCACTACCGCATCGTTGCGGTCGGGGAAGGCGGGGCGAGCTACGGCGCCGACGAGACCTTCACGACGCTGCCGCCGTTCGTCTTCGGCGAAGAAGGCGCTGCGCGCCCGGCGGCGGCGCCGTCGCGCGCAGCGACGAGCAGCCGAGGCATCAGCGCGAAGACGCTGCTCGCGCTGATTGCCAAGCAACTGCGGGCGCGCAATCGCCCGACGACGATCGGTGCGCTATTGCGCGCGGGCGCCTTCGCAGCGCCCTTCGACGCCCCGGAGGCGGGAAGCGCCGAGGTCGAATGGTCGTACGTGCCCGAGCGCAGTGTGCGCGGCCGTGGGGGGCGCTCGCGCGCGCTTGCAGTCGCCCGCGGCACGCTCGTCTTCCGCCACGGCGGCCGCGGCACGATCCAGCTACGTCTGACGCGCCGCGGCCGTCAGCTCTTGCAGGACGCCCGCGAGATCAAGCTCACCGAGACG
>DATJOE010000170.1:0-40635 GCA_035507305.1 Solirubrobacteraceae bacterium | reverse complement strand
CCGATCGGCTGCTTGCGGGCGAGCGGCCTCTGATCGTCGCGCTCGACCAGATCCAGGACCCGCAGAACCTCGGCTCGATCTGCCGCACCGCCGAGTGCACGGGCGCCGCGGGGGTCGTGATCCCCGAGCGCCGCTCCGCCGAGGTCACCCCGGCGGTCTGCAAGGCCTCCGCGGGGGCGGTCGAGCACCTTGCGCTCGCGCGCGTTCGCAACGTCGCGGACTTCCTGCTCGACGCTCGCAAAGCGGGCTGCTGGTGCTACGGGGCAAGCGGCGATGACCCACGAGCGGTGCCCTACGACGCGCCCGACTACGCGGGCGCGGGAGTCGTGCTGGTGCTCGGCAGCGAGGGGAGCGGCTTGCGTCCCCGAGTCGCGAAGGCCTGCGACGAGCTGATCGCCTTGCCGTTGCTGGGCAGGATCGACTCGTTGAATGTCAGCGCCGCCGCCGCCGCGATTCTGTACGAGATCTTGCAGGACATGGCCCGTGGGCTTGACAACTCTCCATAACTTTTCTAGGCTCGCGCCAACATAACGCTGAACCTAAGGTTGAAGCAGCCTTAGGAATACATAGCTTTGGCGCCAGGGGAGGAGTGCGCCACTGAGCAAATTGGCGCCTGCCACAAGGGCAGACGCAGGAAAGGATCTGCTCGTGGCTCGAATCTCCCATAACCCTAACTCTGAACCCAAGGTTGATGATGGGTATCTGATCGCCCTTGCGAAGACGGGCGATCGCAACGCTTACGACCGGCTCGTTCGTCGCTACCACGGCTTCGTCCGGTTGAAGGCTTCCTCCTACTTCCTCGCAGGCGGCGACGCCGACGACCTGATCCAGGAGGGGCTGGTCGGCCTGTACAAGGCGATCCGCGACTTCCGCACGGATCGCGAGTCGAGCTTTCGCAACTTCGCCGAGCTGTGCATCACGCGCCAGATCATCACGGCGGTGAAGACGGCGACGCGCAACAAGCACACGCCACTGAACCAGTACGTCTCGTTTTCCTCGACCCCCGCGGGCGCGGGAGAGGACGTGCCGACGCTCGACCAGATCCTGCCCGGCCCCACGGTGCATGACCCGGTCAACCAGGTGATCAGCTCCGAGGAGCTGCGCTCGCTCGTGGGCTGCCTCTCTAGCGCCCTATCCGAGCTGGAGAGTCGCGTGCTCTCGCTGTACCTCGATGGCTACTCCTACGAGCAGGTCGGCGAGCGGCTGGAGTGCGACACCAAGACAGTCGACAACGCTTTGCAGCGCGTCAAGCGCAAGGTCGGTGCGCACCTGCAGGCACGCGCCGTAGCGGCGTGAGCGGGCCGGCGGGCCTCGTTGCCCGCCGGCCTGTCGCCCCTCTCCCTAGATGTGCCCTTCCCCAGGCGGCGTCGAGTTGCCCGGAGGCTCCGGCATCAGCGCTGCAGCGGGTGCGGGTGTCACTTCGACGCCGAGCAGTTGGCTCGCGACACCTTGGTTTTCAGGGTCGCCAGGGACCTTTACCCGTAGCTTGCGCGAGATCGCCGCGTAGAACGTGTGAGAGATTGAAAAGGTCGAGGTGCCCGTAACCTGCGCGACCTCAACCGTGTGGAAGCCGATCCCCGAGGGGTTCTGCACCTGCAGGTAGACCGGATGATTTTCGTGTCCTGGTGTGACCGTGCCCGAGAAGATGACCGACGAGCCCGCCTGCACGCTGCTCGCCGAAGCACTCGCTGTCAGGCCGTAGCGGACGCCCTCGAACAGGCGCGAGGAGGTCTTACCGGCGCCGGTCACCTTGTAGAACGTGCTCTGATTCGGCGTCTGCGCCGGGAAGGAGTAGGAGCCGTCGCCCCCACTCGTCGTCGTCGCGACCGCGGTGAAGCCGTGCTGCAGGCGCGTGCGTGAGAGCAGCGTCAACTGCGCTCCAGCAGGCGCTGTGGTCTTGCCGCTGATCGTCACTGGCTGGCCGAAGGAGATCGGGTCGGCCGAACTTTCGATCATTAGTGCCGGGTTCTGCGCCTGGGAGATCTCATAGGAAACCGGTTCCGAGGCGCCCGGAGCATTAAGCCCGTGCGCGCGCACGATCACTCGGATGTTTGCATCGCCGGGCACCGCGAACGTGTGGATGATCGAGTACGTGCCGCCCTGGCCTACACGGCTGCGGTCGATGCTGTGCCATTCTTCGCTGCCGACCGAGCTCTCCCGCTGAAGCGCGACGACTGCTCCTTCGTCTTCGGGGCTAACCGTGCCGCCGAAGACGACTTTGCTCGTGAAGCCGAGCCTGTGGGCGTGCGAGTGGAATAGCGGACCGCCGCCCGTGAACAGCTGCGAGCCGTCGGGCGGAGCGGTCGTCATCATCACCTTTGGCGAGACCTTCACAATTTTGTTGGTGCTCCGCACTTCGCCGACCGTCGCATACAGCTGGGTGTTCGTGTTCAGCGCCGGGGTCGTGACCTGGAAGTGGCCCGTCGGATCGGTGCTCGTCGTGCCCTCCATGGCCAAACCGGAGGAACCCCCGGCGGAGCGGCCATAAACCGTCACCGGCTGAGCCTCGAGGTTCGCGCCTGTGGGGCAGCTCAGCTGACCAAAGACGACCGTCGATTCGCCCGTTTCGATGAAGCGAGGGGCGACGTTCACGGCAAGCCGACACCCTCCGAGGCCCGTGGCGTGGCGCCCCACGTGCCGGGTCGCGTGCCGTCTGGCGGAGGCTGCGGGCGCTATCACGGCCGTGAGCGCCGCGATTGCCGCCAAGGCCCATGTCAGCTTGCTTGAACGCATCTGCTCGCTCCTTTGCACTCGCTCGTGGTGCCCCAGGTAACCCGCCTGACGCTGCGATCGATGCGGTCCCGAGGACACCTCTCAAAACTTTTTAGAGAACGAGTTTCGACTCGCTGGATGCGGGTATCGAGCAGTTGATATTTGTAGACGCGTGGCGGTTGCGTTGGTCCAGGGGTGGGCCGGCCGGTACGCGAAACGCGAGTAAACCGGGGAACGGGGGAGCGGAGATGACGAGGGGATTCACGGCTGGTCGGCTGAAGCTGGGGTCGATGCTGCTAGGCAGCGCGTTCGCTTTTGCGATCAGCGTTGCTATCTGGACGGGCACGGCGTCGGCTGCCGAAGGCCCGACTGAGCTCGCGCCGCCCAGCGTCTCGGCCGCCCCGCGCGATGGTCAGCGGGTCAAAGCCGACAAGGGCGACTGGTCAGGGCAGCACCCGGTCGCCTACAGCTACAGCTGGTCGCGCTGCGACGCCTCGGGCAACGCCTGTAGCCCGCTCCCCTCCGCAACGCATCCTACGCGCAAGGTCGTGCACGACGACGTCGGCTACACGCTGCGCGTGACCGTGACAGTCTCCGACGCGAGCGGGCAGAGCAGCGACACCTCGGCCCCAAGCGAGGTCGTCGCTCCCGTCGCGCTGCGCAAGGGCAAGGCGCCTGTGGTCTCCGGCAGCCCCGCCGACGGGCAGCTCTTGTCCGTGGGAGGTGGCACCTGGAAGGGCACGCCTCCAGATTCCTTCACCTATGAATGGCAGTCTTGTGTGCGCGGTGGCGCATGCACGACGATCCCCGGCGCCGACGGACCCAGCTACCGGGCGGCTAGCGCCCAGATCGCCCGGCGCCTGCGCGTGATCGTCACTGCGACGAACGACCTCGGTTCGCTGAGCGTCGCCTCCAAACGCACGAAGCCCATCCTCGCGGGGGCGCCTGTCAACACTGCGCCCCCCTCGATCGCCGGAAGCTTGCAGGAAGGGCAGGCACTCACCGCCGACGCCGGTCAGTGGGCCGGGACCGGGCCCATCTCGTTTACGTATCAGTGGCTTCGCTGCCTGCCGGTAGGCGGTGGCTGCCAAGAGATCCCCGGCGCCGAACAGGCGACCTACACCGCGTCGGGTCTGGACTTCGCGAGCGATCTCGCCGTCGTTGTTAGCGCCGCCAACGCGCAGGGCACGGCGTCGGCGACCTCGCCCGAGACTCAGCCGATTCTCGGGATCCTGCCCACGAACACGGTGCTCCCCAGCATCGCCGGCGTGCTGCAGGACGGGGGGCTGCTGAGCGTTGCGAGCGGCGTCTGGTCGGGGACCGAACCGATCGCCTATAGCTACCAGTGGCAGCTATGCAACGCGCTTGGCGAAGCCTGCAAAGCGATCGAAGGCGCCACGGGCGGCTCGCTAAAACTGGATCCGAGCGAGATCGGCAAGACGCTCGAGGTGCTCGTCACCGCGACAAACGTCGCCGGCTCCAGCACGGTCGCAACGCCCATGACCGGCTTGATCGCGGGCATCCTGCCCAAAAACACCGCAGCGCCGACGATCGGGGGAGCCCTCAAAGGGCTCCAGACTCTGACTGCTACGGCCGGCTCTTGGAGCGGCAGCGAACCGATCTCTTTCAGCTACCAGTGGCAGCTGTGCGGCGTGCTCGGCAACGCCTGCGTAGACATCGCGAAAGCGACCGGCGCTAGCTTCCCGATCCCCCTGCTCGACGTCGGCAACACGCTGCGCGTGCTCGTCACTGCGACGAACGTCGCGGGGTCAACCTCACAGCCCTCCGCGGTCACCGGCCTAATCGCGGGGGTGCTGTGATGCCTCGGTCTCGCGCATGAACGAATCCAGCAGCTCGTTGTAGGGCTCGCCCGCCGAGGGGATTGTGTGTCCGCGGCCGAGGATTTGCACTCGCCGGGCACCGATCCGCTCCGCGACGACGTCGCAAATCGCCTCGAACACCGGCGAGTGCCCGCCCGAGATCACGAGCTTTGCGAACGAGGCGTCGCGCAGTTCCTGCAGCGGTGGATCGGCCTCCCATGGCGGGCGTTCGCGCATCAGCAGCTGCGCCCCAGCTAGTAGCTCGCCGTCCAGCTCGCCAGGAGTTTCGTGCGTGGAGCCCACGCCGCCTCGAAACGCACGCAGGAAGTCCAGCGGTGTGAGCCGCTCTGCGTGTTCGTAGAGCAAATCCCCTGAGGCGATCTGTGCCGCAACCGCCGGCTCGGAGGATGCGACGCCCATGCAACCCGGCTCGGAGATCGTCAGCGAGCGCACGGCTTGTCGCGCCTGGGCCGCCGCGTACAGGGCGATCACCGCGCCGTAGGAGTGGCCCACGAGGTGCACGCCGCGTGGGGCGAGGTCTTCGCACAGCTCCGCGATCAGCTGCCCCTCGACCTCGAAGTCACCGCGCTCCAGCGGTGGACTCTTGCCGAAGCCGGGACGATTGACGAGCGCGAGTTCCCACTGCTCCGCGAGCGGCAGCTGCCAACGCCAGGTCCGCTGCGCCCCCACGATGCTGCCATGCACGAACAACACGAGCGGCCCGCGGCCGTGGCGCGCGAGCTCCAGGTCCGCCGCGCGCACGCTCGCTCAGCGTCGCTCGCTGCCAAGCGAGATCTGGGCCAGCGAGGCGCCGCCGTCGACCGCGATCGCCTGCCCGTTGATCTGCGCTGCCCCCGAGCTCGCGAGGAAGGACACGGTCGCCGCGATCTCATCTGGCTCCACGAGCCTGCCGCTCGGCATCGAGCTCAGCAGCCGCTCGCGGATCTCGGCGGGCATCGCGAGCACCTGCTCGGTCGCGACCAAGCCTGGGAGTACGGCGTTGACTGTGATCCCGCGTGAGGCGTTCTCGCTCGCGAGCGTGCGCACCATGCCCAGCTGACCCGCCTTCGACGCCGCATAGGCGACCTGGCCAGGCAGCCCGCCGAGGGCGGCGACGCTCGAGACCACGACGATTCGGCCCTCGCGGCGCTCGCGCATCCCGGGCAGGACCGCCTGCGCGGTGCGAAACGCCCCCGTGAGGTTCACGTCGATGTCGCGCTGCCACTGCTCGGGGGTCATGCGGTGACCGGGCGCGATCGTCGTCGTGATCCCCGCATTCGCGACGCACACGTCGATCTCCAGGGAGGGGAACTCATCGCGGGCAACGTCGAGCGCAAAGTCGCATCCTTCTTGCAGGTCGAGCGTCAGGACGCGCAAGCCGTCCGCGCTCAAGCGCCGCGCGATCGCTGCGCCGATTCCGCGTGAAGCGCCCGTGACCAGGGCGGTGCGCACGTCGGTCACAATTGGCCCCCCGTTCATGATCCGGAGGAGGAGACGATGACAGATCGTTGGTTTTCCGAGCAAGAGCTCGACGACCTCTCGCGCCCGACGATGGACCGCGCCGTCGAGGCAATCGACGCCGGCGATCTGGAGACCGCGCGTCGGCTGTGCAACGAGATGAAGCACGAGTGGCAGATGCTGCACGATTTGATGGCAGGTGGCGTGCTCGACCTCGTCTCCTTCATTCAGCAGAAGCTCGGCGACGAGGGCGTGGCTGAGGCCTGGGAGCAGAGCATGAACCGCGGTTGGCGCCGTCACCACGACGCGATCAACGCAATCGACCGGCGCGAGCTAGTCGGCCTGCTCGCCGCCACCTGGCGCGCGCATTCTTGTTCGGGCGTCGGTCCCAACCCCGGCAGCTTCACGATGTCCGAGGATGAGGAGAAGGTCACGTTCACGATGAACCCCTGCGGCTCCGGACAGCGGCTCGTGCGCAACGGCTGGTATGAGGGGCTGCCCAATGGCGGCGGCACGCTGGAAGCGCACGACTGGTCCTTCCAGCGCAAGGGTTTCCCGCTCTACTGCACGCACTGCAGCTTCATGAACGAGTCGATGCCGATCCAGTGGTCGGGCTACCCGCTGTATCCCTCCGACCCGCCCGAGGATTACTCCACCGATCCCTGCACCTGGTACTGGTACAAGGACCCCGACGAGATCCCCGAGCGCCACTGGAGGCGCTACGGGGCGAGGAAGTCACCGCGCGAAGGCGAGGCGGCCGCGACAGACGTCGCCTAGCGACCCGGGTGGCGCGGACCGGCGTCGAGCGACATAGGCATCGTCCGGTGGGCATAGCCCCGACGGGCGCTCGTCCGGCGACTAGGGCACGATCACGTTCGCGGGGTCGGGCTGCTCCTCGGGCGGAGCCTGGCTGTAGTCGCCGAACGGTGAGTCGCGCAGCTCGACCACGCTCTGCACGCCCTCACGCTCGGCCTGCTCAATGAAGCGCTTCGCATCCGGGGTATTGCGCATCAAGCCGTCGAGGATCGGGCCGAGCGCTTGCGTCGAGGCCAGGCCCATGTTCTCGTAGGCCTGGTTCACGATCAACTTCATCGCCGAGAGCTGCGAGAGCGGGATCGCCGCGAGCTGCTCCGCGCGCTCGCGCACCTCCTCCTCCAGACGCGCGAACGGGACCGCGCCGTTGATCAGGCCGGTCTCGACCGCTTCCAGTCCCGACAGCGGTTTGCCCGTCAGGGCTAGTTCCTTCGCCTTCGTCAGGCCGAGGCGATAGAGCCACATGCCCGTCAGGTAACAGCCCCACATTCGCGAGTAGGAGGTGCCGATCCGGGCGTCCTCGCTCGCGATCACCAGGTCCGCGCACAGCGCCATATCGCTGCCACCCCCGACGCACCAGCCGTGCACCTGAGCAATTACCGGCTTCGGCGAACGCCACAAGCTCATGAACTTCGGCACCGGGCCCAGCGCCTGCGCGGTCGCGAACACGAAGTCCTTGCCTGGATCCCACTCACCGTCGCTTGTCAACGACTCATCCCAGTGGTGAAAGCCACCCGCGAAGTCAAAGCCCGCGCAGAACGAGCGCCCCGCGCCGCGCAGCACGATCACCTTCACGTGCTCGTCCTCGATCGCCAGCTGCATCGCGGCCTCGATCTCATGCGGCATCGGTGGCACGATCGTGTTCAGCCGCTCCGGGCGGTTCAGTGTGATCGTCGCGATCGCGTCCTTCGTGTCGTACAGCAGCGTTTGAAAGGACATCTGGCCTCCTCGGGATAGAACCACGGCGCGGGCGGGCACTTACACGTCTGACGATGTCATCCCGAACCCCTCGGCGCGATGCTATTGGGCCGCGCAGGCGCGTACGCGCCTCGCGAGCCGTCCAAGCGCCTGGGCGCCATTTTGGACGTGGGTCGAACGACCTGGGCGCGGCGCGGACGCACAATCTGGATATGTCGGGGACCGCGCCAGCAGAGCTGCGTTCCGAGGTCGCACTCGACTTGCCCGCGCCGGGCGAGCCATTCGATGAGGGCACCTCCGCCGTCGCGCGCGCCGGTGAGCTCGATCGACGCCTGCGCCGAGCGCTCGAACGCCTCGATTTGCGCGAGCTGTCCGAGCGCGTCGCCGCCGAGGCTCGGCAGCGGGGGGTGTGCTTCGGCACCAGCGAAGGCGTCCAAGAGTTCCGTATCGACCCGATACCGCGCCTGATCTCCGCCGCCGAGTGGCGTGATCTATCCGCGGGAGTCGCCCAGCGCGTGCGCGCGCTCGAGCTGTTCGTCCGCGACGTCTACGGTGAGCGGCGGATCGTGCACGCTGGCGTCGTCCCCGAGCGGGCGATCGCCGGGGCGGAGCACTATGAGCCGTTGCTTGACGGTGCCGGGGAGCAGGTGAGCACTTGGATCGTCGTCGCGGGCCTCGACATCGTGCGCGACAGCGACGGAACGTTCAAGGTGCTCGAGGACAACCTGCGCACGCCCTCGGGGATCGCCTACGCCGTCGCGACACGCGAAGCGCTGCGGGCGCACTTGACGCCGCCGAGCGGCGTGCACGTCCGTTCGCTCGATGCCGCTTTCGAGCTGCTGGGCGCCGCGCTGCGCGCGGCCGCTCCCGAGAGCGCGGGGGAGGAGCCGACCGTCGTGCTGCTCACCGACGGCGAGGCGAACTCCGCCTACTACGAGCATGCCCAGATCGCACGCCATACGGGGGTGCCGCTCGTGCTCGCCGAGCAGTTGACCGTGCGTGGCGAGCGATTGTTTGCACGCCTGCCCGAGGGCGAGCGGGCCGTCGACGTCGTCTACCGGCGTACCGACGAGGACCGCCTTACCGACGAGCGGGGCAAGCTCACGCACGTCGCCGAGCTGTTGCTGGAGCCGATGCTCGCGGGCACGCTCGCCTGCGTGAACGCGTTTGGCACCGGCGTCGCCGACGACAAGCTCGTGCACGCCTACGTGGAGGAGATGGTCCGCTTCTATCTCGACGAGGAGCCGCTGCTGCCCTCGGTCCCGACTTATGACCCCGCGCAGCCCGAAGTGCTCGAGATGATCCTCGAGCGGATCGACGAGCTGGTGATCAAGCCGCGCAGCGGTCACGGCGGCTATGGGGTCGTGATCGCGCCGCACGCGCGGCCCGAGGACGTGCGCAAGGCCGCTGCTGAAGTCGCCGCCGCGCCCGAGCGGTTCATCGCGCAGGAGACCGTGATGCTCTCGCGTCATCCGACCGTCACCGACGGCCGCCTGGAGCCGCGCCACATCGACTTGCGCCCGTTCGCGATCGCCGCGGCTGAGGACGTACGGGTGCTGCCTGGCGGGCTCACCCGCGTCGCCTTCGATCGCGGCGCGCTCGTCGTGAACTCCTCTCAGAACGGGGGGAGCAAGGACACGTGGGTGCTGGCATGAGCAGACCCGTAATCGGCGTCACCGTCTCTGAGATCCGCAGCCGCGAACGCGTGCAGCCCGCGCGCCACTCAGAGCCCACGCAGACCGAGATGACGCTCGGCCTTTCCTACATGCGCGCGATCGAGATGGCCGGTGGACTGCCCGTCGCGCTGCCACCGCTGACGACCGAGAACGTTGACGCATTGCTCGACCACCTCTCGGGTCTGCTGCTGACCGGCGGCCCCGATCTTGACCCCTCGACCTACGGCGCGGCTCCGCACCCTGAGCTGGGCCCGACCGACCCGGTGGTAGATGCTTTTGAGCTCACGCTCTGTCGCCACGCCTACCGCCGTCGGATGCCGATCCTCGGCATCTGTCGCGGCGCGCAGCTCTTGAACGTCGCGCGTCAAGGGACGCTGCACCAACACGTGCCCGACTTCACGAACGGCACGATCGAACATCGCCAGAAAGAGCTCGGCACGCTCACAAGCCACGAGGTCCGCGTCGCGCCCGACTCAAGTCTCGCGCAGACGACAGGCGGCGGACCCGTCAAGGTGAACTCCTTCCATCACCAAGCGATCGACCAGATCGGCTTCGGGTTGCGCGCGGTCGCCTGGTCTGAAGACGGCCTGATCGAGGCGGTCGAGGAGAGCGAGGGGCGTTTCATCATCGGCGTGCAGTGGCACGCCGAGACGCTCGTCGCCGACGCCGAGCAGCTCTCGCTGTTCGAGCGCCTCGTCGAGGCGACGAAGCATCCGGGTATGGCCGCCCCGCGCGAACGCGAACGCGAGCACGAGCGCCCGCGCGTGAACTTCGGCGAGCAGGAGGACTTTGGTGCCCACGCAGTCTGAGGCACCCCCCGTGGAGCAACACGCCGGCGAGTGGTCGCACTGGGCGCCTACCGCGAGCAGCGCGTGGACGATCGGGGTCGAGGAGGAGGTAATGCTGCTCGATCCATCTGACTGGGCGCTCGCCTCCGAGGCTGACGCCGTGATGTCGGGGCTGACCGGCGAGCTGGCCTCGCACGCGAGCACCGAGACCCATGGCTCGGCGCTTGAGCTGCGCACTGATCCACACGCCACGGTCGCCTCCGGCGTCGCGCAGCTCGAGGACCTGCGCGGCGACCTCGCGCGCGAGCTCGCGCCCCTGGACCTGCGCGCCGCGGTTGCGGGCCTGCATCCGTTCACGCTGTGGCAGGACACGAAGATCTCCGAAGGAGACCGCTACCGCTTCCTCTACGGCTCGATGCGCGAGCTTGCGCGGCGCGAGCCGACGTTCGCGTTGCACGTGCACGTCGCCGTGCCCGACCCCGAAAGCGCGGTGCGCGCGATCAACCGCCTGCGCTCGCATTTGCCGCTGCTGCTCGCGCTCTCGGCCAACTCGCCCTTCTGGCAGGGTCGCGAGACCGGCCTTGCCTCCGCGCGCACGC
This sequence comes from Solirubrobacteraceae bacterium, assembly GCA_035507305.1. Taxonomy (GTDB): domain Bacteria; phylum Actinomycetota; class Thermoleophilia; order Solirubrobacterales; family Solirubrobacteraceae; genus Palsa-744. The sequence continues at coordinate 29,851 of DATJOE010000170.1, read as the reverse complement.
CGTTGTTCCAGGCGTTTCCGCGTGTCGGCATTCCCCGCGCGTTTCTCGACTACGCCGACTACGTCTCGACGATCGACTTGCTGCTGCGCTGCGAGGCCTTCCCCGAGCCGACATTCTTGTGGTGGGACGCGCGCCTGCAGCCGCGCTTCGGCACGATCGAGGTGCGGATCATGGACGCGCAGACCACGGTCGCCGACTCCGCTGCGCTCACCGCGCTCGTGCAGTGCCTCGTGCGCTTGGAGGCCACCGAGGGGTCGGGCGCCGATCCGCTGTTCGACCTACCCGAGGTGCTCGCCGAGAACCGCTTCCTCGCCGCGCGCGACGGCGCCGAGGCGAGCCTGATCGACGCGCGCCTCGGCCGCCGAGCGCCTGTGCCCGAGGTGCTCGACGCCGTGCTCGAACGTTGCAAGCCTCACGCCGAAGACCTCGGTTGTGTCGAGCAGCTGGAGCTCACGCGTAACCTCGCCGCGACCCCGCGGCCCAAGCGCCAGCTCGACCTGGCCCGCGGCCCCGACAAGCTGCCTGGCCTCGTCGAGGCGCTTTCGGCCCTGTTCTGAGCGAAACTACCTCGCGTGCGCGTACTGGTGCAGCGCGTCGCGAGCGCGAGCGTCGACGTCGGCGAGCGCCGGGTCTCCGAGATCGGCCCCGGACTGCTCGTGCTGCTCGGGATCTCGCGCGATGACCGTCCCGAGGCCGCGGACAAGCTCGCCGAAAAGGTGCGCGCGCTGCGCATCTTCGCCGATGAGCACGGGCGCATGAATGAGCCGCTTGGCGAGCGCGAGATCCTCTGCGTCAGCCAGTTCACGCTGTACGCCGACGCGCGCAAGGGCAACCGCCCGAGCTATATCGAGGCCGCGCCCGGCGAGCAGGCGCTGCCCCTATACGAGCGCTTCTGCGAGCGCGCGAGCGCCAAGCGGGGCGAGTTCGGCGCGCACATGTCGGTCTCGCTCGTAAACGACGGGCCTGTCACGATTCTGCTCGAAGCATGAGCGCGAGTGATCCACAGCAATCTGACGCGACTCTCTATGTGATCCACGGCTCGCACGCTTGCCGTGCCGCGATGTTGATGCTCGCGCACAAGCAGGTGCCCTACCGGACCGTGACTTTGCCCACGGGCGCCCATCCCACGCTGCTGCGCTTGCTCGGCTTCGCCGGTCATCGCAAGCCGATTCGCAGCGTGAACGGTCAAACCAGCCGCTCGCTCGCCGCGCTCGATCGGATGGGCACGGTGCCCGCGTTGAAGCTGGGCGCAGAGCGCGTGCAGACCAACCGCGCGATCGCGCGCCGGCTTGAGGAGCTCGTGCCCGAGCCGCCGCTGTTCCCTTCCGACCCCGAGCGTCGGCGTGAGGTCGAAGCGGCCGAGGAGTGGGCTGATGAGACCTTCCAGATGGCCGCGCGACGGACCGTGCTCGCGGGGGCGCTGCACGGACTCGACGGGATCTATAACCGCGCGAACGACGGGCGGCTGGGGGCGCTGCTCGCCAGGGGCGAGCTGCTGCGCCGGATCAACAACCAGGCCGCGGCCCGAGTGGTCTTCGGCGCGGGCAGCGCGCAAGCCGAGCAGGCGCTGCTTGAGGAACTGCCCGCGATGCTCGACCGGATCGACGGCTGGATCGCGCAGGGCGTGCTCGGCGGCGAGCGGCTGAACGCCGCCGACTTCCTGATCGCCCCCAGCCTCGCGCTGCTCGCATACCGGCTCGACTTGCGCGAGGGGATCGAAGCGCGCCCGCTCGGCGCGCTGGTGGAGCGGGTGCTGCCGGAGCCGGTCGTCGCTACGCGGTGACCGGCTCTGTACGCGCTGCGTCCGTGCTCGCCGCCGCGAGCGGGGCCTCGAGCGCGCGGCCATGACGGATCAGGTCCGCGGCTCGCTCCGCGACCGCGATCGTCGGCGCGTTCGTGTTCCCGCGCGGGACGACCGGCATCACCGAGGCGTCCACCACCCGCAGCCCCTCAACGCCGTTGACCCGCAGCTCCGTGTCCACGACCGCCGCGGTGTCCTCGCCCATCCGGCACGTGCCCACCGGGTGATAGATCGCGAACGTCGTGCGCGCCACGTGCTTGCGCAGCGCCTCATCGCTGTCTCCATCTGGCACATTGAACGGCGAGGCCGCGTAGGGCTTCATCGCGGGCTGGCCACAGATTTCCATCAGCAGGCGCAGGCCCGCGATCATCCTCTGCATGTCATCGCCCTCGGTGTAGAACGCGTTGTGGATCACCGGCTTCGCCGTCGGATCTTTCGAGAGCAGGCGGACCGAGCCTCGGCTGTGCTCCGTCAGCAGGCACGGTGAGGCCCACAGGCCGTGGGCTTCTGGGTCGCGCATGCCCTCTTCGACGATGTGTACCGGGGCAACGTGGAACTGAGTGTCCGGCGCCGGCGCGCCCTCACCCACGCGAGCGAACCCGCCCGCCTCGGCGAGGTTCGACGCGAACGGGCCCGTCTGCGTCGCTTCGTACTCCGTTAGCGCCTCGGGCTCCAGCGCGAGCAGTAGGCTCTCCGGCTCCGGTGTCGTCCAAACAAGCTGAGTCGCCGGGTGATCCGAGAGGTTCTCGCCCACCTGCGGCTGGTCGAGCAGTACCTCGATTTCGCGCATCGTCAGGTGTTCGGCCGGGCCGACGCCCGAGAGCATCAAGAGCTGCGGTGAGTTGTACGCGCCACCGCTGAGGATCACCTCGCGTTCGGCGCGCAGCTCTTGCAGCTCGCCGAGCCGACTCGCCTCCACGCCCACCGCGCGTGTGCCCTCGAACAGGATCCGGTGGACGAGCATGTAGGGCATCACCGTCAGGTTCGGGCGGCCTTCGGCCGGGCGCAGGTACGCAGCTGCGGCGCTTGCGCGCATGCCTCCGCGCTGGGTCACCTGGTAGAGGCCGACGCCGTCCTGCTGATCGCCGTTGAAGTCCGGGTTGCGTGGCAGACCAGCTTGCTCGCCCGCGTCCACAAACGCGCTTGAGATCTTGTTGTGCGAGCGCTCCTCGCTCACCGCGAGCGGGCCGCCTACGCCGTGCCACTGCGACGCCCCGCGCTCGTTGTCCTCGGCCTTCGTGAAGTACGGGAGCAAGTCCGCCGCACCCCAGCCGTGGAGGTTCCATTCGTCGTAGTCGCGGCGGTTGCCGCGGATGTAGACCATCGCGTTCACCGAGGAGGAGCCACCCAGCACGCGCCCGCGTGGCAGCGTGATCCGTCGGTGGTCGCACTCCTGCTCTGGCGCCGAGTGGTAGTCCCAGTCCACCTCGGTTGAGCCCAGTTGCAGATAGCCGAGCGGGACGTGGATGTTTTCGTTCACGTCCGGCGGTCCGGCCTCCAGCAGCAGCACCCGTACGTCGGGGTCCTCGCTAAGACGGTTCGCGAGCACGCAGCCCGCTGACCCTGCACCCACGATCACGTAGTCGTACATCGCCTCTCCCCTTGATCTGGTCGACCAACGATACTCCTAGTTCGTGAGCCGATCGCTGTCATGGCCCGTGCGAGTAATCCTGCTCGTCGCGACCGTGCTCAGCGTCGCCGGGATCCTCGCCGTGTGGGCAAATCGCCAGTTGCTCGACACCGGCTACTGGACGCGCACCAGCACCAAGCTGCTCGAGAACCGGGCGATCCAGGACGAGCTCTCAAGCTACCTCACCGAACAGCTCTACGCCAACGTCGATCTCGCCGGCGAGCTTCGCTCAGGGCTGCCCAAGCAGCTCAAGCCTCTCGCCGGTCCCGCCGCCGGCGGCCTGCGCACCGTGATCGAAGAAGGGATCCTCGCCGCGCTTCAGACCTCCCACGTGCAGGGGCTTTGGCGTTCGGCGAGCGAAGTCAGCCACAAGCAGTTCGTGAACCTGATCGAGAACCGGGGCACCGTCGTGCGCACGCCCGGTCGTGGCGCCGTTGTGCTCGACCTGCGCCCGATCGTCGCCAACGTCGCCGCCCGCTTTGGCACCCCACCCGAAGTCATCGCCAAACTGCAGGACTCCGTCGGGCGGATCACGATCCTGCGCTCGAAGACGCTCGAAACCATGCAGGGCACCGCGCGGGGCCTGCGCGCACTCGCGATCGTGCTGCCCGTGCTCGTGCTGCTCTTGCTTGCGCTCGCCGTCGGCCTCTCCAGCGGCAGGCGGAGCCGCGCGCTCCTCGCCGTCGGCATCCTCGGCATCCTCTCCGGCGCCATCGCCTTGATCGTCCGCTCCGTCGCGGGCGCGCAGGTCGTCGGGGCGCTCGTCAAAACCGAATCCGTCCGTCCCGCCGCGAACGCCACTTGGTCGATCGCCACCAGCGTGCTCGTCGAGGTTGCCGTCGCCACCGTTTTCATCGGCGCGCTCGTCTCGCTCGCCGGTCTGCTTGCCGGGGGCTCGCGTTGGGCCGTCTCGCTGCGCCGCGCGTTTGCCCCTTACCTGCGCGACCGTCCCGACCTTGCGTTCGGCTCCGCCGCCATCGTGTTGGTCTTGTTCTTCCTGTGGGGGCCGATCGAGGCAAGCCATCGGCTCATCGGCATCCTCCTTATCGCCGCGCTCACGTTGCTCGGCGTCGAGCTGCTACGCCGCCAGGCCGCCTCGGAGTTTCCCCACGCCCACTACGTGGCCGAGCGCGACGGCCTGCGCGGCCGCGCGAGCGAGGTGCGCGACGAGCTTGTGCGACGCGGTCAGCGACTGCGCACCGGAGCTACCGCCGTTGCCGGCGGCTCCGCACCCGGGCCGCCTGCCGCGCCCTCTGCTCCTGTCGATCAGCTAGAGCGCCTCGCGGCGCTGCACGAGAGCGGTGGACTCAGCGACGACGAGTTCGCCGCCGCCAAGCACAGGCTTCTATCCGATTAGAGAGTCCCGTCGGGGACTCTCCCATCAAAACGTCAACTTCCGGCCAGCGCTTGGCGCTTGATCTGGTCGAACTCCGCTTGGTTGATCGCGCCGCGCTCCAGAAGCTCGTGGGCTTTCGCGATCTTTTCCGTCGGGTCGAGGTCTCCCGCCACCGAGCGCACGTACTTGCCGAATTCGTCTTCGACCGCTTTCTGCTGGCGCTGTGCGCGTTCGCTCATGCCCGTGTGCTGGGTGATTAGGTACACGAACGTGCCTAGGTAGGGCAGCAGGATGATCACGATGATCCAGAGGACCTTCGTCGCGCCACTCACGTCATGTCGGCGGAAGATGTCGCTCAGCACCGTGAACAGGATCATCAGCCAGACGATGAACGCGAAGAAGACGAGGATCGTCCAGAAGATTTCGAGCAGTGGGTAGTCCGTAGCGAGGATCATGTCGCTGAGCTTAGGTCTTGCTTAGGACGCGACGCGCGCGTCGGGTCGCGGGCCATCCTGGCCGGGGCTAGTCCTTGTGCAGGCGCCGGTATGCGTACGTCGCGCGACCCACGAAGCCGACCGCTAGCGCGCCCCACACCGCTGCTACTACGCCCGCGCCTTTGACGCCCGCGAGGATCGCCACGATCAGGCAGGCGAGGGCGGCGCAGAGCGAGAAGACAAGGTTCGCCATACGACGATCGTGGCAGCCTCCTACAGTGCTCGGCGTCTCCTAGCTGCTTATGATGCAGTCCGCATCGATGCCGTATAAGTACACGGTTCGGATATATGGCGACTCCAGGGGAACGCTGCGAGGAACGCAATGAGGGCAGAGCATTTGCGGGCTGCCTGACGACTCAATGAAGATCTTCCAAGAGAGTGCGCCTCGAATCATCGTTGCGATCACTGCGCTCGCGCTTTGCTGTCTGAGCGCGAGGGCTTTCGCCGTGCTGCCCCGGGCGACGTCCGCGGGCTGTGGCGGCGTTGTGGAGCGGGCGCCCGAGGACTGGCATCGTGACTACCGTCCCCCGCTCGCGATCGGCGACTCGACGATGCTACTCGCGCTCAACGGACTCGCCCGTGAGGGCTTCGCCGCGAACGCACACGGCTGTCGGCAGTATCCCGAGGCCCTCTCGCTGTTGAGCTCATTGGCACATGCGCATCTACTACCCAGGCTGGTTGTAATCGCGCTGGGGGCCAACGGCGAAATCCATGACGGCGATGTCGAGCGGGCGTTGCAGATCCTGGGCGGGGAACGGCTGCTCGTGCTCCTCACCCCGCGCGAGCTGGGAGGCAGCGCTGGCACAGATGCCAAGCTCGTACGTCTCGAGGGACGTCGGCATCCCGATCGCGTGCGCGTGCTCGACTGGGTCGCTTACAGCGCTGGGCATCCCGGGTGGTTTGAAGGCGATGGACTCCATCTGACGCCCACGGGATCGGCTGCGCTCGCACATTTGATCGGCCAGGTTGCGCCGCTCGCAGCTCCGCCACGCTCGCTGCCGCGCCCTCGCTGCACATCTCCTCCGGCCGCGAGCCCTCCAGCGGATCCCTCCGCCTTGGCGATCGAAACCCCCAGCCGCGCGACCGACTTGGATCGCGCCTCCTCGAGCGTGCGGGCCACCGTGCTGAATGCCGGCCCCGTCGCTGCCGTTGTGGTGCTGGCCATCCGCGAAGCGGTCCCACGCGCGCCGACGATCGCGACCGCCTGTGCATCGGTCCCAGCTGGCGGGCGAGTTGGTGTCAGCCTCCGGCTTACCCACCCTGCGCTCGTCGATCTATCGCTGCGCGGGCGCTATCGAATTCGTCTCGAACTGACGCTGATCGGTACGCAGGGCTCACGCGGCGCGACGATCACCGCCCCATCCGTCTTGGAGCGCGTTCCCATTCGACCTTGAAACGGTCTCGTGCAAATGGCGCTCGGCGGCGCCCAGCCGCGTAGCGCTCGGCGATGCTCGGCGCTCTGGCTCACCCAGGAAAGCGTCATCCGATCGCGAAATATGGACAGATCCCGGTAGTCACAATCCAGGGGGGGAGGCGTCGGTAGGAATGTGCGAGCTCGAACCGCGCGAACCGGATGTGAACTCTTGGGAGGCCTGGCTGCTTCGGGCACGAAGTACCGCATCTCTGCGCTTGCGATTCGTGATTCCGCTGCTAGCGCTGCTGATCGCTCTGAGCTGCGCGCTCGCGAGTCGAGCCGCCCCGGCGCCCCCAGCTCAACGGGCGGTCACGCTGGAGTGGGTGGGCGATATTGCGCTCAGCACACAAAGAGGCCTGCCGCCGGGTGGCCTGCGCACCGCGCTGCGGCCTGTCGGCAAGCTGCTGCATGGTGCCGACCTGACGATCGGCAACTTGGAGGGGACGCTTTCGGTTGGCGGAAGCTCGAAGTGTGGGGGGATCGGCAGCGGCGACTGCTTTGCCTTTCAGGCACCTACCTCCGTAGCGGGCGAACTGCGCTCGCTCGGGTTTGACCTCGTCAACCAGGCAAACAACCACGCGATGGACTACGGCGCAGGCGGTAGGCGGCAGACGATCGCGGCTCTGCGGCGTGCAGGCGTTGCACACACCGGGCTTCCGGGCGTTGCGACGATCCTTCGTCGTAGGGGGGTGCGGGTGGCATTCGTCGGCTTCGCCCCCTATCCCTATGACGGCAATCTTCTCGATATTCCAGCCGCGAAGCGCCTGATCAAGTACGCCCGGGCTCGCGCTGCGCTCGTGGTCGTGGTCATTCACGCGGGTGGCGAGGGCGCGAACGAGTTGCATACCCCGACCGGCTCGGAGGTCTACCTCGGCGAGGATCGGGGCGAAACACGCCGGTTTGCGCACGCGATGATCGACGCGGGCGCATCGATCGTGCTTGGCTCCGGTCCGCACGTGATCCGCGGCGTCGAGCGCTATCACGGGCGGCTAATCGCCTACTCGCTCGGCAACTTCGTCGGCTACCACACGCTTGGGGGTGGTGGCGTCCTCTCGCGGAGCGCGATCCTGCGAGTCAAGTTGGGGGCCGGTGGACGCGTACTCCGTGCTCGGTGGATCTCGATCGAGCTAGCTGACGGCCTGCCTCGCGTGGACCGCGGCAACGGCAGCGCCCGGCTCGTGGCGACGCTCTCGCGAGAGGACTTTCCCCATGATCACTTCGCGATCGGACCAAGCGGCATATTCCATCTATCTGCGCCCAAGCGGCGCTCCGCGGCGACAGCCAAGCTGTAATGATGCGTCCAATGATCCGCAGACGCTCGATGATTGTCCCGATCGCGACGCTTGTGCTTCTCAGCGGCTTTGCAAGCCAGGCTGCTGCGAGCCATGCTGCTGCGAGCCCGCGGGCAGTCGCGGCTGGTTGCAGCATCCCTCATCACGGTGAGCATCTCGGCCCGACCTATCTGACCTCGCTCAGCGTCAGCGGGACGAGCTGCGATACGGGACTCACCGTCGTCGCCGGCTATCACGCCTGCCAGGTCAAACACGGAGGCGTCAAGGGCACCTGCAACTCATCCATTGACGGATTCCGTTGCAGTGAGAAGAGGGGTCCGTCGATCCCGACCGAGTTTTTCAGCAGCGTGTCTTGTAAGAACGGCGCGAAGCGCGTGAGTTACAAGTACTCGCAGTTCACCTAACGGCGATCGGCCAGCGGAACCGACCGCCGGCCTGTGCCTTGTGCACCGATCGTCGACTGCCTTGGGAGCCGTTCTAGAGCGCGCCATCTTCGCGTAGTCGCTCCACGAACATGTGGGCCACGATCGTGTCCGCCGATGCCGAGAGATGAAAGCCGTCGGGCTCGTGCACCGTGAGAGTGCGACCGTCGTGCGTGAGGCTGTCGATATAGCGTCCGCCGGGCGAGAACACCGGTCTGAGGTCGAAGACGTGAACGCCTTCGGGGAACTCTGCCGCCGCGCTGATGATTCCGCGGTTGACGGCGCGCACCACCTTTACGAACGGTTCCTTGCTCGGCGTGGGGATCAAGAACCAGTAGACGCTGGCGGCGCCACCCTGCCGATAGGTGCGCATCATTCCCGCGACCCGCTCCGAGTAGGCCTGCGACCAGTCATCCCCGCAACAATCCGCAGTGCCGAGGCGGAACCCCTCATTGCCGCCAAGGAACATCGCGACGATGTCCGGGTGATGGTCCGCTACTTGCCCGAACGCATGCCTCGGCCAGTCGAAGAAGAATGGCGATGAGATAGCCGTGCTCTGCCGCGCGTCGCCAGTAACGCTGGCACCGCCCGACCCCGACAGCTCGGAAGCAAGATCGTCATCGAGCACCTGCATCTCGGAGTCCCCCGTGGCGAGCAAGACCGGGCGGGAGGAGAGTATGTGCACCGGGAGGTGCGTCCGCTCGTAGGCGTCGGAGACTTCGAGCTCGTGGGACCCCGAGGCGCTCGCGCGAACGTGCAAGAGGGCCGGCTGGCTGCCAGGCTTCATCGTCGTGACCGCGCAGGAGTGCGCGTGAGGAGCGTCGAGGCACGCCTCGACGTGCAGGTCTCCTAGGTCCCATCTATCCCGAAGCGCGATCGTGATCTGGTGTCCGCGGTGCCAGCGCTGTGGCAGCAAGCGTGCCGAGAGCCGCTTCGCGCAAGAAGGCGTCGATACGGAGGTGGACGCCGACTGTTCGGTTCCGTCGGGCGACACCTCAGTGACACGGAACGACCGCGTCGGGCGGTCACAACGCCAAATCGGCGCGGGATCGACCGACGCCGTACCTTCATGGACTTCGACGGTCGCGGGCCGCTCGTAGACCGGGCCTTCCGAAGGAGTTTCTGCCACGGTCACCGACGGCGCTGTCGCCCCGTGCACCGTCAGGCCGATGCAACCCAACATCGAGGTCGACGCCGAGAGCGTCAGCGCGCCCACCTCGCCCGTGGACACCGGCGCCAGCGAAGCGCACGGCGTCTTCTGCCCATGAGCGCTCGAGATGGCGCTGTGCGTAGCGGAAGCGGCTGCCTGTGTGACCGCGGCGGCGATCAGCGCGGTCGCACAGGCAACGCACGCCAAGCGAAAGTGCAAGTCAGTGCGGGAGCGGCGCTGCTTATCCACGTTCCTCCTCTGGTTCGTATCTTCGATATCCGATCTGCCACGTCAATATGTGAAGTCACGCTTCAGGTCCGCGATCACGTAGCTCGCAAGCAGTTTCGAGCCCGCATCGTTGAGGTGGATGCCGTCGCTTTCGCGCACGATCGTCTCGGCGCCTGCGATCGGCATCGCGTCCCGATAGCCATTTGGCGTAAAGATCGAGGCAGCGTTCAGTAGGCGAACCTGGTCTGCCCACGGCTGAACTCCCACTTCGATCGCGGCATTCACGACACGGGCGATCTTCTCCCTGGCCGCTTCGCGCTGGTCGGGTAGCGTCACCCAAAAGACACGCGCATCGCCATTCTGGCGATAGGTGTTCGCGATGATGCGGACGCGCTCGGCGTAGAGCGCGGCCCACTCGGGACTACAGCATTCGATCTGGCGGCCGTTCGGTCCCGCCATCGGGAACCCCTCGTTTGCGCCGATGAACACCACCACGGCATCTGGATGGTCGTTGCGCACCTGGCTCGTCGAGAGCTTGCCCCAATCGACGATTTGACTATCGGAAATTCCAGTTCCGATGTGCGGATCCTGGTCCACATGCACGCGCGGCACCAGCTGTTGTGCGAGGTCGGAATCGAGCGGCATCGACATTGAATCGCCGGTGACGAGCAGCGTGTGCAGTGAGCGCTTGGGCGGTGCGGGTAGCCCGAGCTTCGTCGGATCAAATGCGTCGGGCGTAACGGCGGGCAACTGCGCTGCGCTCGCGCTCCGATTACTGCCAGAGAAACCACCTCCAGCCGAGCCGAGGCTTTCGTTCGGCGTGAGAAAGCTGGTCGAGTCATGGGCTACCTCCGCGAGCTCCAGGCGCTTGGAGGCCGACGCGGCGGGCCGTCCGACGCCGCGAATGATCTCCCCGCCCAGACCGGTCATCCGCTCACCTGCGTGGAGAATCGAAGGACCCTCAAATAGCGCCAAGAGCACCGCTACGAGTAGGACTACCAAGACCGCTTCCCGTGCGCTGTAGCGTCGCTCGCCGGCTTCGTCGAAGCGGCCCATCAACCCGTCGTCTCGTCGATCGCTCATCAGAATCGGAAGTAGATAAAGGGAGGAACGCCCTGGCTCGATACGGTCGCGCCCGCGAACACGATCACCACCGCCAAGCCGACCCCGAGCAGTATCGGGCGCGTGCGGGCGATCGCGACTTGCAGCGCCTCGACGGGGCCGATCGGGATCAGCTGAAGGCCGATCACCGCGAGCAGCGAGATCAGCACGAGCGGGGTTAGCAACGTTGCCGATCCACCAGCGATGAAGCGCGAGAGGAAGATGCCCACCGCGCTAAGGCTTGGAGAGCGGAACAGGATCCAGCCAAACACGACGACGTGGAAGGTCACCAGCCAGCGCAGCCAACCCGGCATGCGAACGCGGCCACCAAGCGCATGCTCGACGATCAAGCCCACGCCGTGCAGGGCGCCCCAGAGGATGAACGTCCAAGCCGCTCCATGCCACAGCCCACCGAGCACCATCGTGATCAGCAGGTTGCGGTAGGTGAGCAGCCGTCCGTGGCGATTCCCGCCCAGGGGTATGTAGAGAAAGTCGCGTAGAAAGCGCGACAGCGTCATATGCCAGCGGCGCCAAAAATCACGGAGTCCCGTTGCGCGGTAGGGACTACGAAAATTCTGCGGAAAGACAAAACCCATCAATAGCGCCAAGCCAATCGCCATATCGGTGTAGCCCGAGAAATCGCAGTAGATCTGTGCCGTGTAGGCATATGCCGCAGTCAAAGCATCAACGCCGCCGTAGGCCTGCGGCACCGCGAAGACCGGGTCGACGACGGTACGCGCGAGGAAGTCGGCGATTACGACCTTCTTGACCAACCCCAACGCGATCAGCTCGATCCCCGCACCGACCGCTACGTGCTCGGGGTCGCGCGGGGTCGCCAGCTGGGGCAGGAACTCGCGTGCACGCACGATTGGGCCCGCCACCAGGTGCGGGAAAAAGCTCAGGTATACGGTGGCATCGAGCCAGCGCGCGGGCTCGAGCAGACCTCGCTTCACGTCCACTACATAGGAGATCGCCTGGAAGGTGAAGAAGCTCACGCCCACTGGGAGCGCGAGCTGGACCAGTGGTAGCGGCATGCCCAAGCCGACTTTCTGCAGCACGTCGGCGGTCTGCTGCGCGAAGAATCCGTAGTACTTGAACACGCCAAGCACGCCGAGGTCGAGCGCGACGGTGATCGCGACGATTCCCCGCTTGACTCGCTCTTGCTGTGCTCTCCCGATCAACACCGCCGCCAACTGATTGCCCGCGGTGATCCCCGCGAGCAGAAAGCAAAAGCTCCAGCTGGCCGCGCCGTAGAACACGTAGCTGGCGACTGTGATGAACGGCTTCCACAGGGCCGGTCGTGACATCAACAGCCACGACAAAGGCAGCACCAGAGTGAAGAAAGCTGCGAACTGAATAGAAGGGAAGATCATCTACTTCATGGACCATCGGCGACGCGCGCACAGGAGCCTACGGGTGTTGGCTGACGAGAGACGTTGGATATCTGGGACCGCGCTGGGGCCTTGCGTGACGTGTGCGAGCATTCTCGCCATGCGAGCAACTCGACGAATAAGGAGGCGAGTCGCGTGCTGCGCGTTGCTTGCGATTCTCGCCATTCCGTCGTCCGCCGCCGCGCAATGCGGCGCCGATTATCACGGGCGGCCCGCTCACAGCCAGACCGCTGGGACCCCTCCGCCGCTTGCGATCGGCGACTCCGTATTGGCCGACGCCGTCCCACTACTCGTGAAGGATGGCTTCGAAGCCGACGGGATGGTTTGTCGTCAGATGAGTCAAGGGCTTGCGATGTTGCGCACCCGCGCCGCGAGCCTCCCAACCCTGGTTGTCCTCGCGCTCGGCACCAATGGCGAAGTCACCGACGCGCAGATCGGGTCCGCGCTAGCGATGCTCGGGCCGGATCGGGTGCTCGCGTTGGTCACCCCGCACGGCAGTGTCGCACCATCGTCACCCTCGGTAATTCGTGCCGCCGCGGTTAGGAATCCTGGGCGTATCGTATTGCTCGATTGGGATCGTCTCGTCGCGGGGCACCCCGACTGGCTTGCCCCCGACGGAGTCCATCTAGGAGGGTCCGCGGGAATCGCCGCCTTCGCCCAGCTGATCGCGAGCGCACTCCCATTCGCTGCCTCGTCCCAAGCGGGGTCCTCGGGCGAAGCGGGCGCCTCCGGAGAAGCGGGGTCCTCATCGAGCGAAGCCGACAGGCCGGGCGTGGAAGCGGAAGCCGCGGGGGCGGAAGTAGGTGCCCCGAGCGATCCCGGCACGCCGATCACGATCCAGCCTCCGCCCGGGCACAGGGGGACGCCGACCACGCGTCCCCGAACAGACGCTACCCGTGCGCTGTTGCCTGCCGTTGGCGCGTACCTCTTGGAGCTCAGGACGGCAGTCGCGGGAGCTTGGTGATTGGTCCGCGCACCGTGATCCCACGGCGGCAGTCGTCGCTAGCCGGCGCCCGCCCCTGACACTCGCCAGCTCGATCCCGAACGGACAAGCTTCAAAGGCGCCGCGTTCGGCGCCTGCACTTCTGCCGTGTCGCCCGACCGCTTCACGAGCTTGACGTGCACCTTCGTGAGCTTGCCCAGGCGCGAGGCTCCGCCAAAGTGCTTTAGAACCAGGTTCACCGCCGCCACGCATGTGGTCGCGCCCTTGCCGCCCGGTACCTGCTTCGCGATCTCGATAAAGCGTGCCTGTCTCTCGGTCGTGCTCAGCGCGCACAACTTCGCCCCATCGCCTGCGGCCGTCGCCTTGTACCACTCGTCGCCGACCTGCGTCGGCGATTTGCCCGACGAGCCGCCGCACCCGCTGATCGCGACCACGACCGCCATCATCACGACTGCGCTTAGTCTCGCCAAGGTTGCCTTCCTTCGATCGTTTGTGTTCGACGCCACCATGCCGACGCAAGCGGACGCCTGACGCACTGAGCTCTCGTGGCGATCGTGACGACGACTCGTCAAGCCGGAGAGGGGTCTCGAACCCCTGACCTCCTGTTTACAAGACAGGTGCTCTACCAACTGAGCTACTCCGGCGCCTGAGTCTGCTCGCCGCTAACGATAGATGGGCGGCGCGGGGGCAGCGAGGGCTCTGCTCGCGCTCAACTGCTGGGCTGGGCTTCGGGCAAGCGCACGCACGTCGCTTCGCCCAGCTCTTCCACCCTGATCCCGCGATGGGCCAGCGCGCCCACCGGAACCGAGCATCTCGTATTGCCGAACGTCCACGACGCCATGCAGACGACTACGCCGACTTGCTTGCTGCAGGCTTCGACCTGCGCGCGCACCGGCGTCCCTGGGCCGTCGCCCGCGACCGCGTCGCGCAAGTTGCTCGCGAAACGGGAGATCGCTGCCCGACCCGCCGCCACGCTGAGCGTGCTCGTTCGCTGCGCCGGCGCCGCATTGGCCACGGACCGCGCCCCTGCGATCAATGCCGCCACAGTGATGAGCGTCAGGACGATGCGTTTCATGCTCGCAATCTTCGCGAGTCCCACGCCGGGCGCCACTGCACCTTTGTCTAGTCGTGAGGGGGTCTGTAACGGCGTCGTCCTAGCCGGTGTATTGCAGGTATGGAGCAGTCCGGCCCCGACCTCGAAGCCTTCCGCCACCGCTCGCTCAGCAGGGGCGTCAACCCCGTGCTCTACTGGGTCCTGCGCGCAATTCTCGTCCCCGCGTTCCTCGTCTATTGCCGGATGCAGCGGGTCGGGCGTGAGCATCTGCCCAAGAGCGGTCCGCTGCTGCTCGCCTCCAACCACCGAAGCTTCATGGACCCGTTCCTGATCGGCATGCTTGTGCGCCGCCCCGTTTACTACATGGCCAAGCGTGAGCTGTTCCAGAAGCGCTGGCAGGCCTGGCTACTCAACAGCCTCGGCGCCTTTCCCGTCGACCGGGGCGCGGGCGACGGCGCCGCGATGGATGCCGCCCGCGAGATCCTCGAGCGTGGCGACTGCGTAGTGATCTTCCCCGAGGGAACTCGCGTCCGTCGCGGGCCGCTCGGCCGACCCAAGCGCGGGATCGGGCGCCTCGCGCTCGAAACCGGCGCCCCCGTCGCGCCGATCGCCCTGATCGGAACCGAACACGTGCGGCGCGGTTGGCGCATCCGCCCCTGCAAGATCCGTGCCCGCGCCGGACGCCCGCTCACCTTCCCAACTACCGGCAACTCCTCGCCCACCCTCGCAGCAGCCGTCACGGATCGGATCTGGTCCTGTATCTGCCTGCAATGGGAGTGGCTCGGCGGGGAGCGCGGCGAGCAGCGTCGCGAGGTGCCCGCCGCGAGCGAGGCGCGCGAGAGCTCGCTCGCAGATGCGCCTGCGCGCGAGCACATCTCTGGGCGCTCGAACGAAGGCGGCGCCGCCAAGGAGGCGCGGGCCGCCTGAGCGCTCGCCCGGCCCGCGGCCGGGCCGCCTGCGTGGCTGCGAGACCGGGATAGGGTGTGTCATGAGTGACCGGGGCCCCAGCCAAGAAGTCCAAGGCGCAACTCGACGCCGAGTTCTCCGAGCTCTACCGCGCCCATCTGCGCGACGTCTACAGCTACGCCTACTACCGGGTCGGCGACCATCACGACGCCGAGGACCTCACCGAGCAGACCTTCCTGCAGGCCTATCGCCACTTCGAGCGTGCTCAGCAAGAGTCCAATGGCCGTCCGCTGCGTCCCTGGCTGATCCGCATCGCCCACAACCTCGCCGCGAATCTCTATCGCGATCGCTCGCGCAAGCCTGCCACGCCGATCGAGGAGAACAGCAACCTCACCGCGATGCACACCACCGAGCAATTGGTCGAGGGACGCGACGAGCTAAGCCGCGTGCTCGAGGGCGTGCAGCAGTTGCCCGACGATCGGCGCGAGGCCTTGATCATGCGCTTTGCGCTCGGCATGGACAACCGCGAGATCGCACGGGCCATGGACCGAACCGACGGCGCCACCAAGGTGCTGATCCATCGCGCGATCAAACAGCTCGAGCAGCTTGTCGGCGATCCGCGCAAGGAGGGCGGCGATGAGTGAGGCGCTACCCAATCTCGAGGGTCTGTTGCGCGAAGCGCTCACGCCCGTCGAGCCACCCGAGGACCTAGTCCAGCGGGTCGAGTCCACGCTCACCACGATCACCGAGCTCGCCGCCGATGAGCTTGAGGCCTGGGAACTCGCCGCGATGCGTGATCCCCGCAACTGGGTTCGTCCCGCTGCCGCGATCGTCGCCGGTAGCGCCGCCGGCGCCGCCCTCGTCGTACTCCGCGCTCGCCGCCGCACGCAGCGGACCACTGGCCCATTCGGCATTAGCCTGCCGCAGCTCGACCGCGCCGCCGCCGAGCGTACGATCCGGGACCTCGGTCGCGAGACCCGCAAGCTGCTCGGCGATCGCTGAGGCGGCTCGCGCCTGCGCCGCGCCAAGCTAGGCTCCCGGCACATGGCCACCTGCTACCGCCACCCCTCGCGTGAGACCGGGGTCTCTTGCTCAAACTGCGGGCGGCCCATCTGTCCGGACTGCATGACCAGCACGCCTGTCGGCATGCGCTGCCCCGAGTGCGCTCGTCAGCGCACGCAGGTCAAGACGATCCGTAGTGTCGCCACCCGCCCTGAGCTGACACTCGCTCTGATCGCCGTCAACGTCGTCGCTTTCCTCGCCGAGGGCAACGTCTCCGTCACCGGCCAACCCACCGACAAGGTCTATGAAAAAGGCGCCTTGTTCGGCAGCATCGAAGGGCTGCCCGGGCAGGGGGTTGCGCATGGCCAGTGGTGGCGCATCGTCACCGGCGGTTTCCTGCACGAGAACCTCATCCACATCGGCTTCAACATGTACGTCCTCTACCTGCTCGGGCAGATGCTCGAGCCCGCGCTCGGGCGTGCACGTTTTGGCCTGATCTACGGTGTCTCGCTGCTCGCCGGCTCGCTCGGCGCGCTGATCGTCTCTCCGCACGCCGTTACCGTCGGTGCCTCCGGTGCCGTGTTCGGTGTGATGGGTGCGGCTGCTGTAGAGATCCGCGCGCGTCAGATCCCCTTGATGCAGAGCGGCGTCGGCGGGCTCATCCTGATCAACCTCGTCATCAGCTTCGCGCTGCCTGGGATTTCCTGGGGCGGGCATGTCGGAGGGCTGATCGGGGGCACGCTCGCCGCGATCGCCATCCAGTTCGGCAGTCGCATGCGCCAACAGGCACTTGCGATCGGCGCCTGCGTCGTGCTTGGTGTCGCCTGTTTCGCCGGCTCCATCGCCGTGTCGAAGTCCACTGAAGCCGAAGCCGGCGCGCCCGTCAGGCTGATCGAACCCGGCTAGCCACCGGCAGCTCTACCTCCAGCACCTCCGCCGGTGACTGCGGAAGCTGCTCGGGGTGCAGGATGTGGCCAAGCAGTTCCAGCCCGTCGATCAAGCGCGGTCCTGGACGGGAGAAGTAAGCCGAGGCGTTCACCGCCACAACGCGCCGTGCACCCAGCCTCGCAAGCTGCTCCGAATGCGCCAGCGCCTCCTCAAGTGCGCGCGGCGCATCGTATCCACACGGCATCACCACTACGACCTCCGGCTCACTCGCTGCCACTTCCTCCCACGAGAGCACTTGCGAATGCTCGCCCGGTAGGCCCAGCAGGTCATCTCCACCCGCCAGCTCGATCATCTGTGGCGTCCAGTGCCCCGCTATGTACAACGGGTCAAGCCACTCAAGCGCCGCGACCCGCACGTACGGCTGGTCGCGTACTGCCAACTTCACCCGGTCGATTCGGCCCGCAGCTCGTGCCACCAGTTCTACGCCCTCGTCGCGTCGGTTCGTCGCCTGCGCCAGCGTTCGCACGTCGCCGAGCGTCTCGCCCAGCGTCTTCGGGTCGAGCGCGATCACCCGCGGTTGCGAGGGCAGTTCCGCAGCCAGCTCCGCTACATCCTCGTAGGAGACAGCGCATACCGGGCAGAGCTCCTGGGTCACGATCAGATCTGGCTCAAGCTCCGCTAGAGCCTCGCGGTCCAGTGCATAGATCGCTTCGCCCTCCAGCGTGCGTTCCCGCACCGCCGCGTCGATCTCTGCGGCCGACAGCCCCTCCGGCAGCACGTCACGCGTCACCTTCCGCAGCTCTTCCGCCTGTGGCGGGTAGTCGCACTCGTGCGTCACCGCTACAACCTCCGGGCCGAGACCGAGCGCGAACAGCAGCTCCGTCGCGTGGGGGACCAGGCTCACGATCCGCATCGCTTCACTTTAGGGCCGCTATGCTCGGCTGCCTATGGCGCTGCTTAGCGAGGAGCAGATAGGCCAGCAACTCGTCGGCCTCGAATGGAGACGCGAGGGCCAAACGATCGTGCGCGACTACGAGCTCGCCGACTTCGTCGCCGCGATCGAGCTCGTCGAACGGGTCGCCCGCCAGGCCGAGGAGGCCAATCACCACCCCGACATCCTCGTTCACGGCTGGAACAAGGTGCGTCTCACGCTATCCACACACTCCGAGGGCGGGCTGACAGAGGCCGACTTCACGCTCGCCGAACGGATCGACGCTCCGCTGGAGCCCGTCTTCGACGGCTGAGCCCGCGCGCGAACTCTCCCGCTTCCGACGCTGTGCCTTGCTACCTTTGCCTGGTCGGCACCGCATGAACGACGACGAAGAACTTCCCCGAAGTAGCTTGGCCCCAATGGGCCTTTTCCGCGCGCAGGGCGCTTCGCCGGTGCGAGGCTCCGGGAGCGCACGCCCCACGCAGGTGCTCGTCCTCGCGTGAACGCGCTCAAGATCATCTTTGCCGCGATCCTGATCGCGCTCAATGCCTTCTTCGTGATCGCCGAGTACGCGCTCGTCCGCTCGCGGCGCACGCGCCTGGAAGAGATGCGCGACGAAGGGCTCAAAGGCGCGCGGCTCGCGCTCGATCAGGTCGCGAACATCAACGAGTACATCTCCGCCGTGCAGATCGGGGTAACCATCACCTCGATCGGGATCGGCGCCCTCGGCGAGACCGCGCTCGCTGACGTGCTCAAAGACGCGCTTGGCGGCGCGCTTGCTCATGGGGCCGCAGTCGCGATCTCCGTCATCGTCGCTTTCGCCCTGATCTCCTTCGCTCAGCTCGTCGCTGGGGAGATGGTGCCCAAGTTCTACGCCATCGACCGCGCCGAGTCGGTTGCCCGGCGGGTCGCTCGGCCGCTGCAGCTGTTCGCCATGGTCTTTCGCCCGCTGATCCTCGTACTCACCGCCGTCTCAGATCGCATCCTCACCATGCTTGGGGTCGACATGGACGAGGAGCGCCGCGGCGGCTCGCCCGACGAGCTCAAGCGCCTCATTGCCGAGTCGCACGCCGGCGGACACATCGACCTCGGCGAGGCCGGCATGCTCACCGGCGTATTTCACCTGCACGAGCAGGAGGCACGCCAGGTCATGACGCCGATCCCCGCCGTCATCACCGTCGATGCCTCACAAGACGTCGAAACCGCCCTGCAGCTCTGCGTCTCAAGCGGTCACACCCGCCTCGTCGTCACCGAGGCCGACGACCGCGATCGCGTCCGCGGCATCGTCCATGCCAACACGCTCGTCCAGCACCTCATGGAGGATGGCCCCCACGCGCCGATCGAGCCCCTCGTCCACGACGCCCCCATCTTTCCCGAGACCAAGCCGCTCGACGACCTGCTCGCCGACCTGCAACGTCAACGCACCTCCATGGGCGTGATCGTCGACGAGTACGGTCGCGTCGTCGGCATCGTCACCGTCGAGGACATCATCGAGGAGGTTGTCGGCGAGATCTCTGACGAGACCGACCCCGCCGGTGGGGAGATCCGCCGGCTCGCCAACGGCGATTGGTTCGTCCGCGGTCACGTCGCTGTCACCGACCTCGCCGACTACGGCCTGCACCTGCCCGTCGACACCGACGCCTATAACTCCATCGGCGGCCTCGTCTTCGCCGAGCTCGGCCGTCTGCCACGCCGCGGCGACACCGTCACCGTCAACGGCTTCTCCATCCGCGTCGAGTCCGTTCGCGACAACCGCATCGAGTCCGTCCGCATCCGCGAGCGCCGCCCCGTCCAAACCGGCCAAGAGCGCGACCGCGGCGAGGGCTGAGTCGGTCAGGCGGCCGTTCCGCGGCCTCGACGAAGGTCCCGGTCGGCCAGAGAGCGAGGTGCAGACCGGCGACGACGAATTCGGCTAGGGCGTAAGCCGCCAGAGGGCCGAGAGCCGAGCGAGCCAAGGACGCATGGAGCGCGCGTGTCGCCGCTCGGCCAGCGGAACCAGCCGACCAGAGGACCGAGGGTCAAGCGAGCCAAGGACGCAGGGAGCGAAGTGTGCGCTGGCCGAAACGGGGATGCGAGCGAAGCGAGTGTCTACCGGCTTCGGCACATGAGCGACCGAGGACGCAGGCTCGCGCCGGCCATCGGTTCTCTGGTTAAACACGTCCGGCCCGCGGGGGGAGCGGGCCGGAACGCGTTGCACTGGGAGGAGGCGGGTGTGCATGCGACTCAATGTCGCTGTACCCAAGTATCGCCACCTCGATGAACGCGACCTAAAACTTTTGTGCGTCAATCGTCACAAGCTTTCGCTGTGCTGAACATCACAAGCTTGCCTAGGCAGCGCTGCCCCGCGGCCATATCGGACGCGTGAGCGTCCTCTCTCAATACGAATGAAACCCGCGGCCGCTCTTGCGACCCAGGGCTTCTTCGGAGACCAGCTCGTCCAGGCGTTGTGGGATCGGCGCTCCGATCGTCTCCCCGATCGCCTTGCTCACGTCCAGGCCCACCAGGTCCAGCAGCGCCAGCGGTCCCATCGGGTGGCCCGCTCCCAGCTTCATGCACGTGTCGATCGCCTCCGCCTCCATCCCCGTCTCTTCCTGCAGGCGCACCGCGCTGAATAGGTAGGGGAACAGCAGACGGTTCACCACGAACCCCGGCACGTCCGGCACCTCCACCGGCGTCTTCTCGAAGCGTTCGCACAGGCTCAGCGCTCGCTCGCGCGTCTGCGCGCTAGCCGCCTTGGGGAAGACAAGCTCGATTAGCTTCATCTTCGTCACCGGGTTGAACACGTGCAGGCCCAAGAAGCGCTCCGGCCTTCCGCTCGCCTTTGCCAGGCGCTCGATCGACAGCGAGGACGTAGTGCTTGCCAGGATTGCCTCCTCGCCCACGATCTCGTTCAGCTCCCCAAGCAGCCCTTCCTTCACCCCGTAGTCCTCAACCACCGCCTCCACCACGAATTCCTCATCCGCCAGCTGCTCGGGGTCCGTAACGATCTCCACGTGCTCCGGGTCCACCTCCGCGCCCAACCGAGCCAGCGTCTTCTCCACCGTCGCTCGCGCCCGATCCGCAGAGCTCTCTGAGCGCGCCAGCAGCTGGACCGGCCCGTGGTGGGCTGCCGTCGCCGCCAGGCCGCAGGCGATCGCGCCGCTGCCCACGATCGCCAGGTGTCTCGAGTTCGCGCTCGTCTGCTCGTTCACTGGCCGGTCGTTCCTTCCGGGATCGCGGGAATTGGCTCTTCGCGAGGAGTTGACTGACTAGTCAATCTACTGGTGCCCTCACCGCGGTAGAGTATGTGCTGTAGGGGCCGGGCACCATCCCAGAGCGCGCCCGCCGGTCGGGAGCGCCCCGCGTTTTCCCCACATTCGCCGCGCAAACCGCCGCGCAACAACTCCGTAGGAGGCAAACCAAATGAGGCAAGCAGAGGGCCGTGAGGTCGTGATCGTCGAGGCTGTGCGCACGCCAATCGGACGCGGGCACAAGGAGAAGGGTTACTACAAGGACACCCACCCCAACGCGCTGCTAGGCAAGACCTACTCCGAGGTCATCAAGCGCTCCGGCATCGACCCCATCGAGGTCGAGGACGTCGTCGCCGGGTGCGTCCAGCAGTTCGGTGAGCAGGGCTTCAATATCGCCCGCAACGCCTGGCTGCAGGAGGGTCTGCCCATCGAGACTCCCGGCACCACCATCGACCGCCAGTGTGGTTCCGCACAACAGGCCGTCAACTTTTCCGCCGCGCTCATCGCCGCCGGCGTCCACGACGCCATGATCGGCTCCGGCGTCGAGCACATGGGCCACCTGCCCTTTGCCGCCGGGATGAAGACCCAGGAGGACTTCGGTTACGCCTTCACCCCCGAGCTCATGGCCAAGCACAACATCGTCGGCCAGGGCCTCGGCGCTGAGATGATCGCCGACCAGTGGGAGATCCCCCGCTCTGAGCTCGATGAGCTCGCCGTGCGCTCGCACAAGCTCGCCGCCCAGGCCACCGAGGAGGGTCGTTTCGAGCGCGAGATCGTCCCCATGAGCGTCGATGGTCAGGAGTACGTCACCGACCAGGGCATCCGGCCCGAAACCAACCTCGAGACGCTCTCCCAGCTCAAGCCCGCCTTCAAGGAGGGCGGCAAGATCACCGCCGGCAACGCCTCGCAGATCTCCGATGGCGCCGCCGCCGTGCTACTCATGTCAGCTGACAAGGCCAAGGCGCTCGGGCTTAAGGCTCGCGCTCGCATCGTCGACCAGACCACCGTCGGCTGCGACCCCGTCAAAATGCTTGAGGGCCCCATCCCCGCTACGCGGAAGATCCTCGACCGCAACGGAATGAACATCGACGACATCGATCTCATCGAGATCAACGAGGCCTTCGCCCCCGTCGTCGCCGCTTGGCGCCGCGAGCTCAGCCCCGACATGGACCGCGTCAACGTCAACGGCGGCGCCATGGCCCTCGGCCACCCGCTCGGCTCCACCGGCGCCCGGCTCATCACCACCCTGCTGCACGAGCTCGAGCGCTCCGACAAGGAGATCGGCTTCGTGACGATGTGCTGCGGTGGCGGGCTAGGAACAGGCACGCTGATCCAGCGGGTCTGATTTCCTCGGGCGGCCTGGATGGCCGCCCACGGTAACTGCCGGCGCACGCGCAACGGTCTCGTCTAGCTAAGAGTGAGCGTGCGCCGGCCTTGAAGGCTGGATGCCGGTTACGAGACGCTTGTCTCGCAGGCCCGCGGGTCTCTATGTATTCGGCCCGCCGCCCGTCCAGTTCACAGGGACGGGCGGCAGGGCCAGTAGCGCCGTCCAGGTCGAGGCTTCCGCGATCCCGTTCACCGGCAGGTTGTGCGACGCCTGGAACGCCCGCAGGTTTTCCTGAGTCTGCGATCCGAACAAGCCCGTCACTTCCTGGGTCGGGATCGCGCTTGCGAGGTGCTCTTGCAGCCACAGCACCTGGTCGCCTTTCGAAGATTTGCTCAGCGCCGGGAAGCCCGTGTTCGGCGTCACGCTCGTGAGCGGCGCCAGCGCAGTCGTCATCGCGCTCCAGCCGCTTGCCGGGGTCTCCTGCCAGTCCCAGAACGAGAAGCCCGTCGCCCCGTAGTCCACGGCCTCCTCGCGGAAGCGCAGCACGTCACTTGAGTTCACCCCCCCGTAGGTCTGGCCCAACGGGAAGATCGGGCGCGCGTAGATTCGGTTGTTGATGTACGTATTCGCGAACACCGTGTCCACCGACACGCCGATGTCCTTCCAGTACATCTGTGGCGCGTTGTACTGCGCCCCGTTCGGGCCCAAGAACACCGAGTAGGGGAAGGAGGGGTGGTAGTTCACATACGGGAACGACGCCAGCGCCACCGGATAACTAGGGCCCACCTTCGCTCTTAGGTTTTCGATGTACGTCTGCGCCGCCGCGTAGTGGCCCTCATACTCGCCCTCCGCGTCGATCACTAGGCAGTCGGCCCCATTCGCCGCCGCCCGCGCGCCTAGGCTCGCCTCGCCCGTGGGATTCGTCCCGTACACGTACTGCCACGCGCAGGCTTTCAGTCCGTTCGCGTGCAGTTCCGCGACCAGCTGCGGTGAGAACTGGCTCCAGTAGTTGCTCGAGCCGTCCGCGCTCTTGATGAACAGCGTGCTTACGCCCGCTGCGTGGGCCTGCGCCACGATCGAGGCCACATTTCCCCCGTTCGATTTGCTCATGTACCAGATCCACATTCCCTGACCGTCGAACGGTGACCCGCTTACCGCGCCCACCGTCGAGGGCAGCGGCGGTTTCGGCGGGGTCGGCGGGTGTAGCGCGTGGTTATAGATGTAGATCGGGCCGTAGGAACTCGAGTGCCGCGCGTGGCTCAGCAGCACCATGATGTGGCCCGAGTGCGCCTTGCTCGGCACCGTCAGCAGCAGGCCCGCGCTCGTCTGGCGCAAGTGCGAGATCGGTGATTTCGTCGAGGAGATCCGGCCGCCGGGCGTGCGCGGGAACGCGATCGTCGAGCCCGCCGCCAGTCCTTTACCCGCGATCAGCAACGTGCCGTGGGCCGAGACCTGGTGGGGGTTCCCGCTGCACTTCACGCTCGGCACGCAGCTCACGCTCGTGATCCGCACGCTTGTCACGTGCAGGTTGCTCGCTTGTTTTGTCTTGTCGCTCGTCGGGCGCTTCGCTGGGGCGGGCTTCGCCGGCGCCGAGGCAACCGGACCCGTTGCCGCGCCCGGCGAGGCCGCGCCGCCCGGGCCCGCCGCGCGCGCGATCGGCGCGGCGTTCAGTGTTGGGAGGGTCGCTGCCAGCGTGGCTGCGAGCGCAGCCGTACGCCGTCGCCGTCCGCTCCCGGATCGCTTGTGGGCGGTGCTTCTCGCCAAGACAATCCCCTTCCAAGGCGGGCCGAGTCGGCCCCGATCGGGCGGCATCCGAGGTTAGCCGCTCTGATTTGCCAAACCGAATCGCGCGACGGAAGTTGCGTCCGCGCGTCGATCAGCGGGTCGGGCAGGGCGTGGCAGACCCATGCTCCGCGGCGTCTTCAGCCCCAGCGGAAGCCCACCGCCGAGGGTGCCGGCGCCAGCGGGCTCGAAGGCAGGCCCGGGGGCGTGTCCGGCAGGTTAAAGCCCGTCGGCGCCACGTCGTTTGGTGCGTCCCCGTGGAACAGCGAGGCCAGATACTGGATCTGCTCGCGGCCCACGCCCAGCTCGAACTGACCCCCACCGTAGTTGCCGATTTCGCGCTCGGCACAGTAGTCATACGCATCCAGCAGGTTGCGAACCCCGCCGATCCGCGAGGGCTTGATGTTCACCATGCGCGGCGGATAGGGCAGCGCCTCGATGTCCGCGATCGAGTGGATCGGCGCGTCCCAGGAGAAGCGCTCGCGGTGGCCTGCCAGCAGCTCGTCGATCTCCGGCGTCAGCTTCGGGTCCTCGATCCACGCCTGTGGGAACGCCTCCACCACGCGCGCGTAGAGCACCGGGTCCGCGGGCTGGTCCACGATCGTGCCCGTGTACAGACCCTTGAAGTCCACCGAGTCAACCGCTCCCGTCGCGACCAGCTCCGCCACCAGCGCGTCGTCCCACGAGCTCGTCGGGTCCAGCTTGAAACGCAGACCCGGGTACAGCTCGAGGCGTTTGCTCACCGGCCCGATCGACGGTGGCTCGCCCAGGCGCAGCGAGACCACGAAGCGCACCGGCTGCGGCTCGCGCCCCAGCGCTGCGTGCAGCGTCGTGTCTGCCTGGCGCAGCGCCAGGTCCAGCGCCGCCGACTCGTACGCCCACGTGCGATAGCGCTGGGAGACCTCGCGTTGCGGGGCCTGCGGAAAGAGCTGTAGGCCCGCGAGGTGCTCCGTGAACGAGGCCATCGTGAAGCTGCCCGTCAGCGGCAGCGACGGTCCCGCCGCTTGCAGGATCTCGTGGTCCTCCGCGTCGTAGGTCACGTCCTCGCCTACGCCCTCCGCGCCCGCGCCCCGCATCCTGATCACCGTGCTCTTGCGCGTGAACTCGCTCGAAACCTGTGCCTCCAACGGGTCGAGCTCGTAGCCCTCGATCTCTACCGGCAACTCCGCCAACAGCTCCCACGTGCTCATGCGCTCGCCTCCCGCTCCAGTCGAGCGACCAGCTCGTCCAAGCGCAGCTCCTCCAGCGCCTTGCCCACCGCGCTCAGCTCCTGCGCGCACAGCTCGATCAGCACCTTGCCCTCCTTCACCAGCTCGAGTGTCTCGTTCAGGCTCGCCTCGCCCGAGTCCAGGCGACGGATGATCGCCTCCACGCGCGCCGAGGCTTCCTCGTAGCTCGGCGAAGCCCCGGATTGTGCGCCGGTCCCCTGCGCCGTTCCCGACACCGCATCCGGCTGCGTTCCGTTCGCCTGCTCCGCGCTCATCGCTCGGACACCTCTGCCTCGACCGTGCCGTCCGCGAAGCGCACGTGCAGCTCGCGCGAGGCGCGTGCCTGAGCCGTGCTCGTCAGCGGCTCGCCCTCGCGCGACTGCACCAACGCGTAGCCACGCTCCAGCGTGCGCTGCGGGTCGTGTGCTGCGAGTGCCAGCGCCAAGCGCTCCAGCTCGCGGGGATGACGCTCGGCGCAGTCGCGTCGTGTCGCCTCCGCCTTGCGCTCCACCACCAGCCCGCGGCGGGCGTTCAGCGAGCGCTCGTTCTGCACGCGCCTGCGCGAACCCGCGCGGATCTCGCGCAGCTGCTGGTGCAACCGTGTCCGCTCGCGCTCAATGTGCGCGCCCGGCGCGCGGGACAGCGTCGCCAGCAGGCGCGCGCGTGTCAGCACCGCCCGACGCCCGTGATCGCGCAGGCGCGCCGCCGTCTGCGCCTGCTTCACTCGTGCCGCCGCGCAGTCGATCCCTACCGCTGCGTCCGCCGCGTGCGTCGGCGTCGAGCAGCTCACCGCTGCCACGTCGTCCAGCAGCGTGCGGTCCGTGTGGTGGCCCACCGATGCGATTACCGGCACACGCAGAAGTGCCACCGTGCGGCATAGGGTCTCGTCGCAGAAGCACAGCAGGTCCGCGAGCGAGCCGCCGCCTCGAGCCACGATCACCACGTCCACCTCCGCCAGCGCCGTCAGGTCGCCGAGTGCCCGCACGATCGCCGGCGCCGCGTGGCGGTCCTGCACTGGGGCGAAGCCCCACACCAGCCGGCCCGCCCAGCCGCGCCGACGCAGCGCCGCGAGCACGTCGTCTCTCGCCTTGCCCTGCTCCGCTGTGATCACGCCGATCGTGCCGGGCACCAGCCTGCGCGGCAACAGCTTCTGTGGGTCCAGCAACCCCTCCGCGTCCAGCCGCTTGCGCAGCTGCTCGATCCGCGCGAGCAAGTCGCCCTCGCCCGCGATACGTAGGTCCGAGACCGCGAACGAAAAGCCTGGCGAGGATGTCGCGCTGCCCGGGTAGTAGTCGCAGCCGCCCGCCACCACCACCTGCATGCCCTCGCTCGGCGCGCCGCCCGTCCGCGCCACGATCGCATCCCAGTCATCGCGCCAGGCCGCGCACGGCAGCGCGCCCCGCGCGTCGCGCAGCTCGAAGTAGACCCGCGCGCGAGAGGGACGCAGGTTCACCAGCTCGCCCACTACTTGCACGTGCGTGAACGAGCGCAGCTTCGCGCGCAGCGCCGCCGCGTACTCGCCCACTGCGAACGGGCCCGCCAGGCTGCTCTCGGGGATGCCCGCAGGGGCGCGCCGAAGCTCGATCGAAGGGTCCGCACCCGCCATCAAAAGCCAGCATAGGCGGTAGGATCGACGTCCAATGCGCGGCACACCACCCCGTCTCTCGGGCCCCCGCCGATAGCGGCCGATGGCCAATCGCAGCAAGGGGGGGCGTCGTCGCTCACGTAAGCGCCGTTCGGCTGGACCCGCCCCGGTCGCGAGCGGTTCCGCCCCCGGCGCGAGCGCTCCCGTGGCAGACACGAGCGGTTCCGTACCCGCCGAGACCGTCGCCGAGGCTCCCGCCAAGCCGTTGAAGCGAGCCGAGCGCGCGCAGCGAGCCGGGCGCGCGCCTGCCCGCCAGGGCAAGCCCAGCGACGACTACCGGGCGCCCGGTTCCGTGGGCGAGCGCCCGCGACCTCCCTGGCATCCGTTCCCGCTCGCCGAGCTCTTGATCCTCGTCGGCCTCGTCGCCGTCGCGATCGGCGCCGCGCGCGGTGCGTCCGGGAAAACGCTCCTGTTCGCTGGCATCGCGATCGTGGTGATCGGCACGCTCGACACCACGATCCGCGAGCACCTCAGCGGCTATCGCTCGCACGCCGGGCTGCTCTCCGCCGTGCCCACCGCCCTGGTGCATGGCGGCATCGCGCTTTTGCTCTACGAGCTGGGCGCGCCGCGCGCGACCTGGGTGCTCGTGCCGATCGCCGTCGACGTGCCCCTCTTCTGGGTGCTGCTCAAGCTGCTGCGCGCCCGCTTTGCCGACGCGCGGCGCGAGCGGGTCTTCGCCGGACAGCGCTAGGCGGGCGGTGCCAGGCACCTGGCCCAAGGTGGGCCAGCGCTGCGCGGGTGGCGGCCCGCTGGGCGGCGCGCCGGCGCGCCGGCGCGCCGTGCTAGGCGATCGCGCTGTCGTCCAGAGAAGGCAGCGAACGCTCGCCAGGGGGACCCGGCTCGCCGCGTACCTCGCCCTCGAACCCGAGACGTTGCAGGCGGGCGATCTCGCGCTCACCTTCCACCCGCGCAGGATGTCCCTCGGGCAGTCCCGCGATCAGCTTCACGATCCGTTCGCGCAGTTGCAGCGCGAAGTGTGGTGTGGATGCGCCCATCAGCTTGCGCACGTCCTCCACCGTTACTTCGCCCATGTGCTCCTTGCGCAGTGTCTCGGGGTTCTCTGCCTGGCTCAACGGCGTCCTCTCATTCGGCTTCTGCGACCGACTGTTCGGCCGCCGACGGCTGGCGCGGGGCGATCTCCAGGACCGCGTCAAGTTCGGCCTGCGCGAGAGCCGAGATCGCGCGTTCATCGCCGATCAGCCAGCCGTGATTGTAGACCTCGCGCACGGGCGGGACCGCCGTCGTGTAGCCCGGCTCAATATTGCTTAGGTAATGCGTAAGCGCCGAGGGGACCGCGGCGCTGCTTTGCAGCAGAAGCAGCGGTCCGTAGTCGCCGTGCGCCGAGAGTGGGGCCGCTGCCGGGGCGTCGAGCGGGCGGTCCACGTTCGCGAACACGAGCCCGTGTCCCGCTTCGTGGATACCCCAGCCGAATGTGCCCTGAGAGAAGCGCGAGACCGAGATCGCGTTTTCGACCGGGTCGTTGCTCGTGTGCGCTGGTCCTTCTCCCGGGCCCGCTTCGCCCGTTATGTGCACGACCGTACCCAGTCGTGTCAGCGCCGCGTAGGCCGAGGCGTGCAAAGCCTTCGGGGCGATCACGTAGATCGTCGCGTGCTTCAGCGTTTGCAGCGCGTCGCGCGTAGGCGGCGGCACGCCCGAGCTAGTCACGAACAAGATCGGCGCACCGCTCTCCGCCGCCAGGCTCGCCGCCGGCATCTGTAGCGGCTTCGGCGCGTCGACTGGCACCACGATCGCCTCGCGCGGCGCGTGTCCTCGCGCGGCTTCCAGCGCGTGGAGCACGTCCACCGCTGCGCGGGCTTCCGCTTCCACTTCGCCCGGGAACGTGCTGGTCGCAAGGCCGCCCGCTGGTTTCGCCTTCCGCCGCGGGCTCGTCGGGCTCGGTTCGCTTGTCGTGTCGGGCGCGCTCGTCGTGCCGGGGGTGCCCGTTGCGGCAGCGCCGGTTCCGCCAAGCGCCTTGACCCGGTAGCCGCCGGGGACCGCGCCGCGAGCCCCGATGCTCACGACCTGCGCCCCCCCGAGCGCGGTCGCTCCGAGCGGGTGCAGCGCCCCCAGCGCGCGGTTGCTGGATTCGGGCAGCGAATCGCCGTCGGAGAGCAGCACCGGCGCACCGAGCGGCGCGGCGGCCAGCGAGGATGAGGCGAGCGCCGAGGCCCAGTCGTGCTCGTTGACGAGCACAACGGCTTGCGGGCGCGTGGCGGGCGTGAGTCCCGGATAGACGGCCTGCGCGACGGCGGCCGCGTCATCAGCGGGGTCCGCGCCGCCGAGCCTCGTCGTGTTCTTTGTCGCGATGCCCGCGACCCCACGCGCCTGCGGCGGGGGAGATGGGCTGGAACTACCCGTGCCCGCTGCGCCCGGGCCGCCACCCTTGCCGCAGCCCGTGAGGATCGCGATTACTCCCCCACACAGCGCAAGCGCCGCGAACTGCCGAGGCGAGGGGGCGCGCATGGCCGCTGACACTAGCGGCAGGTGCGGCGCGGAGGCGCGGGCTAGGGCAGCGCGCGGAGGGGCGGCCGGCGCGGCGCGAGGCCAGAGCGTCGAGGCGCGAAGCCCGCAAAGAGCGGATTGTCGATCTCAGCAGGAGCCGGAGCAAGCGCGGCGAAGGCGAGGAATGATCAGGTTTGAGCGACCGCGTGGGGGGTATAAGAAGGCGATTATTTT
>DATJOE010000169.1:0-5387 GCA_035507305.1 Solirubrobacteraceae bacterium | reverse complement strand
AGACCGGGCAGCAGATGCAGAAGCTCGAATACAGCTCGCTGAAGGATCCCTCGTCCTTCGAATCGGCGATCAACGCCCTGCTGAAGTAAGCGAGCCGTTATGAGCCCGCGCACCCTGCGGATCACGATGATCGTCCTGACGGTGCTTGGCGTTGTCCTCGCGAGCTACCTGACCTACATCCACTACGCGGGGATCAAGCCGCTGTGCGGGACAAACGGCGGCGGCTGCGAGATCGTGCAGACCTCCGAATACTCGAAGCTCGTCGGCGTTCCCGTGGCCCTGATCGGTCTGCTCGGCTACATCGCGATCCTCGGCTCGCTGCTCGTCCCCGAGAGCGAGACCTCGCGACTGGCGACCGTCGCTTTCACCGTGGTGGGCTTCGGTTTCAGCGCATACCTCACCTACCGTGAGCTTTTCTCGATCCACCACATCTGCGAGTACTGCGTCTCAAGCGCGGGGCTGATCACGATCATCATGTGCCTCTCGGTGTGGCGTTTCCTGCGAGGTGACCCGCGCCTGCGCGAAGCCGCCGCCAAGGCCGAACTGACTCACGGGGAGACAGCGGCTCCACTCGGCACCTGAACTGCCCCCGCCCCACGCGCATCCCCGGGTACCAGCGGCGGTTGTGCGTAGACCGCGTGCCATAGGGGGTTGTGTGTAGTAAATCCGTCCAAATGGACCCAGTCGCCGCCCGCCCACGCGCGCGCCGACCGACGTGAAGCGCAGGAATGCGTTCAACGTCTCCAAGCACCAACGCCGAGGCAGTCGCGCGTCTGGAGCCAGTGCACGATCTCGGCTCAAAGCCCGTGCACGGCCTCAGCACTCCAGCCCCCACCGCCGCGGCCATCCCAGCCCCCGACTCGCCTCCCACGGCCGAGCGCCCGCAGGCCCTTTCCGCTGCTCGCCTCAGCAGCGTCGAGCCCGACCTGCGCGACGCAGACTCCAAGCCCGGCGACCCTCGCGTGGAGCGACTGTTCGAGATGACAAGCGACCTGCTCGCGACGATCTCGCTCGACGGGCGCTTCACGTTGCTGAATCCCGCCTGGGAAGCGGTCCTTGGCTGGACACGAGCCGAGCTGGAAGCAAACCCGATCGACGAGCTGATCCATCCCGACGACGTCGAGCAAACACTGGCCCTCCTGCTGGCTGGCAACCACCGTCCCGCCCATCTGGAGAACTTCACGAACCGCTACCGCCACCGCGACGGCTCGTGGCGCTGGCTGCTGTGGAGCGCCCGCTGCGACGGCGATGAGTGGTATGCGGCGGCTAAGGACGTCACCGACCGTATGTGGCTTGAGCGCCAGGCGCTGCGCGACCCCCTGACGCATCTGCCTAATCGTCTACTGCTAATGGATCGCACGCGTCAGGCGCTCTCGCGGCTACACCGCAGCGGCGGAGTTGTGGCACTGCTGTTCGTGGACCTCGACCGCTTCAAGGCAGTCAACGACAACTTCGGCCACGATGTCGGCGACCGGCTGTTGATCGCGGTCGCCGAGCGCCTAGCGGAGATGATGCGCGACAGCGACACGGTCGCGCGCCTCGGAGG
This sequence comes from Solirubrobacteraceae bacterium, assembly GCA_035507305.1. Taxonomy (GTDB): domain Bacteria; phylum Actinomycetota; class Thermoleophilia; order Solirubrobacterales; family Solirubrobacteraceae; genus Palsa-744. The sequence continues at coordinate 3,841 of DATJOE010000169.1, read as the reverse complement.
CGACGAGTTCGTTGTGCTCGGCGAGGAAATGCGCAGCGACGAGGAAGCCTTTGCGCTCGCCGAGCGCGTCGTGCAAACGCTTCAGCAGCCATTCCACGTGGGCACAGTCGAGGTCTCGATGCCGGCCAGTGTCGGCGTATCGATCACCCACGACGCCGAGACCGATCCCGAGAGCATGCTGCGCGAGGCCGACGTGGCGATGTACCGCGCCAAGGGCGCGGGGGGCCGGCGCCCGGAGATGTTCGACGAGAGCCTGCGCAAAGAGATCACGGCCCACCTGGAGATCGAGGAAAGGCTGCTGAAGGCGCTGCCACACGACGAGCTGGTCCTGACCTACCAGCCGATCATGCCGCTCGCAGGAGGGCGTGCGATCGGCTGCGAGGCGTTGGTTCGTTGGCAGCCAGATGACGCCGAGGAAGGGAAGATCGACGAGCTGCTTCCCTCCACATTCTTGCCCCGCGCCGAGGAAAGCGAGCTGATCGTGCAGATCGGCGACTGGGTACTGCACACCGCCTGCGCCCAAGCGGCCGCGTGGCGCAGGCAAGGCATCTCGATGCCGATCTCGATCAACATCTCTGCACGCGAGCTGAGCGAGCTTGATCTCGCCGCCCGGGTGCAGAAGGAGCTCTCGCGCTTTCGCTTGCCGGGCCGTGCCCTGTGCCTGGAGGTGACAGAGGAGGCGGTGCTGCGCGATCCCGAACGCGCCCGCGCGGCCCTCGGCGACGTGCGCCGGCTCGGGGTCGCGATCGCGCTCGACAGCTTCGGCGGGCGCGAGGCGTCGATCACGCTGCCGCGCAACCTGCCGCTCGACGTGCTCAAGCTCGATCGCAACCTGATCCACTCCTTCGAGCGTGACCGCGAGACGCGGGCGATGGTCGCGGCGATGATTGCGCTTGCGCACAAGGCGGGGCTGACCGCGGTGGCGGTCGGGATCGAAACCAACCGCCAGCTCGCCCTGGCCCGCGAGTTGGACTGTCGCGTCGGCCAAGGCTTCCTGCTGCACAGGCCCGATGCGCCCGAGCGGCTGCGTCTCACTGGCGACACGGGGGCGGTAACGTCCGCCCCATGGCGTCCGCGGGTGCGACTGGGCGAGGGCAGCAAGCGGCGCTGAGCGACGCGCGCCAAGCAGCACGCCCGAGCACAGAGGAAATCGCACGCTACAAGCGCGAAGCCGCCTACGCCGCGGCGGAAGAGGTGCAAGACGGCATGCGGCTCGGCCTGGGCACCGGCTCGACCGTGGCCTACCTCTTGCAGGCACTCGGCGAGCGAGCATCCTCGCTGAGCGGTTTGCGCTGTGCGGCCACCTCACCAAGCACCGAGGCCACCGCGCGCTCGCTTGGGCTCGCAGTCGTCAGCCTGGACGAGCTCGGCGAGCTGGACCTCGCGATCGACGGCGCTGACCAGGTGGACCCAGACTGCTGGCTGGTCAAGGGCGGAGGGGCTGCGCATACGCGCGAGAAGATCGTCGCGGCGACGGCGCGACGCTTCGTCGTGATCGTCTCGGCCGAGAAGCTCGTCGAGCGGATCACGCCGCCAATCCCGCTTGAGCTCGTGCCCTTCGCCGCCCACACGACACTGCGCACGTTGGGCCAAGCAACGCTGCGCGCGGTGCCCCCGAGCCCCGACGGCGGCCTGATCGCCGACTACCTCGGTGAGGTCAAGGATCCTGCTGCGCTCGCCGTCCGGCTCAGCGAGCAGCCTGGCGTGGTCGAGCACGGGCTGTTTGCACCCGAGATGGTTAGCTCCGTCGTGATCGCCGGCGCCGCAGGGATAGAGCGCCGCGACGGGGCCAAAGCGGCGGATCGACGCTAAGCGGCCTCGCGCCGCGTGAGCGCGCCTTGGCCTGCGCTCCCCTGAGCCGGACGTAGCTCCGTCGAGGAGTCCTGCATCCGGCGCTCCAGCACGCCGTCATCACCCACCACATACGCGCCCATGCGCGCAAGCGGGGGCGAGTAGACGTGAAGCGTCACCGCGGGGTCGCGGCCGTCGTGACGTACCCGATGGATATCCGCGGAGGAGAAGTGGAACGCTTCCCCCGCCACGAACGAGCGTCGGCGCGGCTCGCCGCCGATCGCCAGGCGCTCCTCGCGCACGCGGCCACCCACCACTGCAACCGCCCCGGCGGAGACGTCGTGGTCGTGATAGCCCGTGTCTTGATCATCCATCCAGCAGATCAGCCAAGCGGTCAGATGCGCGTCGCTCAGCAGCTCCTCATACACGCGCTGGGTCGCGTCGTGGCGAACGCGGTCGATCCACAGCTCGGGCCGCTCGGCGAGCTCGCGCACGAATTGCTCAAGCTCCTCGGCGCTGAGGTCTTGCCCGCGCGGACGTGGGATCGAGGCCAGCGGCGAGAGCGGCGTGCTGGCGGCCAGCGCGACAGATATAGGGGGACTCACGAGACCGTAGCCCCCTCCTGCCGTGCTCTGACCCAGGACTCGCCCCCATGCTCGCGCGGATCCCGGCTCGGGCGGGCCGGGCGCACAGGCGTTGGCGCGGCCTGTCCGAGGGCCCTGCGCGCAGCCCGCGATACTTGTGTCCAATCCAGCGTCAGCAGAAGACCGTGCTGTGCCGGATCGGCGACCGGACGGTCTGAGCCGTAGAGCAGCTGCTCAACACCCACTGAGGCCGCAAGCTGGCCGACGGCCGCGGGACCGTAGGAGGAGGTCTCATAGAAGATCAGCGGGTCCGCCGCGGGGGCGGGTGGACCGCCACGCGAGAGCAACCGCTCGACGTGCAGCGGCGCTAGCCCGGCCAGCATCGAGAAGACGATGCGCAGGCGTGGGTGCTCAGCGCGCCCTGCGCCCACGAGCGCTAGCCATGCCGCGTGCATCTCCGAGACGTAGCGCGTGAGCGCCGACCACCAGAGCGGGTCTGAGAGAGATGGCTGGTCTGTGTAAACCCGTGTCGCCGCTCGCGTGTCCTCGCGGCCCGGTCCGGGATGAACCAGCAGCGGGGCGTCCGCGCCTTCCAATGCCTCCAGCACGCCGCGCAAGCGCGCCAGACCCGCGAGGCTGCCAAGAGCGCCCGCTGGCAGCGACAGGCCAACGCAGCCATCGTTCAGGAGACGCTCGACATCCTCGGGTCCTGAGCCGTCCAGAGCTAGGGCGCCCCATACCCCGAACGGACGCCCAAGCCCTAGCGCACCCTCGTGGTAGGCGTCCAGCAAAGGTATTGCCTCACAACGCGCCAGCGCCTCGATGCCGAGCGGGCTCGAAAGGCAGATCAGCGCGCCGTCCAGGCCGTCCTCGTGCACGAGCGAAGCGCGATGCGCAGGGGTCTCGCTCGAGCGCTCAATCACATACGGACGCTCACCCGCCAGGAACAGCACCTTCAAGCCGTGCTCGCGCCGCACGAACGGGAGCTCGTCGCGCCGTTCGAGCGCCGCCAGCAAAGGCTCAGTCCAGATGTGCTGGTGCACGTCGAGCCGAAGGGGGGCGACGCTCATCTCGCTCGCCAGCTCTCTACACGCCGCACAAATACATCTTTGTCGATCATTTTTATGGACTTTATCAGCCAGTAACTCACTACACAAGCCCTGAGACTGCCCCGCCTGCCTGCCAAAACCCGGGCCCCGCAACTGCTGTGCCTGGAGCCGGGACTATCGGATGGCGCCATGGCGCACCCGAGCGGGGGACCGAGGAGTCGAACCTCGCGTTGCGGTTTTGGAGACCACCGTGTTACCGATACACCAGTCCCCCTCGCAGCGCGGATTGTAGGCGCTGGCCGACCGCCTGCGCGGGGCGTTTAGTCGCCGCGCGCGCAACTAAAGCAGCGCAGTGGCCCTGCCGACAGGTCACGTAGTCCTCCACTTCTTGTGACGATGCACACGTACCCTGCCACG
>DATJOE010000168.1:0-2538 GCA_035507305.1 Solirubrobacteraceae bacterium | reverse complement strand
GCTCCGGATCGTCCGCGGGGAACTCAATCAGGACGGCTGACACGTGCTCCACGGAACCGAAGAGTAGGGCACCGCCCTATCCCGACCCGTCGCGTCGCGGTGGACGTCGTGCACAGCACGAAACAGCTCTGAATAGAAATTGGACCCCGTACGCTCCTCTGCAGCCAGCGCGATCCCGATAGATATGCCCTGTTGCAGGTACTTCGAGGGGTGAGCGAGACTCAAACCCCCGACCGCCTGGACCACAACTCGAAGATTGAGGTGCGGTCGGGCAGCGTTACATGGCGTGCTCTCAGCTGCTCTCAAGTGATGCCCGCTTCTCTCGCTGAGGTGCCACCGACGTGCCGCGAGATCGGTCGATAGGCCAATGGGCCAGGCCGGTGGGATGAGCGGCGCGGACGCCTGCGGTGGCCAGCGCGGACGCGTGCTCAGCGCCAGCTGACCTCTACGGTCTCCACCGGCTCCGCGATGCCCTTCAGTGGCAGCCGCCGCACAGCGGAGGCGCCATAAGCCGCGCCCGCCGCCGCCATCGTCTCGGCGGTGGCGAGGATCTCTTCGGCGGCGCCCGCGCTTCCTACGCGCGCGGCCACGTGCACTCCGCGACCAATGAAATCCCCACCGCGGCGGGTCGCCTGCGCCGCGTGGATGCCGATGCGCACCGCTGGCGCGAAGCCGTGCTCGCGTCGATGCTCGACGAGCGTGCGCTGCAGCCCGATCGCAAAGTCAAGCGCGGAGCGCGGGTCCGGAAAGGCGGCGAAGAACCCGTCTCCCTCGTGCTTGATCTCGCGTCCGCGATGCGACCCGAGACAATCGCGCACGGTGCGGTCGTGCCAGCTCAGGAGGCTGGCCCAGCCATCGTCGCCGAGCAGCTCGACCAGCCGCGTGGAATCCACGATGTCAGTGAACACGAAGGTCTGAGTCTCGCGCACGCCGCCCCCCATCTCGGCGAGCATGCCATCAACGCGGCGCTCTTCGAGGATCGCCCCGAGCTCGGCGAACGTCGCGCGTGCCCCCTCGAGCTCGAGCCGGGCGTCCGCATCATCGCCAGTCATGCGGTAGGCGTCGCCGAGCAGCACCCGCGTTTGCGCCGCGTCGAGACGCACACCCAGGTCGCACAGTGACCGCCATCCCTCCCGCAGCGGCGCGACCGCGTCCCGCGCGCGTCCTTCCGCCAGCGCTAGCGCGCCTCGTGCGACCGAAGTAGTCGCAAAGACCGCACTTGCGTTGCACTGGACGGCCGCGTCCTCTAGCTCGGCAAGCGCACGGCCAGCGAGCGCGAGGTCTCCGGCGGCGATCGCGATCCGGATCTGCGCTGGCAGCAGCAGCACGCGGCCCTCCTGTGTGAAACTGTCACGCTCTGCCATGCGACGATTGATGGCCGCCGTCGCTCCCGGCACATCGCCCTCGTCGAGTCGTAGCAGCGCGAGTCCCGGCTGGGGATCGAAGCCCACGTCGAGAGCTTGCGCGAACGCGCTACGCGCTCCCTCGAGATCGCCCCTGCGGCGACGGACTTCGCCCAGCTCGTGGTATGCCCAGCCGGCGTCGCGCGGCGCCCATGCCATGAGCTCCTCGCAGGCCGCAAGCGCATCGTGTTCGGCGTCCTCCAGCGAGCCGCGCATGCGGATGATTTCTGCGCGGTGCAGGCGGCAAAGCCCCGAGAAGCCGCTGACCGAATTGCGATCGCACCAACGCGACGACTCGCTCGTCCACTGCGACGCGCGTTGCCAGTCGCCGATGTTGCGGCACGCGAAGATCGTCGAGCAGTACACCGTGCCCGCGGTCGAGAGCTCCGTCGCGCCGGTCATCGCGAGCGCCGTCGCCTCGTCGAGGAGCAGCGATCCGTCCTGCACCTGCCCGGAAATGATCAGTGCGTGGCCCTGGTCAAGGAGTCCGAGCGCCTCCAGGTCCGGGTCGCCGAGGCGCTTCGCGACCTCGACGAGCTCGCGTGCCTTCTCGAGGGCTCCGACGAAGTCGTTATCGAGCAGCAGCAGCCCGCGCACCTGCAGCCACATCATGAGTCCCGTCTCGTGGCACTCCGGCTCCCCCTCGAGGAGCTTCGCCGCGCGCGCGAGCCAGCCCCCCATTACGGCGTCGTTGTTTCGCTGATGGTGCTCGCGCACAAGCGCCATGGCCAAGCGGGCGGCGCCACGCGCATCATCATCGCGCTCGTAGCCCGCCTCAGCGCGCTCGAGCAACTCCAGCATCTCGTCGTAGCGCCTTGTCCAGCATGCGGCTTCCGAGAGCCGCTCGAGATCGGCCGGGGCCAGCGGGCGCTCGGAGTCGGCAGCGCTGAACTGCTCGTAAGCGCGCTCCCAGCGGCGTTCCGCGAACGCCTCGCGGGCGCCGCGCTCGAGGTGCTGCGCAACTGCGCTCATAGCCGCCGCGCAAGACCTTCCGCGGGCGACCTGCTTCGTATCCACGCCCCGCAAGACAGCATCTCCGTTTCGAGCCTAGCGCGGCGGCACCTAACCGGGTGTGTCGGCCGACCGTGGCAAACCTGCACATCTGCGGGTCATACCGAGGGGTGAGCGAGGGGAC
>DATJOE010000167.1:0-2636 GCA_035507305.1 Solirubrobacteraceae bacterium | reverse complement strand
CACACCGCTCCCAGGACCGCCCGTGCTCCGGGAGCGACCGTGGGACCCTGCCAGCGACCAGGGCGTGCAGCCTGTGCAACGCTCGCGGGGAGAACCAGCTCCAGCTTCCGAGTGCTCCCATCAGGGCGGGCACGAGCAGGGTTCGCACGACGAACGCGTCGAGCAGCACGGCAGCGACGGCGCCGATCCCGATCTCCTTCAGGAAGACCACGTTCGAGGTCGCGAAGGCACCGATCGCGACCGCCAGCAGCATCGCCGCGGCCGTCACGATGCGCCCGGTGCGCTGTACCCCGAGCGCGACCGACTCGCGCGCGTCCTGGCCGTGGTCGCGCGCCTCCTTGATGCGTGTGAACAGGAACACCCCGTAGTCGGTCGACAGGGCGAAGGCGATCGCCGCCAGCACCAGGTAGTTGCTCTGTTCGATGCCGTGCTGGGAGGCGTAGGCGAGCGGTCCCTGGAGCCTGCCGTCCTGGAAGACGAGCACGAGCAGCCCCGTTGCCGCTCCCACAGTCAACGCGTTCATCGCGAGCGCCATCAACGGCAGTACGACCGAGTCGGTCATCAGCCAGAGCACGAGCAGGGTCCCGCACACGAGGATCGCCAGCGCCACAGGCAGCGAGCTCGCAATCGCGGCGCGCTGGTCGGCGAATTCCGCCCCCGACCCGCCGACCTCGGCGACGAACGGTGCGGGCACCGCGCGTATCTGGGAGATCGTGCGCTGCGCCTGTGCGGCGATCGCCTCGCCGGCGAGTACCACGTTGACCTGCCATGTGCCGCGACCGACATACCGGGGCACCGCCACTTCCGCCACGCCATCGATCGACGCAAGGCGTCGCGTGTACGAGCTCACCTCCGACCCGTGTCCGGCGCCCGCGCGCACGGCGACGAACGCCGGCGTCGAGCGGCTGCGCGGGTATTCGCGCTGCAGCGCGTCTTCGACCCGGCGCGCGCTCGTCGAGGTCGGAAGCACGCGTGCGTCGACACCGCTCCAATGCGTGTGCAGCGCCGGCAGCGTGAGCGCGATCAGTCCCGCCGCCGTGATCAGAGCGATCGCAGCCGGGTGGCGCAGGACCCGCTGGGCATGGCTGTACCAGCGTCCCTCGCGTGGCCGCCCCGGACGCACCCGTCCGAGGCGGTCGCCCGCCAGCGCGAACGCCGCCGGCAGCAGCGTCAGCGCCACCCCGGCGGCGATCAGGGCGGTGATCGCCCCGCCGATGCCCATCGACTGCAGGAAGCGCAGCGGGAACACGACCAGCGAGCTCATAGCCAGCGCGACCGTCACGGCGCTGTAGGCGACGGTGCGTCCCGCTGTCGTCATCGTCGTGCGCACCGCGGTGCGTGTGTCGGCTCCCGCCCCGAGCTCCTCGCGGAAACGCGAGACGAGGAACAGGCTGTAGTCGACCGCCAGGCCGAGTCCGAGCCCGATCACGAGATTGAGCGCGAACACCGACAGCGCGAACGCGACGTTGAAGAGGCGCAGCGTCGCAAACGCGGCGAACACGCTCGTGCCACCGACGGCCACCGGCAGCAACGCGGCGACGCCCCGGAAGATCAGCAGTGCGAGCAGCGCTATCAGCGGGAAGGCGAGAGCCTCCGCGAGACCCAGGTCCTTCGATGCCTGAGCCCCCACCTCGCGCATCGCGATCGTGTTGCCCCCGAGCTGCACGGAGCGGTCGCCAGCGAACAGCGCTTTCAGGTGTTCGGCGGCCACGTGTTCGTCGACGCCCGCCCTCAGGGTCGCGGCGAGCAGCACGCTGCCGCCATTGCGCGACGCCAGCGGCGGGGCAACCGACGCGACCGTGCGATCGCCGTGAAGCACGAGCTCGGCATGCCGGAGCGCGCCGCCGGCGTGCTCGTTCACGAGCACCAGCACGCCGGCCTCCGGACCCGCACCTGTCGCACGTTCGATCGCTTCGCGGGCGTGCGTGGACTGCGAGGAGGGGTCCGAGAAGTCGTTGTGGGCATCGAGCTTGTTGGTCGCGCTCGCGCCGAACAGCACTCCCAGCAGGAGCACCACTGCGAGCGCCGCCGCCAGGCGGCGCGGATGGGAGTTTGCGACTGCAGCGATGAGGTTCAGCACGGTGATCGGACGCGGGCTTCGCGAGCGACAATATTGACGGGCGTACATATACATCCGTACATGGACAGTTGTCAACTCTGTTTGCAAAGATGCTCGTCAGGTGGCGGAGCCTGTCGACACGCGACGGCGAAACCCTCGTGGAGAGGGGGAGCGACTCCGCGCCGCGCTGATGGAGGCCGCCGCCGAGTTGCTGCTCGAACACGGCAGTGCCGAGCGTCTGTCGATCCGTTCGATAACCGCCCGCGCAGGCGTTTCGCCGACAGCGCTCTATCTCCACTTCGACAGCAAGGACGAGCTCGTGCGCGCGGTCTCGATCGCCGCCTTTCAGGAACTCTGGGAATACCTGCAGCAGGCTGTCGCCGCGCACGAGGGCGAGCCCCGCGCCCAGCTGGAGGCCCTGGGCGCCGCCTACATCGAGTTCGCCGAGCAGCGCCCGGGCCATTACCGCATCCTGTTCAGCACAGCCGGCCGCACCGCCGCGAGTGGCCCTCCTGGCCCACCCGACGAGGACCCCGGGACGGCCGCGCTCGAGCTGCTGCTCGAGGTGACCGGTCGC
>DATJOE010000166.1:0-18090 GCA_035507305.1 Solirubrobacteraceae bacterium | reverse complement strand
GTAGGGCGAGATGTAGCCCTTGTCGAACTGCATGCCCTCGGTGAACTCGAGGTCCATGCCGAACGTCTGGCCCTCCTCGACGTTCACCACGCCGTCCTTGCCGACCTTCTCGATCGCGTCGGCGATCACGTCGCCGATCTCTTCGTCTCCGGCCGAGATCGTGGCGACGCGGGCGATCTGGTCCTTGCCCGAGACCTCCTTGGCCTGCGAGGCGATGTTCTTGACGACCTCCTCGACCGCTTTCTCGATCCCGCGCTTGAGCGCGAGCGGGTTGGCGCCCGCGGCGACATTCTTCAGGCCCTGACGCACGATCGCCTGAGCGAGCACGGTCGCGGTCGTCGTTCCGTCGCCCGCGACGTCGTTCGTCGCGGTAGCGACCTCGCGCACGAGCTGGGCGCCCTGGTTCTGGAAGACATCCTCGACCTCGATCTCACGCGCGATCGTCACGCCGTCGTTCGTGATCGTGGGGGCGCCGAACTTCTTGTCGAGCACGACGTAACGGCCCTTGGGGCCGAGCGTGACCTTCACGGCGTTCGCGACGGCGTCGACGCCGGCCTCGAGCGCGGCGCGAGCCTCGCTGTTGTACTTGATCTCCTTGTTTGCCATCTGTTCTAAGTCTCCTTATGCCTCGACCAGGGCAAGGACGTCGGACTCGCGCAGCACGAGCAGGTCCTCACCGTCGATCTTGATCTCGGTCCCGCCGTACTTGCTGTAAAGGACCTCGTCGCCCTTCTTCACGTCCAGCGGGATCCGCTTGCCGTCGTCGTCGAGGCGTCCGTCGCCGGCGGCGACGACCTCGCCCTTCTGCGGCTTCTCCTTCGCGGTGTCGGGAAGGACGAGCCCACTCGCGGTGGTCTGCTCCTCCTCGATCGCCCGCACGATCAGGCGATCGCCCAGGGGCTTCAGCTTCATATCGAAAAACCTCCATCTAGAGAGTGCTTCGGGCGCCTGCCATGCGTTCCGGCCCTCTGTGCCGGAGGCTGGACGCCTCTGGCACTCTCTGCGGAGAGTGCCAACCGTGCCCTAAATATATAGAGCTTCCGGGGCTCTATCAAGGGAAACTGGCAGTTGAAACAGAAAGTGCCAACGCATGGACGAGGCGATCGGCGCGTAGCCGGCAACTCTGCTGCGATCGGCCGTTTGCCGTAGACTCGCGCAATGGCGATCGGGGGGTCGGCTGGATCGGCCGATGCATCGCAGCACAAGTCTCATTCGAGCATCTACGTCGCGTTCATACCGTGGGTGCTGTTCAGCGTGATCACGCGGCGCTACGAATACGAGGCCGCGGCGATCATCGCGCTCGTGGCCGCAGTCGCGATCAGCCTTCCTTCGTTGCGTGTTGGAAGGCCGAAGCTGCTCGAGCTCGGCGCGATCATCGCGTTTGTCGGCTTCACGATCGTCGGCATCGACGCGAGCGCCGCTACCACCGACTGGCTCGCGCGCTACGCGCGGGCGATCTCCGCGGGAGTGCTCGCACTGATCGCGTTCGGGTCGCTTGCCACGACCCCATTCACCGAGCAGTACGCGCGTGAATCCGTTCCGCGGCAGTTCTGGTCCTCGCCCGAGTTCAAGGCGATCAACCGCCGGATCACGACGATCTGGGGGGTCGTTTTCCTCCTGATGATCCCGTCGCACATCTTGGCCGGCGCAATCGATACCCACCGGGCCGAGACGATCTTCAACTGGGTTGTCCCGATCCTGCTGGTCGGCTTCGCGGTCAAGCAGACCGCGCGCATAGCCGACGCGACGTAGCCTGGCAACGCGGCCTGCGGGGTCTGGCCCTCCGTGCGTACCGCGCCCCACGCTGCGTTCAGTTCGACGCCCCGACGAGCTCGGTTCTGGGCCCCCGACGAGCTCAGTTCTGGGGCCCAGCCGGGCTCAGTTCTGGGCCCGCCAGGCTCAGTTCTGGGCCCCGCCAAACCCCTTCATCGCAGCCGTCATCCCGCTGGGCTGATCGAGGATCTGCGAGAAGCGGACGACGGTGACGGTGTCCTGGGTTGAGACCTCGCGGCCGTAGATCTGTTCGAGGAAGTTGATCAGCTCGTCGTGGCGACGGAACTCGGGGTTGTCGTGCTTGATATCGCGCGGGGACAGGTCGGCAAGCTTCATCACCTCGACCTGGTCGATCACCGCTTCGAAGATTCGTTCGCGCGGCGAGTGCTGGTAGCCGATAGTGACGAGCACGAGTTGATTCTTGCGGTACTTGCCGGACTTGTCGCCAAGTCGGATCGTCGCGGTCTTGCGCCCTCGCTTGAGCTCATCCGCGAAGATCGTCGAGTAGAAGTTGAGCACCTGCACGGAGCGCAGGCTATCGGTCTTTGCTCTCGGTCTCCAAGTACGCAATCGCCCGTGCCACCATCTCACGCTCGGCCGCGTGGCTCAGCTCGCGCGTTGCCTGCCGCAGCTCGACCCAGCGCGCCTCTTCGACCTCGTCGTCGTGGTCGGCCGTATCGCCTTCTATGTATTTAAAGAGATAGAAGGACACGGACTTGGGGATAGTGCGTCCGTCACGCCGGTACCAGTAGCGCGTCTCGCCCAGCTCGGTCACTGGCTCTCCCACGATTCCGGTCTCCTCGCGAACCTCGCGGACCGCCGCCTGCAAGGGAGTCTCCCCTGGGTCGAGATGACCCTTGGGCAGCGCGAGCACCTTCGACCCGTCGGAGGAACGGCGGGTCGGCACGATCACGACGACCTCCGAGCCGCGAATCACGACGCCGCCGGCCGAGCGCTCGCGCACGACCGTTTCCCCCGAGCGCTTTTCCTCCCTTTTCGAGCGTCCTTTGCGGGCAGCAGTCTTGCGGGAGCCGCCTTTCTCCCAGGCGCCTTTGCCGGGAGTCTCCTCCGGGGGACCTTCTCCCGAAGCAGCACCCTGATTGGGAGCGCCTTTGCCCGATGCGTTCTTGGCGGCGCGTGCCTTCCGCGAGCTTCCCAGCTCCCCCTTGCCTCGCTTCCCGCGAGGCCGCTCAGAAGACATATTGCTTGAGCGCCTCCGGGTCGTGCACGGTCAGGCGGCCCCTGCCCTGAGAGATCACGCCCGCGCGCTCGAGCACCGCGAGAAAGCGGCTGGCCGACTCCCGCGAGGACCCCGCCAGCTGCGCGAGATCCGCCTGCGTGGCGGTGACGAGCACATCGCCCTGCCGGCCATCCGCGAGCTCCTCTTCGACGAGCTGGGAAAGCACGACCGCGACGCGACTCTGCACCGTGGAAAACGATTGGCGCTGCAGGCGCTCGTTCGTCTCACGCAGCCGCCGGCCAAGCGCGATCACGAGGCGCGCGGAGATCTCAGCGTGTTCTGAGATCAGACGACGCATGTCGGGACCGAGTACCGCGACTGCCGCGGTCTGCTCGATCGCTTCGACCGTCGCCGAGCGAAGCTCATCCTCGAACAGGGCGAGCTCGCCGAAGATGTCGCCAGGCCCGAACGTCGCGAGCGTGAGCGTCCGACCATCGCTGTGGGTGCGGATCGCGCGTGCCCGCCCGCGCTGCACGATGTAGCAAGTGTCGCTGGCATCGCCCTCGCGGAACACGACCTCTCCAGGCGCGAACTCGCGCGGCACCGCGAACTGGGCGATCCGCTCAAGATCGCTTTGGACCAGAGTCGAGAACACCGGAACGTTTCCGAGAAGCTCGACCACCTCCTCCGCTCGCATCCCAGCCATCCGCCAGGCATATCACACGCCGCCGTACCGGCGTGAGGGTTCTGTACGCAAGCGGCGCTTATTGCCTGCAAACGCACGCCTCGCCAGGCGCAACTGCAGCGGCCCCGGGGGTATCTTCAGGTACGTGATTCGCTCATCGATCCCAATTCGCTTTCCGCACGTGTCAATCGCCGCCCTGGCGCTCTGCTGCGCGCTCGCCACGGCGCTGCTCGCGCTCTCGCTCGAGCCCCCACTCGCCGGCGCGCGGAGCCACGCCAAGCGCGCCGCACAGACACCAGAAACGAGCGCGCTGCTGCGCTCGCGCCTGCTGTGGGCCACGATCGACGTCTGTAACCCTCCCGACCAGCCCGACACCGTCGGGATTCGCGGTTCGATGCCGGGCGATCACCAGGCGCACGACACGATGTACATGCGCTTTCGCCTCCAGTACATGGACGCGAGCAACAAGACCTGGACCGACCTCAGCAAAGCCTCCGCGGCATACACCGTCGTCGGCTCGGGAGCGTCCGCGCGCCAGGCGGGGCGTAGCTTCCAGCTAAACCCCGTCGCCGGACAGCCGATGTTCACGCTGCGCGGAGTCGTTAGTTTCCAGTGGCGTCATGGCAAGACCGTGATCGCCCAAGTCTCGCGGACCACGACCCCCGGTCGCCAGAGCCTTGCGGGCTCGGACCCCGCGGGCTTCTCCGCCGCCAGCTGCCAGATTGGCTGAGCCTCTCAGAGAGGCCGCCGGTCAGCGTCATCAGTCTTGGAATAGACGGGGATCGTTTGTGATGATCCCGTCGACGCCAAGCTCGGTCAGCTTCGCGATCCGCGCCCGCTCATCCACGGTCCACACGTACAGCTCACCGCCTCCTTCATGCACCGCGCGAACTAGTGAGGGCGTGACCACGCGCCAATGGGCCATGATCGCGTCGTAGCGACCTTCGCGTAGCCCAGCCCGCGCGCGGCGTGGGAGCATTGCGCGGTAGCCCGTCAGGATCGCCAGTGCCGGGATTGCCGTGAGCATGTCGGTTGTGTAGTCGCGTCGCACGCGTGGCACCGACAGACCCAGCCGCAGCGAGGGCTCGTGCGAACGTACGCGCGCCAGTGCTTGCGGGAACATGCAACTGAGCAGGCTGCGATCGACCAGCCCAAACTCACGCAGGGCATCAACCACTCGTCCCTCGTAACCGGGCAGCTTCACGTCGATGTCGAATTCCAGCGCGCCGAAGCGGCCACCCGCCAAGTGCTCGAGCGCCTGCTCAAAGCGCAGCGGCTCGCGCGCGCGGGCGTCCTCGTAGTCGTGCGCCACCACCAGCTCGCCGCCCCCGTCAACTCGCGCTGAAAGGACATCTAGCTCGATCATCTCCACCCCGTGGCGTAGCGCGGCGTCGAAGCTCGCGAGCGTGTTGCCTGGCTCGATCAGATCTGCCCCCTTGTGGCCGACGCGGCGCGGGCGCGGGCGCGCATTCGCGACCTGAGAGGGGGAGGCGGGGACGGGCCTGCTCATCGCCGCCCACCATCGCAGATGGCGAGGACTCTCAGTAGTCGCTTGGCAGCGGCGTGCGCGACTGCTCGATCGTCTCCATCGCCTGCTTCGGGCCGATGTAAGGAGCGAGCATGAGGAACGTCAGTTGGTCGACCAGGTAAGGCAGCTGGCGCACCCGGTCGTGCGCCGAGTACGCCGAGACGATCCCCCAGATCGCTCCGGTGATCGCTTCGCGTGCGACCATCGGGCCACGACGCGCCTCTGGGCCCAGCTCGTCAAGCAGCTTTGTGAAGTCTTCGATCGAACGCGTCATCCGGCCGATCATGCCCGGACCCACGTCAAAGATCTCGATGAACGCCAGGCGGCTCAGTGCCTCGTGGCTCGCGAAGTACTCGACCAGCGCTCCAACCGCCAGGTGCACCGCCTCAGGCCAGCTGCTCGCCGGCTCGATCGAGCGCTTTACCGCCTCCATCGCTTCGGCGACGAATTCGTCAAGCACCGCCAGGAAGCACGCCTCCTTGTCGACGAACAGCTTGTGGAAACCCTCCGTTGAGATCCCTGCGAACTGCGCGATCTGCGGATCGCTCAGCTCCGAGTAGCGCTCGTCAAGCGTTAGGTGCACCAGCGCACCAAGCGCACGCGAGCGCCGATCGTCGTTTGAGAGGAACGCCGCCGGCTGCGGCTCGATCTGGCTCGTGCGCACGAGCCCCGAGACGTTCAGGCGCCTCGCGACTGGCGAGCGGTAGGACTCGATCCAGTCGAGCAGTTCATCCGCCAACGTGTACAGCTCTTTTTCGCGACGCTCGTACATCCTCGTGAAGGCCACGTGCCGCACGCCCGCAACGATCGCCCGGATCGTCAACGGCGAGATCTCCTCACCGTCCGGATCCGCCTGAAAGCCAGTCGCCACGACCCGCTCGAACGTCGTCGAGGCCAGCGTCATCCGCTCGCGCGCCTTCGGGCCGATTCCGAGCGAGTCCACCAGCACGAGCCGCGGACCCTTCGGGCGGTCGGCCACGTCGTCGAGCAGCGCCTTGCAAGCCGAGTGCAGCCTGTTCGCCCAGCCCCGCTCGCGTGCCCAGGCATCGAGCACGAGCTTGCGTGCGCGAGCCACCACGATGTCGTACGTCGCCAGGAAGCACGCTTCCTTGTTTGCGAACTGTTCGTAAAAGGCGCGACGCGAGACACCGGCGAGAGCGATCACGTGGGCCACCGTGGTCTGCGGGTAGCCGCGCTCATGGACTGCCTCGATCATGCCTCCGTACATGCGCGCCCGCTGGTTGCGAGCCACGTCATCGCGCGACATCCCATTTGGACCGTGAGGAAGCCTCCGGTACATGGGCGTCGGCCCCCTGTGCGTTCCACTCATCCCCACGATTCGAGATAATAAATCATTTGGCCCGGAGACGCAAGCCTACTTTGAGTGTCCCCGCCATTCTTTATACCGGAATACATTGAGTCCTTCCAGCAGTGTCTCTTGCCGACAAGCGCCGTACCGACAGCTCGAACGGAGTGCATTTGAGCACCCTTGAAAGGTCGCTCGGAGCGTATTTTTTAGCTCTGCGGGACGCGCTTCTCAGGCACTGAGCGTGAGCCGCCGCGGCCCGGAGTGGAAGCCCAGCTCGAGCAGCTTTTCCGCAAGTCGGGACGACGTCGCCTCCGCCCCATCGATCCGCTCCAGCGCCAACTTCGGCACGCGTCCCGCGCGCACGGCCTCCGCGAGCACCTGTAGCGCCTCCGACAATGAGTCGCATTCGCCCGTAGCTGGTGCAACCTCCGGGGAGCGCGCGAACGTCAACAGCCCACGCCCGCCACGCTCTACGTACAGTGTGGGCTCGTCGTCCACCAACACCACGTAGGCGCCCGCCACACGCGCCGGGCGACGCTCTTGGCCCTCGCGTTTTGGCCACGGGAGCGCCGCGCCGTAGGGCTGCCCCGGGTCCGCGGCCGCAAGCACCAGCGCGCGCGAGCGCTCCGCCGAGCCCGCCCGATCGCCCGGCGCGCCTCGTGCCGCGCGCAGCCGCTCCACCGCACCGGGCAGCGCGAACTGCGCACCGCCCATCCCCTCGATGAAGTAGCCACGGCGGCAGATCCCAAGCGTCTCGAGGTTCACGAGCGTGTCGTAAAGGATCGCGAAGCCGCCCTTTATTCCCTCCGCGAGCACCTGCTCGCGCGTGAGGATCCCGTAGCGCTCGAGCATCAGCTCGCTGAGCGCGCGCCGGCGCTCGGGCCCTGCTACGCCGCCCGCGAAGATCGACTCTGTCAACCCCCAGCGTCCCTGCACCTGCCCCTGAGCACCGGTACGACGTGAGCCGAAGCGCCGCGCCGCGCGCCGCTCAGGGCGGGAACGCGCGAGCGTAAGCCGCGGCGCACGCAGCGGAGCCCAGGCGTCGTTCGTCGCCTCGCCCGCCCAGACCAGGTCCCACAGCGCCTCGCGCAGCTCCTCCGCCGCGAGCCCCAGCTCCCCGAGCAGATCGCTGAAGAAGCAAGCGCCCTGCGCCAGGCGCGCGCGCAGCAGCTCGTGTGCCTCCCCGTCGGGGCGCGATGCGTTCGCCGCGAGCGGCGGCGGCCCGATCAGGGCGGCGTCCTCACGGAAGTACAGTGCCACCCGGCCCGAGCGTCCCAGCGGGCCCGCGCCCACCCACACCAGCTCGCCGCTCGCGCACAGCTGGTCCAGCCACGAAGGCGAGTACGCGCCCGTGCGGCGCGGCAGCACGTCCCGCTCCCAGATCTCCGCCGGCAACGCGAGTCCCTGCAACGGCACGAGCACCTCGCGCAGGCGATCCACGCCCGCGCCCGCGCTCGGGTGGCGGTCGATCCCCTGCCACGCCGGCAGGAACGCCGCGAGCGCCTGCTGCTCCGCGGGCTCGATCTCCTTGCGCAGCGCCGCGAGCGAGGCGCGCCGCAGGCGGCGCAGCACCTCCACGTCACACCACTCTCGGCCGCTGCCTCCCGGGCGCAGCTCGCCGCGCACAATCGCCCCGTCGCGCTCCAGCTCTCGAAGCGCCGAGCTCGCATCCACGCCATAGCGCGCGCGCAGCTCCTCCGTCGTGAACGGGCCATGCGTGCGCGCGTAGCGCGCCACCAGCACGCGAAGCGCGTCCGGCACGTCCGCCAGGAACACCTCCGGCAGGCCACCCGGCGGCGCGGCCGAGAGCGCGTCGCGATACAGGCCCGCCTCATCCGCTGCCACCCAGCGCCGCTCGCCGCCCACGCGCAGGCGGATCGCCCGGCGTTCGCGCTGAAGCTCCGCGAGCAGCGGCTCGGGATCGACGCCCGCGAATGTGCGCGCCGCCACCTCGCCGTCGCTGAGGTCGCCCACGTGACGGAGCACGTCGTGCAGAGCATCGCGCCCCGTGGCTTGCGTGATCTCCGAACGGTGCTGCAGGTCGTCCTCGACGCGCTCAAGCGCGTCCGGGTCCAGCAGGTCGCGCAGCTCCTCCTGGCCCAGCAGCTCGCGCAGCAGTTCGCGGTCCAGCGACAGCGCCGCCGCCCGGCGCTCCGCGCTCGGCGTATCGCCCTCGTACATGTACGTCGCCACGTAGTCGAACAGCAGCGAGGAGGCAAACGGCGAGGCCGTCTGCGTCTCGACCTCGACCAGAGATATCTCGCGCGCGTGTAGAGAACGCAACAGCTCTTGGAGCCCCGGCACGTCCAGCACGTCGCGCAGGCACTCGCGGTAGGTCTCAAGCACGATCGGGAAGTCCGCATAGCGGCGCGCGACCTCCAGCAAGTTCTGCGCCTTCAGCCGCTGCTGCCACAGCGGCGTGCGTTTTCCCGGGTAGGCGCGGGGGATCAACAGCGCCCGCGCCGCGTTCTCGCGAAAGCGCGCGCCATACAGCGCCGACCCGCCCAGCTCTTGGGTAATCGACTGCTCCACTTCGCCCGGATCCAGCATGATCAGCTCGGCCGCCGAAGGCAGCGCCTCCGCGTCATCCGCGTCCAAGTCCGGTAGGTGCAGCACGATCCCGTCGTCCGAAGAGATCGCGTCCGCCTCGATCCCGATCCGCTCGCGGATCTGCGCCGAGATCGCAAGCCCCCACGCCGAGTGCACGCGACCGCCGAACGGCGAGAGCACGCATAGCCGCCAGTCTCCGATCTCATCGCGGAAGCGCTCCAGCACGATCGTCCGCTCGCTCGGGAGCACGCGCGTCGCGTCCTGCTGCTCGCGCAGGTAGCTCAAGAGGTTGCGCGCCGCGCGCTCGTCTAGGTCGTACTGCTCTTGGAGCGTCTGCGGCTCCTGGTCCACCGCCCAGCGCGAGAACGCCCCGATCGCCTCGCCCAGCTCCTTCGGGCGCCCGACCGAGTCGCCCTTCCAGAACGGGACCGCTCCCGGCGCGCCAGGGGCCGGCGTCACGATCACGCGGTCGCGCCCGATTTCCTCGATCCGCCAGGTCGAGGCGCCGAGCAGGAAGGCCTGGCCCGGGCGCGCCTCATAGACCATCTCCTCATCCAGCTCGCCCACGCGTCGCCCATCCGGGAGCGTCACCGAGTAAAGGCCCCGGTCTGGGATCGTGCCCGCGTTCGCGATCGCCAGCTGGCGTGAGCCCTTGCGCGCGCGAATCGTGCCCGCAACCCGATCCCAGACGATCCGTGCCCGCAGCTCGCCGAACTCCTTGGAGGGATAACGCCCGTCGAGCATGTCCAGCACGTTCTCCAGCAGCTCCACCGACAACTCCGCGTAGGGGTAGCTGCTTGTGATCAGCGAGTGCAGGTCCGTAACCGCTACGCCGTCCTCGTCCTCGGCCGAGACTGCGATCGCCACGACTTGCTGGGCCAGCACATCCAGAGCGTTGCGCGGCACCACCGTCGGCTCGATCGCGCCTTCGTGCATCCGTCTTGCGACCACCGCCGACTCCAGCAGGTCGCCTCTGAACTTCGGGAAGATCCGCCCGCGGCTCACGTCGTCCACGTTGTGTCCCGCGCGGCCGATTCGTTGAAGCCCCCGCGCCACCGACTTCGGCGACTCGATCTGCAGCACCAGATCCACCGCGCCCATGTCGATCCCCAGCTCAAGCGAGCTCGTAGCCACCAAGCACGGCAGCTCCCCCGCCTTCAAGAGCTCCTCCACCTTCGTTCGCTCCTCGCGCGCGAGCGAACCGTGATGCGCACGGGCGATCTCGATTGGAACGACGGGTTCGTCGTTCCCCTCTCCTTCATCTCCCTGGTCTTCTGAGAGCTCCTTGCCCGCGAGCTCATTCAAGCGCAGAGCCACGCGCTCCGCCGACCGGCGATTGTTCACGAACACGATCGTCGAGTTGTGCGCTTTGACCAGCGCCAACAGCTCCGGGTAGATCGCGGGCCAGATCGAGCCCCGCGTCGACTCACCCCCCGCGACCGGCTCAAGCGGATCGTGGCCCTCCTGTACCGGCGCGTTCGGTTCGCTCATCGACTCGACCGGGACCTCGATCCGTAGGTCAAGTTGCTTCTTGCGGCCCGCGTCAAGGATGCTCACCTCGCGGCGCGGTCCTACCAGGTAGCGACCGATCTCCGCGAGCGGGTTCTGCGTCGCGCTTAGGCCGATCCGCTGTAGCTCGCGGCTCTTTGGCGGATGGGTGCCCTCGCTCGGCCTCATCCCACCTGCGCCATCGCGGTGCGCGCGTACGTGTGCCTCCAGACGCTCGAGCGTCAGCGCCAGATGCGAGCCCCGCTTGCTGCCCGCCACCGCATGGATCTCATCCACGATCACCGCCTCCACCGACTCGAGCATCGAGCGCGCCTGTGAGGTCAGGATCAGGTACAGCGACTCCGGCGTTGTGATCAGGATGTCCGGCGGCCTGCGGACCATCGCCGCTCGCTCCTTCTGCGGCGTGTCCCCCGTGCGAATCCCCAC
This sequence comes from Solirubrobacteraceae bacterium, assembly GCA_035507305.1. Lineage (GTDB taxonomy): Bacteria > Actinomycetota > Thermoleophilia > Solirubrobacterales > Solirubrobacteraceae > Palsa-744. The sequence goes on along the minus strand of DATJOE010000166.1, from coordinate 7,130 downwards.
CGTGATCTCCTCCGCCCCGATGCCCCGCAGCGGCGTGCGCAGGTTGCGCTCGATGTCGTATGCCAGCGCCTTCAGTGGGCTCACGTAAACCACGCGTGTGCCCGTCCCCTCTGCGCGCGGCTCGCTGCTCAGCCGATCGAGCGCCCAGAGAAATGCCGCCAACGTCTTGCCCGAGCCCGTCGGCGCCGAGAGCAGCACGTTCTCGCCCGCCGCGATCGCCGGCCACGCTTTCACCTGCGCCGGGGTCGGGGCCTCGAACGCGCGCTCGAACCACTCGCGCACGCGGGGGGTGAAGTTCGTCAGGGGCACCCGTCGAGGCTAGCGCGCGGGTCAGTTCCCGCTCCCGCTCGCAGCCGCGTAGGAGAATTCCCTTCAGATGCACGCGCCTCGCACCGCGACGCAGCCGCCTCGTGGGCACAGGTGACCGCAGATCCGCGCGATGACACCGATCTCCACAACCTCGCTCTCCACGCGCCTAGCCGAGCGCACTCTGCAGCTCGTCGACATCGCCTCCGAGAGCGGGGCAGAGAGAGACATCGTCGAGCATGTCCTCGGCGTGCTGCGTGCCGGCGGCGTCGAGATGCACGACGCCGGCGACACCTGCGTACTCGCCGGGACCCGCTCACGCGGTCGGCGACCGCTCGTGCTGCTCGCCGGGCACCTCGACACCGTTCCCGCCCAGGAAAACTGGCCCGGCCTACTCGACGGCGAGCACGTCCACGGGCTCGGCGCCAGCGACATGAAGGGCGGCGTCGCCGTGATGCTCGAGCTCGCCTTGGCCGAAGCCGCGCCGCGAGACTCCGAGCGCGCAGCCGGGTTCGATGTCGGCTACGTCTTCTTCGGGCGCGAGGAGCTTCCCTCTAGCGAATCGGCCCTCTCGCCGCTGCTCGCCCGCGAGGCCGGCCTGCGCGAAGCCGACCTCGCGATCGTGCTCGAGCCTACCGGCAATGTCGTGCAGGCGGGTTGCCTCGGCAACATCGACGCCACCTGGACCTTCACTGGCCGCGCCGGTCACTCCGCGCGACCCTGGCTCGCCGAGAACGCGATCGACCTCGCGCTCGCAGGAGTACGCGAGCTACACGCGCGCGAGCCCGAGCGCGAGACCATCGAGGGGTTGGAGTTCGCCCAAGTTGCCACCGTCACCACGCTGCACGCGGGTGTCGCCCGCAACGTGATCCCCGGCACCTGCACCGCCAACGTCAACTTCCGCTACTCGCCGCGGTGGAACGCCGAGCACGCCGAGCAAGAGCTGCGCCGTCGCTGCGAGGGACACGGCGAGTTGGAACTGCTCTCCAACTCGCCCGGCGCCCAGCCGCCGTTCGGCAACCCCCTGTACGCGCGGCTGCTCGCCTGCAGCCAGGAGCCCGCACAAGCCAAGCAGGCCTGGACGCCCGTCGCCGAACTCGCCGCCGCCGGAGTCGAGGCCGTCAACTGCGGCCCCGGCGATCCCGCCCAGGCGCATCGACGCGACGAGCACATCGCTGCCGAAGCTCTCGCCCGCGGCTACACGCTCCTACAGACCTTCCTCGGCGCGTGAGGCTCCCGCGATGCGCTTGAACCCCAACATCGAGCACGCGCCCGGCTACCCCTTTCTGCGCCTCGCCGAAGCGCGGCGCGACGCGCAGGCGCGCGGGATCAACGTCGTTGACCTCAGCATGGGCCAGCCCACCGACCCCGCACCCCAGTTCGTGCGTGACGCTTTGATCCAGGCCGCTGCGGAGGTACCGCTCGCGGCCTATCCCTCAGCCGAAGGACTCCCCGAGCTACGTGTCGCGATCGCCGCATGGATCGAGCGGCGCTTCGGCGCGCGGCTCGATCCTGACCGCGAGGTGCTTCCCACACTCGGTGCCAAGGAGCCCATCGCCACCCTCGCGCGGCTGTTCGCGCGCGAGGGCGACTGCATCGCGCTCACATCTCCCTCCTATCCCGTGCCCGAGCGCAGCGCCCGGGCCGCCGGCCTCTCGCTCTCCCCACAACGCCTCACCCACGAAGGGGGATGGCTGCCCGATCCCGAGCTGATCGAGTGGCGGCGCGCCGCGATCGTCTGGGTCGTCAACCCCCACAACCCAACCGGGGCCACTTCCTCGCTGGAGCTGCTTGACGAGCTCGCCCAGCGCTGCCGCAGCCGCGGCGCGATCCTCGCCGTCGATGAGACCTACTCCGAGTTCTGGTTCGGCCCCACGCCCCCGGCTTCCGCGCTGCAGCTCGACGACCGCCGCGGTGTCGTCGTGTTCAACTCCCTTTCTAAGCGCTCCGGTCTCGCGGGCCTGCGCTCCGGCTTCCTCGCCGGCGATCCCGAGATCGTGCGGCGCGTCAGGCGACACCGCAGCGACCTCGGCACCACACCGCAAGCGTTCGTGCAGCGCGCCGCGATCGCCGCTTGGGGGGACGAGGCGCACGTCGAACACGCGCGTCAGCGCTACGCCCGCAAGCGCGAGCTGCTCGCCGCCGCGGCCGTGCGCGCCGGCTTCCTCGACGCCGGGGGCACCGCCGGGATCTTCCTCTGGCTCGGCGTCCCCAGAGGTGATGACCTCCGTGCTTACGAGCTGCTGCTCGAACGCTCGCTGCTCGTCGTTCCCGGCTCCTACCTCGGGTCCGGTGGTGAGGGATATCTGCGCGTCGCGCTCACCGCCCAGGATGAGCACACCGCGCGGGCTGCCGAGCTGCTGCAGACCGGGGCGCGCGCGTTGGCCGGAGCCGCCTGAGCTCGCGACCGCGTCGGGAGGTGCTCTCTAGAGCGCCGCCGTGCCCACGCGGGGCCGCCGCTAGAGCGCGGCCCCGTGGTCGCGCACGAGATCGTTCAGCTTCGCCTTATCGTGGCGCTCGCCCTCGCCGAGGCGCTTGACTACCAACACGCAGGGCAGGCCGAACTCGCCACCCGGGAACTTGCGCGTGCGGCTCGCCCCGATCGCCACGCTCCACGGAGGGATATGCCCTCGGGAGATCTCCTCGCCGCTCTCCGCGTCGATCACCGGGATCGTCGGTGAAAGGATCACGCCCGCGCCCACGACCGCGCCTTCGCCTACGCGCGCACCTTCGATCAGCATGCAGCGACTGCCGATGAAGGCGTCGCTCTCGACCACCACCGGGCTCGCCTGCAGCGGCTCGAGCACGCCGCCTACCCCCACGCCGCCCGACAGGTGCACGCGATCGCCGATCTGTGCGCAAGAGCCCACCGTCGCCCACGTGTCCACCAGCGTGTCGCGGCCCACGTACGCGCCCACGTTCACGAAGCTCGGCATCAAGATCGAACCCGCCGCCAGGTGCGAACCGAAGCGGGCGTACGCCCCTGGCACCACGCGCACGTTCGGGCTGCTGCGCTTCGGCGGAAGTCGATCCGCGAACAGCATCGGGCCCGCCTCCGTGTGCTCCATCGGGCACACCCGGAACAGCAGGACGATCGCGCGCTTGAGCCACTCGTGCACCTCGACCTCGCCGCTCGCGCCGATCTCCGCGACGCGCACGCGGCCGCGATCCAGCAGATCCATCACGCCCAGCACCGTCGCCTGGACGTGGGGGTCGCTGTCGTCCAACTCCGCTCGCCGCTCCCACAGCTCCGCGATCTGCCCGCGCAGCGACTCCAGGCCGCCGAAATCTGCGATCGAGGCGAGTGTCGCCATCGCTTAGCCCACCTCTACCGGGATCGTGTCCGGCGTGGGCGGCGCCGCCGACTCGTCGGGCGCGCCCGGCACCAGTACGTCGGGCTCGAACTGAAGCGTCGCGAAGTAGTCCCGACGCACCTCCTCGGCGCGCCGGATCAGCTCGACGCTCCCGTCCGCGCGCAGCAGCAGCTCCTTCGGCTTCAGGCGACCGTTGTAGTTGAAGCCCATCGCCAGGCTGTGCGCTCCCGTATCGTGGATCAGCAGCAGATCGCCCACACGCAGCTGCGGTAGCTCGCGTTGGATCGCGAACTTGTCGTTGTTCTCGCACAGCGACCCCACCACGTCGATCGTCTCGCGTGGCCGCGCGTTGTCGTCGCCGTGGAGCGTCAGATGGTGATAGGCGTCGGAGTACATCGCCGGACGAAGCAGAGCCGCGATGCCCGCGTCCACTCCCGCATACTCACGCCACTTGCTCATCCGGTTGATCACGCGCGTCACGAGCGCGCCGTGCGGGCCGGTGATGTAGCGCCCCGACTCCAAAAACAGCTTTGGACAGCGCCCCGTGCGTTGCTCGTGGGCGCGCAACAACTGGCCCGCACCGAGACCCAGCGCGTATACGTCAAGCGGTTGGTCCGTCGGGCGGTAGGGGATCCCCAGGCCACCGCCCGCGTTGATGAACTCGAGCTCGATCCCCAGCTCGCGTTGAAGACCGTCCTCCAGCGCCAGCAGCATCGCGATCGTCGCGAGCAGCGGCTGCACCGTCAGCACGTTCGAAGCGATCATCGCGTGCAGGCCGAAGCGTTCGGCGCCGTGCTCGCGAGCCTTCGCGAACGCCCCGCTCAACTGATCGCGGCGCACTCCGAACTTGGCCTCGACCGGCGAGCCGATCAGTTTGTCGCCCAGCCGCTCGGGGCCCGGGTTGAAGCGGAACGAGCAGATCACCGGGACGCCCGAGAGCCTGTCGATCAACGTGACGTCGTCCACGTTCACGATCGCCCCCAGCGAGAGCGCCGCCGCGAACTCCTCGCGCGTCGTGTTGTTCGAGGTGAAGAAGATCTCCTCGCCGCGTGCGTAGCTGTCGGCCGCCAGCTCGAGCTCAGCGATCGAGCTGCACTCCATGCCCAGGCCGTGCTCGCGCAGTAGACGGGTGATCGTCAGGTTCGGTAGCGCCTTCACCGCAAAGTACTCGTGGAACGGCAGACCGCCGAAGGCCGCGTGCAGCCGCTCCGCGCTCGCCAAGATCCCCTGCTCGTCATAGATGTGAAACGGAGTGCCGTAGTGCTCGGCGACCTCCGGCAGGATCGGCTCCAACCTGCGGTTGAAGTTCTCGCTGAGCGGCATCGCGAGCCGCGCTCCTACCCGGCGCGGTGAGCGGTGATGATCGCCCGTGTGCGCGGCCCCGAGAGCGGGCGCCGATACGTGAGCGTCGCGGTCGATACGCGCGTGAAGCCCGCGCGCTTCAGTTCGCCCGCGATCCACCTCTCCGAGAGCCAGTAGAAGCCTGGTACGTTCGCCGACTGCTGCACCGGCTCATCGGTTTTCGGAGCGTCGTTCGAGATCACGACCGTTCCCCCGTCCGGCTTGAGCCAGCTGTGGAACAGGCTGAGCGCCTTGTGCGCGCCGTCGTCGCCGTCGTGCAGGTGCCCGAGCAGCCCGTCCGCGTAGACCACGTCCCAATACTCGCGACGAGCGTCCCAGGTGTAGAGGTTCTGGCAGATCGCCGGCACGCCTGCCTGCCGTGCCAGCTCGACGGCCTCCTCCAGCGCGTCGACCGCGAGCACGGGGTAGCCTTCCCGGCCCAGCACGCGCTCGACGAACGCGTTGCCCGAGCCCAGGCTCAGCAGCAGGTTTTTGCGGTCGCGGTCCAGCGCGTTGCGCAAGTGCTCGAGGATCCACCAGCGGTAGGTTGGCGAGCAGATCGAGGGCGTCGTCGAGTCGCCACGCGCGATCCCGTGCTCCCATTCCTCGAAGATGCTCATCTCCTCGCTGCCGGTCAGGTAGAAGGAGCGCAGGTCATTCTCCAGCGCGTTCGGGTCCGCCATCGAAGTCTCGTGGCGAGCGGTCGTGTCGAGCGTGGCCATCAGCCGTTCACCTCCTGTGTGCGCACGAGCCCCAGGCCGCCTAGGCCGCTCGAGAGCAGCGATCGCATGATCCGACCGACCGCGGGGTCGGTCTCCGTGTCCAAGTACCACCTACCGATTCGCGCGAGGAAGCGCACGAGCCGCAGTACGTCCAAGCCCTTCACCGCGCGGTCCACCAGCGGCATTAGCTGCGACTGCGCGACCAACGAGCGATAGTGCTCGTCGTCCGCCAGCGGCAGCGGCCCGCCATCGTTGCGCGGATCCCAAGCCTTCATCCAAGCGCGCGCGAACGTCCAGCCGGTGTTCTCTCCGTCGAGCACGCGCTCGCGGGTGATCGTCAGCGCCTCGTGCAACGGGTGGTCCAGGCACATGCCCATCAACACCATCGACGCGAGGTCCTGCGTCGCGCAACCCGGGCGCTCCTCGATCGCCAGCGAGCTCAGCAGCTCGTTCGCGAGCAGCTGGTCGAGCAGGTCGTCGATCGCGAGCGTACTCTCCCCACCCGGCCCGTCGTCCTGCTCGGTCACAACCTCCGCGTGCAGCACCGCCGTCGGGTAGACCCTTGCGCTCGGCGCCAGGCCCCGCAGGATCTCATCGAGGTTGTCGCGTCGTTCCTCGCTGGTCAGGCGGACCAGCGTCACGTCGGTCATCTCGGTCATCAACGAGCGCCAGATCGTCAGCGCGCGAAGGTCCTTCGTCGGCTGCCCGTCCTCGTCGATCAGCGGTAGGTGCGTCGGCGTGCGGCCCCCCGTCTCGAACACGAGCGGCCCGTCGAGCGAGCCGCCGATTACGCCCTGCGCGAGCGCGAGGCGCACGAGCGGCTCTAGTCGCGGCACATACTGCGAGTCGAAGATCGTGCGCTCAAACCGCACGCCCAGCCGCGCGAGCGTCTCGTTCTGGCCGCTCACCGCCCAGTCGCGCACCGCGTGCCACAACGCGCGCGTCGGCCCGTCTCCCGCGGCAAGCAGCCGCAGCAATAAGTCGGCGAGCCCGTCGTCCCGCGAGCCGGCCTGGACCTGATGCGCGTATAGGCGACCCACGAAGCGGTCGCTCTTTTCGCCCGCCGCCGCCGGGTCGGTCTCGTCGGCAAAGCGCACATAGCCCGCAAGCGCGTCGCCCATGTCGCGCCCCGCGTCGGCGATCTGGGTTTGGCGCGCCACGTGCGCGCCCGCGGTCTCCAGCGTGCTTGCCAGGGCGTGCCCGAGCGCGATGTTGCGCAGGTAGCCCGCGTGCAGCGTCGTCGTCGGGCTCGGGTCGCAGAAGTCCACGATAAACGGCGTGCCCTTCAGCAGATCCCGGGTCGCCGGAGGCAGTCGCCGGCCTGCTCCGCGCGCGCCGTCCTCCGTGACTCGCGAGTTCTCGAGCGGGAGTGGCGGCGCCTCGAAGAGCAGGTCCGGCGGGGCGTCGATACGTGAAATGTCGATAGCCATGACGGTGCGGCGAGGCT
>DATJOE010000165.1:0-41552 GCA_035507305.1 Solirubrobacteraceae bacterium | reverse complement strand
GGTGGCATGCTGATGCCGCAGTCGCGCGCGTCGATGCTGGTGGCCCACGCGCTCGCGCCGGCGCCGGGCGAGCGCGTGCTCGACCTGTGCGCGGCGCCGGGGGGCAAGACGACCCACCTCGCCGCGCTGATGCGCGGCTCGGGAAAGGTGCTCGCCGTCGAGCAGAACCCCGCTCGCGCCGCGGCGCTGGAACGCGCCGCGCGGCGCCTGCGGGCGGAGAACGTAGAGGTCGAAGTCACCGACGCGGCCCTCACGCGAGCCGAGCGCGGCACGTTCGATCGCGTGCTCGTGGACCCGCCGTGCTCGGGGCTTGGCACGCTTCAGGCGCGCCCGGACTTGCGCTGGCGGATGACGCCCGCAAAGTTCGGCGAGCTAGTGGAGGTGCAGAACGCGATCCTGCATGCAGGCGCAGAGGCCCTACGTCCGGGGGGCGTGCTTGTCTACTCTACGTGCACGATCTCCCCGATCGAGAACGAGCACTTGATCGAACGATTCCTCGATTCTCACGCCGACTTCGGCCTCGACGACCTCGCCCTTGAGCTCCCCGAATTTGCGAGCGGGCGTCCACGGATCCTGCTTCCGGGTACGGCTGTGACGCTGCCCCACCGCGACAGGACCGCGGGCTTCTTCATTGCGCGGATGCGAAGGAGCTGAGGTGGAAGGAGAGCAGCAGAACGCTCCCGCGAAGGCATCGGTGGATCTCGGGCCGCAGTGCCCTCACTGCGGCGAGCCCTGGTTGCGCCCGACGAACCTGCCGGGCCGCTACCGCTGTGTGTACTGCCTACACCGCTTCGAGCTGACTTCGGTCTGCCCGAACTGCGGCGAGCACTCGACGATCGTGCGCATGTCCTCGACCGCGATCCTCAAGTGCAATCACTGCGGCGACAGCATGCTCCAACCGATATGAACACGCATGGCGGCGCCGGATCTGCGTCCTCGGTCGCTCGCGTGCAGAGCACGCCAGGCTCCCTGCGTCCTTGCCCGGCTTGCCCTGCGTGTCCATATCGCGCGGGCTGCATAGGGCCGGTGCGGTTCAGTTGACGACGCTTGCTCGCGATCTGCTGGCCGGCGTGCGCGTCGCGCCGTCGATCCTTTCGGCTGACTTCGGGCGTCTGCGCGAGCAAGTGGGGGAGGTGCTGGCGGCGGGGGCGCGCGTGATTCATGTCGACGTGATGGATGGGCACTTCGTACCGCCGATCACGCTCGGACCGGTGGTCGTGGAAGGGATCGCGGCGCAGGCGCGCGAGGCGGGGGCGATGCTCGACGTGCACTTGATGATCGAGCGGCCCGAGCGGCACATCGCGGACTTCGTGAAGGCGGGCGCGGACTCAGTGACCTTCCACGCCGAGGCTACTCCGCATATCGCCTATGCGGCCGACGTAGCCCATCGCGAAGGAGCCTGCGCGGGCGTGGCGATCAACCCGGGAACGCCGGTCGGTGCGCTTGCGGAGGTGGCGGGCGAGATCGACCTGGCGCTCTGTATGACGGTGAACCCGGGCTGGGGTGGGCAGGCGTTCATCGAGCATTCGCTCGAGAAGATTCCCCGTGTCCACGCGATCGTCGGCGAGGGCGTGGCGCTCGAGGTAGACGGCGGGATTGATCCTCAGACTGCGCCGAAGTGCAGGGAAGGCGGCGCAAGCGTGTTCGTCGCGGGCTCGGCGATCTTTGGGTCTCCGGAGCCTGGTGCGGCATACCGCGCGATCGCGGATTCGGTGCAGGCGCTCTGAGCGTTACGCCGTCGCGACGGCAGGCGCCTCGATCCGGCGATTGCCCTGGCGGTAGAGCAGCGCGAGCGCCAGCGCGAGTAGGCCCGTGGCGCCCGCGTAGCCGACCTCGGCGCGCAGCAGCTGTTCGGAGATCGCGGGTAGCAGCATCCAGCCGACGAAGACCAAGGCCGCGAGCAGCCAGCAGCCCGCCGCGGCGCGGGCCCGGTCGCGGGCGAGCGCGGCCTGGTTAAGCGCGCCCGAGCAGAGGTGCAGGCCCATGCCGATGCCGATCAGCGCGAGCCCGAAGCCTTTGTAGTGGAAGTCCTGCCCGAAGAAGACATGGCGCAGCGCGAACGGGCCGATCAGCAGCAGGCCGAGCGCGACCGTGCCCGCGAAGGCAAGGATCGCAAGCACGGTGGTGCGAATCGCGCGCGCGAACGCCTCGTGCCCCGCGGTCGCCTCCAGTCCCGTGAGGTGGGGAAGCAGCGAGGTCTGGATCGCCTGGAACAGCTGCAGCGGCGCGCGGGCGATCAGCAGCACGTTGAAGACGATCCCGGCGAGGGCGCGATTGGTCGAGGTCGCGTCGACGGTGAGCACTGCCGCGTTCAGCAGCGTCTGCTCGGAGAGCATGATCCCCGAGACCCACACCGCAAAGCCGCCCCCGCGGCGCAGCGAGAGGTCGTCGTGCGCGGCGGTCTCCTGCACGCCCTCGGTTCCGGGGCCAGCTAGCGCCGCGTCAGCCTCATCCACGGTGATCGGCGCGTCCACGGCTATCGGCGCGTTGCCGCGCCGGCGCGGAGCGCTCGTGCGCGCGAAGGCGAGCGGCACGACGACGAGCGAGACGAACGGCGCGGCGGCGATCCCCAGCGCGACCGCGGTCTGCCCGGAGGCGATGCCGATCGCGACCGCGAGCGCGAAACAGACGCGCGAGACCGACTCCATCAGCACGAGGCCACCGAACAGCCCGAAGCGCTCGTGCCCCGCGAGCCAGCCGCGCGCGAAGTAGCTCGCGGCGTAGGCGAGCGTACCGATGACAAGGACGACGTAGAGCGCTTCTTGGTGTTCGAAGACGTCGTCGATCAACGTGTCGTGCAGCGCCAGCGCGACGATCAGGAAGACGAGCGCGAAGGCTCCCTGGATCAGCATCGGCACGCGCATCGCGTGCTCGCCCTGCCCACGCGCGCGGCGTTCGGCGATCGTGCGCGAGAGCAGCTGTTCGATCGGCCGGTAGATCACGGAGATGATCACGAACATGACCGACCACAAGAGGTCGATCCGCTTCGCGGGCTGTTCGCCCAGGACGTGGCTCGCGATCGAGAAGTAGGCGAACGTCAGCAGGCCCGTCGAGGCGATGCCGATCGACAGGATCCGAGCACCAGCGCCATAGGAACGCTGGGCGGCGCGATCCTGCGTCCTCGCTCGCTCGCGTGCTACTCGCACGCCACGCTCCCTGCGTCCTTGGCTCGCTTGCCCATCGTCCCTATGGACGGTTGGTGGGTCAGAGCCGGACAAGCACCATCGTCCAGGGGAACGGCGAGCGCAGCTCCACGACCTCGCCGTGGCGCGCAAGCAGCCGCGCGAACGATCGCTTGGACCAGTGGTTGATGTGCCCGGGGGTGTTGCCGAGTTGGGGTAGATAGGCACCCCGGGCCATGTTCAGCATGCGCCACAGCGGCTCGCGCGGGACCGAGACGAGCAGGTGGCGCTCGGCGCAGCGGGCCATCTCGGCGAGCGTGTGCTCGGGGTCGGGTACGTGCTCGAGCACCTCGATCGCGGTCGCGACCTGGAACTCGTTCTCCGCGAAGGGCAGGTCCTCGGCGGGCATCGTGCGGTACTCGAGGTTCGGCGCCTGGCGCTCGGCCCAGCCGTCCTGAATCGACTGCTCTTCGAGGTCGATGCCGACGAAGCGCGTGTCGGGCATCTCAAGCGCCCAGCGATGCACGAGCACGCCCTCGCCACAGCCGACGTCGAGCAGCGACTGGGGACGGGCATTGGTCATCAGCTCATCGAGCGTGCCCTCGAAGCTGGTCATCAAGCGGCGCACGACGGGGTTGGTCGAGCCGTACTTGTCGTACGTGTTCCCGGTGACGACGCCGTCCCGGGAGACGGTCACTCCGCTCACAGGCGCACCGCCTCCTGGGCCTCGCCCGCCCGACCGGGCTCACCGCCGGACCGCTCGCCGTTGCGCACGCCGCTTTCGGGCGGTCGCTCGCCCTGGTCCGAGGCGTGCTCGGCCTGGCCGGGTTCGTAGTGCGAAGGCTCGACGCCGAGCTGCAGCTCGATACGCCGTACGCGCTCGAAGGTCTTTTGCGTCATTACGCGCTGGGCGGCGAGCAAGTCGCCGATCACCCCGAGCGCGAACAGGACGACCGCGGCGATGAACAGCACGGCGCCGAGGATCAGCGACTGTACGTGGCCCTTGCCGTTGCCTTCGGCGTAGGCGACGACGAAACGGATCCAGACCCCGAGTGCGGCGAGCCCGAACAGCAGCGCGAGGCTCCAGAACACGCGCAGCGGCTCATACTGGGCGTAGATGCGGAAGATCGAGAGGGCGTTACGGCGCACGTAGGCGCCCATCGAGGGGAACAGCCGCGACTCGCGCGTCTTGGGGTTCGTGCGAATCGGGACGTGGTCGACCGCGACGAGCAGCTTGCCCGCCTGGATGATTGTCTCAAGCGTGTAGGTGAACTTTGAGACGACGAGCATCTGGATCGCGGCCTCGCGGTTGTAAGCGCGAAAGCCAGAAGTGGTGTCGGGCACGGAGGTCGAGGAGGCCTGGCGCACGACCCACGAGCCCAGGCGCTGCAGCGACTTCTTCAGCGGGGAGAAGTGCTCGATCTCGGTGACCTCGCGATCGCCGACGACCATGTCGGCGTGGCCTTCGATGATCGGGCGCACGAGCTTGGGGATGTCGGGCCCGTAGTACTGGTTGTCGGCATCGGTGTTGACGATCACATCGGCGCCGAGCTTCAGCGCGGTATCTATTCCGGCCTGAAAGCCCGTGGCGAGCCCCTTGTTGTTGGTCAGGCGCACAAGGTGGTCGACGCCGTGCGCGCGGGCCACCGCGACGGTCTCATCGGTGGAGCCGTCGTCGATCACGAGCCACTCGACCACGTCGAAGCCCGCGACCTCGCGGGGCAGGTCGGCGAGCGTCTGGGGAAGCTGCTCCGCCTCGTTGAAGCAGGGGATCTGGATGATGAGCTTCATGCGTGCAGGCGCCTAAAGCGTGATCGCTTCATCGACGCGATTGCCTAGACTTGGCTCCCGGCAGTATCCCAAAGCGCGAGGGCGGTCCTGGCAACCTGGCGTGCGTGCGGTGCCGGCGCCGGCCTCGCACGGGCCGATTCTCGATGGAGAACGCGACGCTCACCCGGCAGCGACCGGGCTCGATCCGGTCCGAGCGGCTGCGCGCCGTGCGCGCCTCGACGTGGGCGAAGCTGGGTTTCGCGGCGATGTGCGTGCTCGCGCTGGTGGGCTACTTCCTCTACCCGACCTACCCGACCTACGACTCGTTCTACGCGCTGCTCTGGGGGCGGGACCTGCTGCACGCGCACCTGCCGGACTTCCGCGTCTACCGAGGCCCGACCGAGCACCCGCTCGCGATCGCCTTCGGCGCGTTCTGCTCGATCTTCGGCGACGGCGGAGCCCGCCTGATGATCCTCGGCTCGATCGGCTCGTTCGTCGCGGCGGTGGCGGGGATGTATCGGCTGGGACGGCTGTGCTTCGGCCCGGTCGTGGGGCTCGTGGCGGGGCTGCTCGTGCTGAGCCGCTTCTTCATCGAGAACCTCGCGGCGCAGGGCTACCTGGACATCTCCTACGTGGCGCTGATCGTGTGGGCGGTCGTGCTGGAGGTGCAGCGCGCGCGGCGCGGGCGCTGGGTGTTCGTGCTGCTCGCGGCGGCGGGCCTGCTGCGCCCGGACGCATGGTTCCTCGCGGCGGCGTACTGGGTGTGGTGCGTGTGGCCCACGAAGACGAACCGCCTCTCGCTGAACAAGGTCGCGTTGTACACGGCGCTCGCGGCGATCGGCCCGGTCGTGTGGGTGGCGGTGGACCTGATCGTCACGGGCAAGCCGTTCTACTCACTGAACTCGACTGCGGGCCTGGCCCAAGAACTGGGTCGCACCCAGGGCCTGGGCAGCGTGCTGGCCTCGGTATGGACGTTCCTGGTGCGGATCGACAAGCTGCCGGTGCTGCTCGGCGCGATCGTGGGGGCGCCGCTCGCGGTCTGGCTGTCCCCGCGCCGCGCGCGCACGCCGCTGGCGGCGAGCGCGCTCTTGCTGGGGGTGTTCGTGCTGGAGGGCGCGGCGGGGGCCTCGGTGATCGACCGCTACCTGATGGGGGCCGCGGTGATGCTGCTGCTGTTCTGTGCGGTGGCGGTGGGGGGTTGGGCGATGCTCGTCCCGGGCACGCTGATGCGCCGGGTTTGGATGGCGGGCGCGGCGCTGCTCGTGCTCTACGGCGCGACCTCGGCGGCGACGACGCTCAGCCTGTCGAGCCTGAAGACGACGCTCGCCTACCACGAGGACTTCCACAAGGGGCTCGCGCAGGCGCTGGCGAACCCGACGGTGAAGCGGGAACTGAAGCGCTGCCCGCTGCTGACGTTGCCGAACAACAAGCTGATTCCCGACGCGCGCTGGATCCTCGACACGACGAGCCAGCACAACATCGTGGCTCGCAGCCAAGCGCGGGCCGACGTGCACAAGGGCTCGCACGCGCTGGAGGATCGGATCAAGCGAGGCAGCGTGGCGGTGTTCCCGCTTGGGGCCGCGGTCTTCTACACGGCGATCGTCGACGTGGGCGACGATCCTCGCGACCAGATCCCGCAAGACGGCTACCACCGCATCTTCACGAGCCGCTACTACGCGATCTATGGCAACTGCTGAGCCGGCAGGGCCCGCCGAGACCGCGACGCGCGAGGCCAGGCCCAGCGAGGCTTTGAAGGAACGGGCGACGGGACGGCGGCTCGCGCTCCCGGAGTTGCCACGCCGCTGGGCCTGGCCGGGCCTGGTGCTAGTCCTGCTCGGCGGCCTGGGTCTACGCCTATGGGGGGTGCGCCAAGGCTTGCCCTACGCGTACAACGCGGACGAGGCCGACCACTTCGTGCCCCGCGCGGTGGAAATGTTCGGGCACGACCTGAACCCGCACTACTTCGCGAACCCGCCGGGCTTCACCTACGTGCTGCACTACCTGTTCGCGCTGGCCTACGGCAGCGCGGATGGGGTACGTCACGCGTTCTCGCACGAGCCGACGCAGGTCTACACGTTGGCCCGAGTCGCGGCCGCAGCGCTGGGGGTGCTCGCGCTGTGGCTGCTCTACCTCACGGGGGCGCGCCTGCTGGGGCGCGCGGCGGGGCTGCTGGCCGCGGCGATCGAGGCCGTGGCGTTCCTGCCGGTGTTCTACGCGCACCTCGCGTTGAACGACGTGCCGACGCTCGCGCCGCTCACGCTCTCGTTGCTGGGTAGCGCGGGCGTGCTGCGCAAAGGACGAAAGCGCGACTACCTGCTCGCGGGCGTGGGCCTGGGCCTGGCGTGCGCGACGAAGTACACGGCCGGCATCGCTTTGTTGCCTCTGCTCGCGGCGGCGGGCGCCCGCGTGGGATTGCCACGGATCGAGCGCAAGGCCGCGATCGCGCTCGCGATCGGCCTGGCGCTCGCGGCACTGGCGGCGTTCGCGGCGTTCTTCGCGGCGAACCCGTTCTGGCTCTTGGACTATAAGGACTTCCACGCGGAACTCGTGCATCAGTCGACGCTCTCGGCGGAAGCGCAGGGCAAGCTGGGGGCGCCGAAGCAGGGCGGCCTCGTCTACTACCTGTGGTCGCTGAGCTGGGGACTGGGTTGGGTGCCGGCGATCGCGGCGCTTGGGGGGGCGATCGCGATCTGGCGCGAGCGCGCGGCGCTCGGCTTCTGGCTGGTTCCGGCGCCGCTCTTGTTTTTGGCATTCATGGGCACGCAGGGTCGCTACTTCGGTCGCTGGCTGATGCCGATCCTGCCGCTGCTGTGCCTGCTGGCGGCGTTCTTTGCGCTGTGGCTCGCGGCGCGGCTCGCCGCGGTCCTACCGCGCGGGCAAATCTCCTTCGGTGCCGCGGCCGCGGCGCTGATCGCGGCGCTGCTGCTGGCTCAGGGCGTGGTGTACGGCGTCCACGCGGGCACGGTGCTCGCGCGAGCGGACACGCGCAACATCACCCGCGAATGGATGCTCGCGAACGTACCGCATCGCGCGCGGATCGTGGCGGAGCCGATCTCCCCGGACAGCTGGGCGCGCGAGCACCCGGGGAGCGTGCCCCCGAGCGAGAATCCCGGGGTGTGGCGCAAGTACCCGGACCTGGTCTCGCGTATCTCGCCAAGTGGTGCGCTGGAAGAAGACGCGCACCGGGTGGTGGGGATCGAGAGCTACGTGCGCACGCTTAGCCCGGCGCTGCTTGCCTACTACGTGCATCACGAATACTGCTGGGTGATCAGCGGCTCGACCCAGTCGGGCCGGGCGTTCGCGGACCCGCACGAGGTGCCGCTCGCGGTGGCCTACTACCGCGCGCTGGAACGCCAAGGCGAAGTCGTGTTTCGCGCGTCCCCCTACGGCCAGGGCGAAGGCCCGGTCCCCTTCGGCTTCGACTGGAGTTTCGACTACTACCCGCTGGCCTACCACAGGCCTGGACCGTACGTGACGATCTATCGCTTGCACGGAGGCAAGTGCCGGTGACGACCTCGACCGCGGGCCGGCCGCGCTGAGCGCGCCCCGGCGAGGCGGCTAAGCAGGGTTATCCTGAGTCCAGGAATGGCGGTCCGCACGGACACCGACAAGCAGCACTTGGCGCGGGCGATCGAGCTCGCGGGCCGCGGCGCGGGCGAGGTCAAGCCGAACCCGGTCGTGGGCGCGGTGATCGCGCGCGGCGAGGAGGTGCTGGGCGAGGGCTGGCACGAACGCTACGGCGCGGCGCACGCGGAGGTGAACGCGATCGAGGCATGCGGCCTTGAGGATCTGAGCGACACGACGCTGTACGTCTCGCTGGAGCCCTGCTGCCACGAGGGCAAGACGCCCCCGTGCACGGAGGCGATCTTGCAGGCGGGGATCAAGCGCGTGGTCGTGGGCTCGGATGATCCGACGGAGAAGGCCGCGGGGCGGGGCCTGGGGATCCTGCGCGACGAGGGCGTGGAGGTGGTGCTCGCGGACGGTGAGCTAGCCACACGCGCGCGCCTGCTGAACCAAGCGTTTCGCAAGCACGCGCGGGTCGGCCGACCGTGGGTGCTGTTCAAGTCGGCGATGACGCTCGACGGCAAGGTCGCGACGCGCACGGGCGATTCGCAGTGGATCAGCGGCGAGGCGAGCCGCTCGCTCGCGCACACCTGGCGCGCCTCGGTGGACGCGGTCGTCGTGGGAATCGGCACGGCGCTTGCGGATGATCCCCAGCTGACGGCGCGCCCCGACGGCGAGCCCGCCGACCCTGAGCACCAGCCGCGGCGCGTGGTGTTCGACACGCTGGGCCGTCTGCCGATCGCCTCACAGCTGGTCTCGGCGGCGAGCGAGATCCCGCTGACGGTCGTGGTCTCGCGCGCGGCGGCGCGGGCCGACACCGACGCGCTTGAGGCCGCGGGCGCGCAGGTGCTGGTAGCTACGGGCGAGAACGAGCCCGCGCGGGTGCGCTCGGCGCTGGATCAGCTCGGCACGATGGGCGTGGCCTCGGTGCTGCTTGAGGGCGGTCCGCACCTGGCGGGAGCGTTCCTAGATGCGGGCGAGATCGACGAACTCCGCCTGTTCCTCGCACCGATGTTGCTGGGCGGCAGCGCGGCGCGCGACCCGATGGAGGGGATGGGGGTCGAGCGCATCTCAGAGGCGATGCGCGCGCTGAGCTTTGAATGCTCGCGTGTGGGTGAGGATCTGATGATCTCCGCACGACTACGCGAGTGGTGATTATCTTTAAATGATTAAAATTATTAATATAAATATCGCAGAGCGTCACTCGTGTTCACTGGTCTGATCGAGGACCTCGGCAGCATGCGGGTGCTCCAGCGGGATCAAACCGGCGCGCGGCTGCGAATCGACACGAGGCTCGCTGGCGAACTGAGCGAGGGCGACTCGATCGCGGTTAACGGTGTGTGTCTGACGGCCACACAGATCGATCGCGAGGGCTTTGCGGCCGACGTGATGAACGAGACGCTCGCGCGCTCCTCGCTCGGCAGGCTGCAGGACGGCGCGCGGGTGAATCTTGAGCTTCCGCTGCGGGCTGGCGACCGGCTCGGTGGCCACGTCGTGCAGGGACACGTCGACGGGATGGCCGTCGTTGTCTCGATCCGCGAGGATGGGATCTCGCGAGTTTTTGAGCTGGCCTTGCCGACTCTTGTGCGTTACTTGGTGGAGAAGGGTTCGGTCGCGCTCGATGGCGTGAGCCTCACGATCAGCGCGCTCACTGAGAACGGCTTTTGCGTCTCGCTGATTCCCGAGACGCTGCAACGTACGCGGTTGGGAGAGCTTGAGGTGGGGGATGTGGTGAATGCCGAGGTCGACGTGCTCGCGAAGCACGTCGAGCGGCTGATGGGGTCGCGACTACAGGCGCCGGTGACCGAAGGAGTGTCATGAGCACAACACGAACCACCACCCCGTTCGCCACGATCGAGGAAGCGATCGACGAGATCCGCCAAGGCAAGATGGTCGTCGTCTGCGATGACGAAGACCGCGAGAACGAGGGCGACCTCGTGATGGCCGCGCAGTTCGTCACGCCCGAGGCGATCAACTTCATGGCGAAGGAGGCGCGCGGCTGGATCTGCCTCGCGCTTACGCCCGAGCGCTGCGACGAGCTTGGCCTGGAGCTGATGACCGCGAAGAACGAGTCCGCGCTACAGACGCCGTTCACGATTACGATCGAGGCTCGCGACGGCGTCACCACGGGCGTCTCAGCGCACGATCGCGCGCACACGATGCAGGTCGCTGTCGACCCTAACTCGCGGCCGGACGATCTGCGCCAGCCTGGGCACGTCAACCCGCTGAAGGCGAAGTCGGGGGGCGTGCTCGAGCGCACGGGTCACACCGAGGCGAGCGTCGACCTCGCGCGTCTGGCGGGGCTGATCCCCGCGGGTGTGATCTGCGAGGTGATGAACGAGGACGGCTCGATGGCCCGGGTGCCCGACCTCGCGGGCTACTGCGAGCGCCACGGGCTGAAGATGGTCACGATCAAGGACCTGATCGCCTACCGGCGGCGCAACGACCGCTTGATTGAGCGCGTCGTCGCGACTGGTCTGCCCACGGCGTTCGGCGAGTTCCAGGCCGTTGGCTACCGCTCGCTCGTCGATGAGAAGCACCACGTCGCGCTCGTGAAGGGCGAGGTCGACGGCCAATCCGACGTGCTCGTGCGCGTGCACTCCGAGTGCCTCACCGGCGACGTGTTCCACTCGCTGCGCTGCGACTGCGGCGAGCAGCTGAACTCCGCGCTCTCGATGATCGAGCGCGAGGGGCGCGGCGTGCTCCTCTATCTCTCCCAAGAGGGGCGCGGGATCGGCCTCTTGAACAAGCTCCGCGCCTACCGCTTGCAGGAGGACGGCCTGGACACGGTTGAAGCCAACGAGCGGCTCGGTTTGCCCGCGGACCTGCGCGACTACGGAATCGGCGCGCAGATCCTCGCGGACCTCGGCCTCTCCTCGATCCGCATCCTCACGAACAACCCGAAGAAGATCCGCGGCCTTGAGGGTTACGGGCTGTCGGTCAGCGCGCAGATCCCGATCGAGCACGCGCCGAACCCGCACAACGAGGCCTACCTGCGCACGAAGGCCGAGCGGATGGGACACACGCTGCATCACCAGGGCCTGAACCTCGACGCCGAGCTGCTGCACGCCGAGCGCGAGCACGACCGGGCCGTCGCGGACGAGCGCGCCGAGGAGCGCGGCTCGTGAGCGAGTACGCGATCGTCGTCGGTCGCTTCTATGAGGATCTCGCCGAGCGTCTAGTGGATGGCGCGACCACGGCGTTCGCCGACGACGGCGACCACGTCGTCGAGGTGTTCGACGTGCCCGGTGCCTACGAGCTACCGCTCGCCGCAAGCTATGCCGCGCAATCCGGGCGTTTCGCGGGCATCGCCTGCCTCGGCGCGGTGATTCGCGGCGAGACCGATCACTACGACTTCGTGTGCTCGGAGGCCGCGCGGGGGATCATGCGTGTGCAGCTCGACACCGGCGTGCCGTGCGCGTTTGGCGTGCTGACCGTCGAGAACATGGAGCAGGCGCTCGCACGCACCGGCGGGGGTAAGCGCGACCAGGGTGCCCATGCGGCTGAAGCCGTGCTGCGGATGGCCGAGCTTCGCGCGCAGCTGCAGAGCGGCTAGACTGCTTGGCCGCTATGGCAAAGGTGTGTCACAGCTGCGGCAAGGGCCCCGCGTTCGGCCAGAGCCGCAGCCACTCGATGGTCGCGACCAAGCGCCGCTTTGACCCGAACCTGCAGAAGGTGAGGATCCTCGTGGGCAGCGCTCCGCGCCGCGTGTACGTTTGCACCCGCTGTCTTAAGGCAGGAAAGGTCCAAAAGGCGCTTTAGGACGCCGCTGGCGCGGCGCGAGGCTGCGTCTCGGTCGCTTGCGTGCCGAAGCCGGTAGACACTCGCTTCGCTCGCATCCCCGTTTCGGCCAGCACGCGGCGCTCCCTGCGTCCTTGCCTCGCTTGGCCAGCGACGCCCTAAACACGTAGTCCCGGTAGGCCGATCGTCCGCGGGGTGCGCTTCACCCGCTCCAAGTGATAAGACCTGTCGCCGTGACGGATACGAACCTGGGCCGCTTTCGCGCGGCCGTCGCCGGTGCGCTGGCGCATCTGGAATCGCGTCGTCAAGAGGTCAACGACCTGAACGTGTTCCCTGTCGCCGACGGCGACACGGGCGACAACATGGCGCTCACGCTGCGCGCGGTGCTCGACGAGCTGGACCGCCTGCAGTCCGACGCGCGCACGATCGATGAGATCGGCCGCGAGGAGATCGTCGAGTCCGTGGCCCGCGCCGCGCTACTCGGCGCGCGCGGGAACTCGGGCGTGATCCTCTCGCAGCTGATCCGCGGTGCGGCCGAGGAGCTCGTCTCGCGCCCGGGTCAGCTGATCGACGCCACGTTGATCGGCGCGGCGCTCGCGAACGCGGCGGACCGCGCGTATTCCTCGGTGCGCGAACCCGCCGAGGGCACGATCCTCACGGTCGCGCGCGAGATGGCCCACCAGATCGTCGCCGACGTCGCGCACAGCTCTGAAAACCTCCGTCTCGGGCCGGGGACAGAACCTAGTCAGCAGGACGCGGCGATCGCCGCCGCGCTCGAGCGCGCGGTCGCCGCGGGCCAGGACTCCGTCAAGCGTGGTCCCGAGCTGCTCGCGGCGCTGCGCGACGCGGGCGTTGTCGATGCGGGTGGATATGGGCTCACGATCATGTTCGCGGGCGTCGTCGCCGCGCTGCGCGGCGACGACCCGCCAGAGTTGGACCACCATGCGCCCCCGCGCCTGGCCGATCCGCGCGTGAGCCATCCCGAGCACAGCTCCAGCACGTACCGCTACTGCACGAACTTCGCCGTCACCGGAAAGGGGCTGAGCCCCGGCCGCTTCATCGAGCCGCTAGAGCAGTTGGGCGACTCAGTGCTCGTGGTGGGCGACTCAAAGACGCTGAAGGTCCACCTACACACGGACGATCCCGGCCTCGCGACCGCGCTGTTCTCAGGTACCGGCAAGGTTTCGCGCCTAGACGTCGCCGACATGCACAAGCAGGTCGATGAGCGCGAGGCGCGTCTCGCTGCCGGTGGGGAAGGAGGCGGCTCCCACCTCAATGGCGCCCCGGGCAACGGCCACGGCGCAGGCAATGGCCACGCCGCGGGCAATGGCTCCCCGAATCGACACGCGCTCCACATCGTCCCGCAGGAGGCGCCGATCGCGCGCTGTGGTGCGATCGCAGTCGTGAGCGGCGAGGGGATTGAGCAGCTGTACCGCGAGCTCGGCGTGCAGACGCTCGACGGCGGGCCCACGCTGAACCCTTCGACCTACGACCTGCTCGCGGCAATCCACGCCGTCCCGGCCGAGGAGGTCGTCGTGCTGCCGAACAGCGCGAACGTGATCATGGCCGCCGAACACGCGGCCGAGCTTTCCGAGAAGCAGGTAATGGTTGCGCCCACGACCAGCCAGCAGGCGGGGCTTGCCGCTGCGGTCGCGCTGAACCCCGACCGTCCGGTCGAGCAGAACGCGCGAGCCGTCCAGGAGGCGCTCGGGCGCGTGCGCACCGGCGCGATCGCACCGGCCGCGCGCGATGATGCCCAAGGGCGCTTCGTCCAAGGCGATGCAGTCGGCTTTGTGGATGAGGAGGTCGTCGCGTGGGGCGACCCCAGCGAGACGCTACGCGCGATCCTCGGCGCGCTCGCGCAAGGCAACGGCGAGCATGGCGAGGCCGAGCTGATCAGCGTGCTTGCCGGCGACGGAGCTCCGCTGGGGCTCGGTGAGATCGAGGCGATGGCCGGCGGGGTCGAGCTCGAGCTTCGCGAGGGTGGCCAGCCGGCGTACTGGTGGCTACTAGCTGCCGAGTAAGACCGTCCTCGGAGACGCCGCCGCGGCGATCATGATGGGCAGCCCATGCCCGCCACGAGCATCAAGAGACGATCGCCGGGAGTTCGCATAACCGAGCCTGGAGACGACGCCACGAGCGGTGACCCGCGCCCAGTGATTCACGCGGTCCGCGCGTTTGCCGAGAACCGGCCGCTGAGTCGCGAGGAGCTGCTCACAGCGCCGCTGCGCTGGCTGCGACCCTCGCGCCTTTGCGAGCCGCTCGCGCTGCCGACGAGCGGCAAGCTCGCGGATGGCATGAAGGCGCTTGGGCTGACGAGCTACGGCGAGCTCTTGGAGCACCTGCCTCGCGACAGCCGGGAGGCGCGCACGGTCGCGGACCTGCGCGCGGGCGAGCAGGCCACGGTCGCGGTGCGGGTGCGCACGATCCGCTCACGGCCCGTGCGCAGCCGCAAGATGCGCCCGCTAGTGGAGGCGACCGTCTACGACGAGACCGGCAGCATGCGCGCGACGTTCTTTAACCAGCCGTGGCTCGTGCAGCGCTACACCCCGGGCACGAGCGTGATGCTTCATGGCAAGGCCGACGCGCGCGGCGGCTTTCGGGTCTCCCACCACGCTCCCGGCTCACAGATGGCGCTCGGGGCGCAGGGCGAGGAGGATGCGCCGCCGCCCGCGGCCGAGGCCCCGGCCCCGACGCGCGGGCAGGGCCGCTCGGTAGGTCACTACCCTGCGACCGAGGGCGTCAGCTCGACGCAGATTCTGACGCTCGTGCAAGGCGCGCGGGATCGCTTGGCCGATGTTCCCGAGGCGCTGCCGGGATTGCTGCGCGCCGCGCGGGGCCTGCCAGATCGCGCGAGCGCGCTCGCGGCGATGCACTTCCCGCGCGAGGAGCACGACACCGAACGGGGCCGAGAGCGGCTCGCGTTTGACGAGCTGCTGCTCACGCAAATGGTGTTCCTGCTGCGGCGCGCGCGGCGCAGCGAGCATGAGGGGGCCAGCGCGCTGGGCGAGCCCCCCGAGCTGAGCGCGCGCTGGCTGTCGGCGGGGATGCCGTTCTCGCCGACGGCCGACCAGTTGCGGGTGACCGCGGAGATCGATGAGGACCTCGCGAGAACCCAGGCGATGCAGCGCCTGCTGATGGGCGAGGTCGGCAGCGGCAAGACCGTCGTTGCCCTCTACGCGATGCTACGCGCGGTCGAGCACGGGATGCAGGCGGCGCTGATGGCGCCGACCGAGACGCTGGCCGAACAGCACTTCGCGACGATCCAGCGGCTGCTTGGGGGCGAGAGCGTCTCCTGCGCGCTGTTGACCGGCTCGACGGGGGCGCGGGCCCGCCGTGACACGCTCGGGAAGCTCTCAAGCGGCGAGCTGTCGCTGCTCGTGGGTACGCATGCGCTGATCGAGCCCGACGTCGAGTTCAGGGCGCTCGCGGTTGCGGTAGTCGACGAGCAGCACCGCTTCGGCGTACGCCAGCGCGCGGCGCTGCACGGCAAGGGCACGCCGCACATGCTGCACATGACCGCGACGCCGATCCCGCGGACGCTCGCGCTCGCGGGCTACGGCGACCTCGATACGAGCGCGCTGCGCGAGCTGCCCGCGGGAAGGCAGCCGATCGACACGCGGATCGTCGCCGGCGAGCGCGCTCGCGCGCGGGCGTACGACGAGCTGCGCGAGCAGCTAGGCGCGGGCCGCCAGGCGTTCGTCGTGTGCCCGCTGATCGAGCAAGAGGCCGAGGAGACGGGAGAGGCCGCGCGCGGTGCGCTGGGCGAGCTGCGGGCCGCGACCGACGAGCTCGAGCGGCTGCGCGGCGGCGAGCTGCGTGGCTATGAGCTCGTGCTGCTGCACGGCGGGATGGCGCCGCGCGAGAAGCAACAGGCGATGGCAGCGTTCGCCTCGGGCGAAGCCGACGTGCTCGTGGCGACGACCGTAATCGAGGTCGGGATCGACGTCCCGAACGCGACCGTGATGCTCGTGGAGAACGCCGAGCGCTTCGGCATCTCTCAGCTGCACCAGCTGCGCGGGCGGATCGGGCGCGGCGCGCACGCGGGGATCTGCCGGTTGATGGGCCCGCCCGGCTCGGCACGCCTGCGCGCATTGGCCGAGCACGGCGACGGCTTCCGCCTCGCGGAGATCGACCTGGAGCTACGCAGCGAGGGCGAGCTGATCGGCACCCGGCAATCGGGCCTCGGCCAGTTCGAGGTCGCCGAGTTGCCGCGGGACGCTGCGCTGCTGGAGAGCGCGCGGGCTTGTGCGCAGGATCTGCTCGCGCTCGACCCGGAGCTCGCGGCGCCCGAGAACGTGCTGCTCGGCGAGCAGCTGCGCGAACGCTTCGGCGCCGAGGCGCTCGCGCCGATCCCGGCGTAGGTCACCTGGTCGAGTCGGCGGGCACGCCGGCCGCTCGCGTTACGGTCCCCGCATGCGCGTGATCTCCGGAGAGCTGGGGGGCAGGAGGCTGCAGGCACCGCGCGGGCGTGCGACTAGGCCGACGTCCGACCGCGTGCGCGAGGCGCTGTTCTCGATGCTGGGTGAGATGCACGGCGCGCGCGTACTCGACCTGTTCGCGGGCAGCGGCGCGCTCGGGATCGAGGCGCTCTCGCGCGGTGCGGAGCGGGCGGTGTTTGTCGAGCGAGACACCTCGGCGCTGCGCGCGTTGCGGGCCAATCTCGACTCGCTCGACCTGCTCGCACCTCGAGTCGAGGTGCGCGGCGCCGAGGCGCTCGCGGCGCTCGGGAGCGCACGAGGACGGCAAGAGACATACGATCTCCTCTTCATCGACCCCCCCTACGACCGGGCGGGTGAGTTGGCACCGGGGCTTTCGGCGGCGCTGCCGCCGCTGCTCGGTCCGGCCGCACGTGTGGTTGTCGAGAGCGACAGGCGAGCGCCGCTAGAGCTAGGGCTCCCACTGCAGCGCGAACGGCGCTACGGGGACACTTCGATCAGAATCCACCAGCAACGATGACCCCGCACACGAAGTCGATCGCCGTCCTCCCGGGCTCTTATGACCCGATTACCAACGGCCACCTGGACGTGATCCAGCGCGCTTCGCGGCTGTATGACGAGGTCGTCGTCGCGGTCGTGAACCAATCGGTGCGCAAGAACGCGCCGCTGTTTGACATCGAGGAGCGGATGGGCTTCATCGAACGCGCGATCGCCAGCTTGGAGGGGGTCCGCGCCGAGCCGTTCTCGACGCTCGTGGTCGAGTTCGCGCGCAGCGTTGGAGCCCGCGCGATCGTCAAGGGGCTACGCGCGATCTCCGATTTCGAGTACGAGCTGGAGATGAGTCAGCTCAACCGTCGCCAGGACCCCGAGATAGAGTCCGTCTACCTGATGGCGAGTCCGCAGTACAGTTTTCTTTCATCCAGTGGCGTTAAGGAGCTGGCCACATTCGGAGGCAGGATCGACGATCTCGTTCCCGACGAGGTCGCACGACGCTTGCAGGAACAGCTCTCGCGCTGACGAATGGGACGAACACGGTGATCGCAAACTCGACTTGCGCCACACGCGAGGCGCGGAGCGCGCGTTAGGACGGACATGGACGTACTCGTACTGATAGACAAGCTCGACGATCTCGTCCACAACGCCAAGTCGGTGCCGATGACCGATCAGGTGCGCGTGGACAAGGAGGAGATCTACGACATCCTCGATCAGATGCGCGCGACGATCCCCGAGGAGATCAAGCAGGCGCGCTGGATCGTCAAGGAGCGCCAGGAGATGCTCGCCGAGGCCAAGAAAGAGGCTGAGCGGATCATCAAGGACGCCCGCGAGCGCCAGGATCGTCTGGTCGGCGAGGAGGAGGTCACCAAGCAGGCCGAGCGCGCCGCCGAGGACATAGTCGAAGACGCGCGCGCCCGCGAGCGTGAGATTCGCCTCGGCGCCGAGGACTACGCCGATGAGATCCTCAACACGCTCGAGGTCAACCTTTCGAAGTTCATCGCGGCCGTGCAGCGTGGACGTGAGCGACTTCAGGGCAAGGATGAACCCGCTGAAGTGAGCTAGTCGGCGCGGTGGCCTGACGGCGCCGCCGCCCGGCGTCCGCCGATCGGGATCGTCCGCGTGTGAGGAAACGCACGCTTGCCTGAAGGCGCATTGGGGTAGGGTCCCGGCGGATGGACGCCCGCGAGGCTCGCTACAAGCTGCAGGTCGCAAGGACGCTGCTCGGCACAGGCATGATCCAGCCCGAACGGCCGGACAAGGCTGTGCGCGCGCTCGGCGCGCTGCGACGCTGGGGGCCGTCTTCTCCAGCGGCTTACCTAGGCGGAGCGATTCGCTTCCCGGACCGCCCGGCGATCGTCGACGATCGCGGCACGGTCACTTTCCGCGAAGCGCACTTGCGCACGAACGCGCTCGCGCACCAGTTGCGCCGGGCCGGGATCGGCGAAGCGGACAACGTCGCGATCATGTGCCGCAACCACCGGGGCTTTGTCGAGGCCACAGTCGCGTGCGCGAAGCTCGGCGCAGGCGCGCTGTACCTGAACACGATGTTCGCTGGGCCGCAGATCGCCGACGTGCTGCGCCGCGAAGATCCGGCGGCGGTGATCTATGACGCGGAGTTCACCGAGCTGGTGGCCGCTGGCGCCGAGGGCCGCAAACGCTTCGTCGCCTGGTGCGAGCCCGGTGAGGACACTGACTACCCGACGCTCGAGCAGCTGATCGCGGAAGGACCTAACTCTGAGCTGACGCCCCCGGCGGAGAAAGGCCGCGTGGTGATCCTTACCTCGGGCACGACCGGTACGCCGAAGGGCGCCTCGCGCCAGCAGCCCGACACGCTCGAGCCTGCGGCGGCCCTGTTTTCGAAGATCCCCTTGAAGGCGCGCCAGACGACGATGATCGCCGCGCCGCTGTTTCACTCGTGGGGCTATGCCCACTTCACGCTGGGCCTCGCGCTTGCCTCGACGCTCGTGCTGCGGCGCCGGTTTGATCCTGAGCAGACGCTCGACGCGGTCTCTCAGCAGCGCGCGAGCGCGCTGGCGGTCGTGCCGGTGATGCTGCAGCGGATCCTCGACCTAGGCCCCGACGTGCTCGCTCGCTACGACACCCGATGCCTGCGTGTGATCGCGGTCAGCGGCTCGGCGCTGCCGGGAGAGCTGGCAACGCGGGCGATGAACGCGTTCGGCGATGTTCTCTACAACCTCTACGGCTCGACGGAGGTGGCCTGGGCGACGATCGCAACACCCGAGGACCTGCGGGCGGCGCCGGGGACTGCGGGGCGTCCGCCGATGGGCACGGTCGTCAAGCTGCTCGACCCCGACGGGCGCGAGGTATCTGCCGGGCAGGGCGGACGGATCTTCGTGGCGAACGAGATGATGTTCGAGGGCTACACCGGCGGTGGCAACAAGGAGATCGTCGGCGGCCTGATGAGCACGGGCGACGTGGGTCACTTCGACAGCGGCGGACGGCTGTTCGTGGACGGTCGCGACGACGAGATGATTGTCAGCGGCGGGGAGAACGTGTTCCCGCGCGAGGTCGAGGACCTGCTCGCGGATCACGAGGCGATCGAGGAGGCCGCGGTCGTCGGTATACCCGATGAGGAGTGGGGCCAGCGCCTGCGCGCGTTCGTCGTGCTGCGGCCCTCGGCAGCGCTCAGCGAGCAGGACGTGCAGGACTACGTAAAGGCGAACCTTGCCCGCTATAAGGTGCCGCGCGAGGTGGTCTTCCTGGAGCAACTCCCGCGCAACGCGACGGGCAAGGTGCTCAAGCGGGAACTGCAGACTGCGTAGCGCTCGCGGCGAGCGCGCGCTCGGCCTCCTGGCTGTCGTAGCGCAGGAGCGCTGGGAAGGCGCGAGCGAACAGCGCGGCTGAGATGACGCAGGCCACGCCGCCGGAGACGACCGAGAAGCGGGGCGTGGCGAGTGAAGCGACCGCGCCCGACTCGATGTCGCCGAGCCGCGGCCCGCTCGTGACCACGAGTGAGAAGACCGCCGACATGCGCCCGCGCATCGCGTCGGGCGTGACGGTCTGGTTGATCGTCGAGCGGCACACCGCGCTGACACTGTCGGCTGCGCCCGCGAGTGCGAACAGCGCGATCGCGGGCCACAGCGAGCGCACGAGCCCGGCGAGCGCGATCGCCGCGCCCCACGCGAGCACGGCCCAGATCACGATGCGCCCGAGGCGACGTACGTGCGTCAGCCAGCCGGTGCTGAGCGCCGCGAGCGTGGCGCCCGCGGAGACGGCGGCAAACAGCGCTCCAGTGCCCGCGGCGCCTGCGTGGTAGACGGTCAGGGAGAGCGCGGGGAACAGCGTGCGCGGCATGCCGAAGGTCATCGCGGCCAGATCGATGCCGAAGGAGCCAACGAGCGAGCGGTTGGAGCGCACGAAGCGCAACCCGTCCGCGATCGAGCGGCGGATGCTCGGGTGCTCGTGCTCGCCGGCGTGGGGCGGCTGCGCGGCCATCGCGGTGACCGCGAGCACCATCCCCAAGCAGCTCGCGGCGTCGATCGAGTAGGCGGTTCCCAGGCCGGCGGCCGCGATCAACAGACCGCCGAGCGCAGGGCCGATCACCATCGTCAGCTGGTAGAGCCCGAATGTGAGCGCGAGCGCGGCGCGCAGCTGCTCGGGCGCGACGACGTTCGGCACGATCGCCGAGCGCGCGACGTTCTGGATCGCACTGAAGCCCGCGAGCAGCGCCGCGAGCACATAGAGCAGCGCGATCGGTGGGTGCCCGGCAAAGGCTCCGGCTGCGAGGCCAGCCGCGATCGCCACGAGCGCGAACTGGTCGAGTAGCAAGAGGCGCTTACGGTCCATGCGGTCCGCGAGCGCCCCCCCGTATAGAGACATCGCGATCAGCGGGCCCAGCTCGACCGCGCCGAGCAGGCCCGTGAGCACGGGCGAGCGCGTCTGCACGTAGAGCTGGTAGGGCAGCGCTACGAGTGTCGCCTGCGTGCCGAGACCGGTGACGAAGTTGCCGATCGTCAGCAGGCGCAGATCGCGCGAGGCGCGTAGCGGGGCGACGTCGACCGCGAGCGTGCGCAGCAGCCCGACCAGGCGCCCGCGTCCGCCGTTCGTGTCCCGATCGTTCGCCGGCTCGCTCACGCGGGCCAGTGAAGCAGAGCGCGCAACGCGCCCCGCTAGCCTGGAGACATGGCGGCACAGACGCACGATTTCGATCTCGCTGCGCTGCGCCTGAGCTCCGGCGAGGGCCGACGTCTCGAACTAGACGTGCCGATCGAGGCCCTCGAGCTAGGCGGCGAGCGCTACGCGGCCTCGCCCGCGCGGGTGCCCCTGACACTCGACGTCTCGCGCATGATGGGTGGCGGCTACGCGCTCCGCCTGCGTTTCGGCGCCGGGCTGACCGGTCCCTGCATGCGCTGCCTGAAGGAGGCGCGGCCGACGATCGAGGTCGATGCGCGCGAGGTCGATCGGCCGGGAGAAGGGGACGAGCTGGACAGTCCCTACGTACACGAGGAAACCCTCGACCTCGCGGCCTGGGCACACGACGCATTCGCCCTGGCCGCGCCGAGCAAGGTGCTTTGCCGCGAGGACTGCGCGGGGCTCTGCCCCGTGTGCGCTGCCGATCTGAACGAGGCCGGGCCCGATCATCGCCACGAGAGCCCGCCCGACCCGCGCCGGGCCAAGCTGCGCGAGCTGAAGCTCGATTAGGGCTGGTAGCCTTACCTGCTTCGCATGGCGGTCCCGAAGAAAAAGCAATCCCACAGCCGTACGGCCAAGCGCCGCGCGCAGCACAAGATCGGCACGCCCGCGATGAGCACGTGCCCGCAGTGCCACAACCCGCGTCGCCCGCACCGGGTATGCCCGGTGTGCGGTCACTACGCGGGGCGTGAGATCGTGGCCCCGGCCGCGCACAGCCACGAGCACGACCACGACCACGACCAGTAACCCGGTCGTCGCGGTCGACTGCAACGGCTCGGATCTAGGTCCGGCCGAGGTGGCGGCGGGAGCGGCGATCGCGGCGCAGCGTGGCGCGCGTGCTTTGCTGTTCGGACCGCTCTCGCAGTTGGGCGAGGCGCCGCCGGGGGTCGAGCTGGTCGATGCGCCGCTGTCGATCGCCAAGAGCGCGGACCCCGTGAGCGCGGTGCGCGCTAATCCGGAAGCGTCGATTGTGCAGGCAGCGCGCGCCGTGGCTGACGGGCAGGCGCAGGCGCTGGTGTGCGCGGGAGGCACGGGGGCGGCACTCGCGGCGGGTCTGTTCAACGTCAAGCGCACGCGCGGCATCTACCGCCCGGCGCTTGCGCTGCCGCTGCCCTTCCCGGGCGGTACCGTGACTCTGCTCGACGTGGGCGCGAACGCGGCGGCGCGTCGCGAGCACCTCGTGCAGTTCGCGTTCATGGGCGCTGCGCTCGCGAACACGGTGCTGGGAGTGGAGCGTCCGCGAGTGGGTCTGCTCTCAAACGGCGAGGAGGCCGAGCGCGGCAACGAGCTCGTGGTCGAGACGAACGCCGAACTCAGCGAGCTGGGCGGGAGCGATAACGGGCTGTTCGAGTTCGCGGGGAATGTCGAGGGCGAGGACGTGTTGGCCGCGGCTGTCGACGTGGTCGTGACCGACGGCTTCACGGGCAACGTTTCGCTGAAGCTGATCGAGGCGACCTCGCAGACGATGCTGCGCGCGATCCGCGACGCCGCTATGTCCTCGACGCGCGCGAAGCTCGGCGGCGCGCTGCTGCGCGGCGCGCTCGGCTCCTTCCGCGCGCGGATCGATCCCGAGCTGCAAGGCGGCGCCTATCTGCTGGGTTTGCGCCGCCTGGGCGTAGTGCCGCACGGGCGCTTCACGCGCACGGGCTTCGCCGAGGCGATCCTGCGCGCCCACCGCGGCGCGCGTGAGGACGTCGTCGGCCAGACCGAGCGCGCGCTCGCAGCGGCGGGGGCGCTGCGCTCCTCGCCCATGTCCGCGGCGGGCGCTAGCCTGCCCGAGTCTGGATGAGCCCTTCGACTCGGCCCACGAACAGCCGGCGTGCGCGCCGCGGCGCGCCGGCCTTGGCCGCGTCCGTGGATGGCCCACGATGAGCGCGCAGACGCGCGAGCAGGTGTTCGCGCTGATCCGCTCCCACCTGGTCGACGAACTCGACGTCGAGCCCGACACGATCGGGATCGAGACGCGTTTCAAAGAGGACCTGGAGGCCGACTCGCTCGACCTGTACACGCTCGTGCAGGAGCTCGAGGACACCTACGGTGTGAGCATGTCCGACGAGCAGGCCGCGCAGATCCTCACCGTGGGTCAGGCGGTCGATTTCGTGCTCGCACACCAGGACGGGGCGATGAATGGACGGCCATGAAGTTGCTCGAAGAGTTGTTGGGGGAGCTGCCGGACGATCTCGCTCGCCAGGTCTTCACGCACGCCTCATGGAGCGAGCGGCGCGGGGACTCCTATGCGCGCCTGGCGTTCCTCGGCGACAGCGTGCTCGCGCTGGCGGTCACGGCGCATCTCTACCCGCGCCTGGAGGCCGATCGCTTTGGCGCGGGCAGGCTGACGAAGATCCGCGCACAGGCGGTCTCGGGTCCCTCCTGCCGGGCCGTGGCCGAACGACTGGGCCTACCCGAGCGTCTACGGGCGGCGGCTCCGGCTGGTGTGCAGGGCAGCGCGGCGGCGCTGGTCGGAACCGAGCGGGTGCTGGCATCGGTGATCGAGGCGGTGATCGGCGCTTGCTATCTGCACGCGGGCTACGAGCGAACCGCGCAGGCCGTGGTCGAGGCGTTCTCGCCGGAGATCGAGGAGGCGTTGGAGCATCCGGTCGACTTCAAGTCGGCCTTGCAGGAGCTGCTGGCGCGGCGGGGCGAAGAGGTCGACTACGCGGTGACCGACGAGGAAGGCCCGCCGCACGAGCGCACGTATACGGTCGTCGCGCGCGTAGCGGGCAAGCAGTTGGGCAGTGGGCGGGGCCGCAGCAAGAAGCACGCCGAGCAGGAGGCCGCCCGCGAGGCGGTCGAGCAGCTGGAGACGTGAGGCGCGCATGCGCTTGAAGTCGCTCACGCTGAAGGGGTTCAAGTCATTCCCCGACCGCACGCATCTGGACTTCGGGCCCGGCGTGAGCGTCGTGGTCGGCCCGAACGGATCGGGCAAGTCCAACGTCACCGATGCGGTCCTGTGGGCGATGGGCGAGCAGTCGCCGCTCGCGGTCCGGGGCCAGTCGATGCAGGATGTGATCTTCGGCGGCGGGCGCGGCGTGCAGGCGCGCAGCGCGGCCGAGGTCGAGATCGTGCTCGACAACTCCGACGGCACCGTGGACCTACCGCTGAGCGAGATCTCGATCGTGCGCCGTCTGGAGCGAAGCGGCGAAGGCGGTTACCGCTTGAACGGCGCGCGCGCTCGCCTGACCGACGTGATCGAGGTGCTCTCGGACACGGGCCTCGGCAAGGAGACGCACTCGGTGATCTCACAGGGTCGCGTCGAGGCGATCGTCACCTCCAAGGCGCGCGATCGGCGGCTGCTGATCGAGGAGGCGGCGGGGCTCGGCAAGCACCGCAAGCGCCGCCGCCGCGCGCAGCTGAAGCTCGAGCGCACGCAAGAGAACCTCGACCGGGCGCTGGACGTCGAGCGCGAGGCGCGCACGCGGCTACGCCCGCTCAAGCGCCAGGCAGAAGCGGCCGAGCTGCACGCGCGGCTGGAGCGTCAGACGCTCGAAGCCCGCTGGGAGCTGGCAAAGGATGGCGCGGGCGTGGCTCGCGTCGAGCTGTCTGGCGCCGAGGCGCGCGCGGCGCAGGCGCGCACGGCGCGCGAGCAGATCGAGGCGAAGCTACAAGCGACGATCGACCGCCGCGGAGCGGCCGAGCGGGCGTTGGCCGAGCGCGCCGAGCGCCACGACGAGCTTTCGCGCCTGCTCTACGCGGGACGCTCAGCGCACGAGCGACTTGGTCTGCGCGGCGAGCAGGTCGCGGGCGCGGCGCAGAGCCTCGCGCGCCGGATCGAGCGTCTGCGCGATGAGCTGGGCGAGCCCGAGGCTGAGCATCCGTTGCAGCCGCCCCCGCCGTTTGCGCAGCCGTTCTCCCAGGCCCAGGTTGCAGCGCCCTCGGTCGCGGAGCAGCCGGGTCCCGAAGACGAGGCTGCAGGCGTGGAGCGGCGCATCGCGGCGCTGGAGGCCGAGCTGGCCGAGCTGGATGAGCGCCGCGAGCTCGAGCTGGGCGAGCAGCTGGCTGAGCTCGAGCGCACGCTCGAGGATCGGCGCGAGCACGAGAGCGCGGCCGGCGAGCAGGTGAGCGTGGCGAAACAGGCGCGTGAGCACGCTGAGACGGAGATGAAGGCCGCGCGCGAGCGGCTAATGGCGGCGGAGCGTGCTGTCGAGCAGGCCCGGCGTGAGTCGGCCCGGATCGGCGCTGAGTTGGCGGCGGCTAACCAGTTCCTGCGAGGGCACGCCGCGGTCCACGGCGGCGAGGACGGCGGTCCACGGGCGCTGAGCGAGGACCTGCGGGTGCGCGACGGCTACGAGCTTGCGCTGGCGGCCGCGCTTGGCGGGCGCCTGGACGCGGCGGTCGTCGACAGCATTGCGGGCGCGGAGACGCTGCTCGACCGCGCTGGGCCTGACGGCGGCACGGCGCTGCTCGCGTCGCGTACGCCTGGCCCCGCACCGCGCAGCGGCACAAGCCTCGGTGCGTCAGGGATGCCGCCGGGTGCACAGCGGCTGCTCGACCTGCTGGATGGCCCCGACGCCGCGATGACTCTGGCTCGCCGTCTGCTGGAGGAGGCTTGGGTAGTCGAGCGCCTAGAGGACGTCCCTATGAACTTCGCGGGCATCGCGGTGACCCGCGCTGGGCGCGTCTGGTTTGCGGCATGGGGCGAGGTTCGCCAGCTGGCTGAGGGCGGCACCGAGCGCGTCCTGGCTAGGCGCAACGAACGCGACCGGCTGATCGCGGAGACCGAGCGCGCAGCGCAAGCGGAGCACGCCGCGCGTGCGATGCTCGACTCGGCGCACGAGGATCTACAAGGGCACGAGCGCTCACTGGGCGCGGCGGAGGAGCAGCTGCGCACGGCTCAGCGAGGGCAGGTCGAGGCAGCTGAGGCTGTACGTCACTCGCAGTGGCTGATCGAGCAGCGCCGCGCGGCGCCGGCGGAGGGCCCGTTGGCGGTGCGCAGGGCCGAGCTGGAGGGTGCGCTCGGCTCCGAGCGCGCGACCGCGGAGCGCCTAGCCCGTGAGGCCGAGCAGGCCCGCGCGCGGATCGAGCGCGCGCGACGGCAGTTGGCGTCTGACGGCGAGCTCTTGCCCCGTGCCGAAGCACTCAGCCAGGCACTGATAGCTGCGGCGCAGGCGGTCCAGGAGCGCTTTTCGGCGATCGAGCGCGAGCTGGCGGAGGATCGTGCGGCGGGCGAGCAGATGGCGGGCGAGCTGCGTGAGTGCGCGGCGGCCGAGGCCGAGCTGCAGAGCGAGCTGCGCGGGGCGGGCGAGGCGGTGACCGCGGCGGAGGTGGCGGCGCAGCGCCTGCGCGATCAGGCCGACGATGCCGAAACGGAGCTGAAGACGGTGGCGGAGCGACTCGAGCTCCCGCTGCCAACGCTCACGCCCGGCGAGTCGGGAGAGGATCGACCCGCACGTCTCGGTGAGGATGAGCTGGAGGCCCTACGTGCGCGGGTCGAGCGGCTGGGTCGCCGCCGCGAGCAGCTCGGGCCGGTGAACCCGCTCGCACAGGAGGAGTACGCGGAGGCTGTTGCGCACGTCGAGGAGCTAGAGGGGCGTCGAGCGGATCTGGAGACAGCTTTGCGCGAGCTGCGCGGCGTGATCCGCGAGACCGACCGCCAGATCCAGGACACATTCACGGAGACCTTCGAGGCGGCGGCGCGCAACTTCGAAGAGCTGGTCGGCGACGTGTTCCCGGGGGGCTCGGGCAGGCTGCGCCTGGTCAGCGAAGATCAGCCCGCGCGCGGCGTGCTGGGCGGCCAGTCGCCCGCACAAGCCAACGGCAAGGCACAGGGCGTTCAGCCGATCGGCGCGGCCGCAGCGGGAGAGGCGACGCAGGCGAGCGCCGAGGCGGCGGAGGAGGCGGCCGAGCAAGAGGCCGAGGCCGAGGAGCGCCAGGAGGAAGACCTGCTGGGGGTCGAGATCGAGATCACCCCCGCGGGCAAGTCCTCCAAGCGCCTCTCGCTGCTGTCGGGCGGCGAGAAGTCGATGACCGCGCTGGCGTTCATGTTCGCGGTGTTTCTCGCGCGTCCCTGCCCCTTCTACATCCTCGACGAGGTCGAGGCCGCGCTTGATGACTTGAACCTGGATCGCTTCCTGACGCTGCTGCGCCGCTATTCAGACCGAGCGCAGTTCATCGTGATCACCCATCAGAAGCGCACGATGGAGGCGGCCGACTGGCTGTTCGGGGTCTCGATGGGCGGCGACGGGGTCTCGAAGGTGCTCTCGCGGCGCCTGCCTTCCAAGGACGGGCAGGACACGGGCGAGGCGCAGGGGCCTGCGCCCACGCTTGCGGGCGTCGCCGAGGTCGCCTGAGATGCAGCTCCCGGCGCGGCGTCCGCGCTGATATCTTCGCGCGCCCGTGCCGCGCGACTGGACTGACCTGTTCATCACCGACGGGCGCTCGGCCGAGGGAGCCGACGCGGCCGGCGAGCGGGCCGGTCAAGAGCCAGAGCGCAAACGCGGCCTGTTCCGGCGCCTGCGCGAGAGCATGTCAAAGACGCGCGCGGCGCTTGGCGCAGAGGTGCAGGCGACGCTGTTCGGTGTGCTCGACGAGCACACGTGGGAACGCCTGGAGGAGGCGCTGATCATGGCCGACGTGGGCGCGAGCACAACGGCTGCGGTGGTGAGCACGCTGGAGGAGGAAGTGGCCGAGGGCAAGCTGGAGGGGGGGCAGGCGCTGAGCGACCGGCTGATCGACCTGCTGGCCGAGACAACGCGGGTGGGCGACGGGCGGATCGACCTGCGCTACGAGCCGACGGTGATCATGGCGGTGGGGGTGAACGGCACGGGCAAGACGACGACGATCGGCAAGCTCGCCTGGCATCTGCAGCAAGAGCTAGGGCGCTCGGTGCTGCTGGGCGCGGCGGACACGTTCCGCGCGGCGGCGACAGAGCAGCTGGAAGGCTGGGCGCAGCGTGCGGGCTGCGAGATCGTGACGGGGGAGCCGGGGTCAGACCCGGGTGCGGTGGCCTTCGAGGCGATCGCGCAGGCGCGGAGCAAGGGCGTGGACGTGGCGATCATCGACACGGCGGGGCGGCTGCACACCCAGGACGACCTGATGGGCGAGCTGGCGAAGGTGCGCCGCGTGATCGCGCGCCAGCTGGAGGGGGCGCCGCATGAGACGCTTTTGACGATCGACGCGACAACGGGGCAGAACGGCCTGCGTCAAGCGAAGTTGTTCGCGCAGGCGGCCGAGGTGAGCGGCGTGGTGCTGACGAAGCTCGACGGAACCGCGCGCGGTGGGATCGCGCTGGCGATCGCGCGAGAGCTCTCGCTGCCGGTGAAGCTGATCGGTGTGGGCGAGTCGCTGGAGGACTTGCGTCCATTTGACGCGGACGAGTTCGCCCGCGCATTGATCGCCGAGGCATAATTGAGGATATGGACGTGTGGGTAATCTGGCTGATCGCAGCCTGCGTCCTCGGCGTGGGCGAGATGCACCAGGGCGGCTTCTACCTCGCGCCGTTCGCGATCGGCGCGGCGCTCGCGGCGGTCGTGGGCCTGATCGGCGTAGGCGCGCTGCTCTCGGCAATCGTGTTCATCGCGGTCTCAGCGATCGTGTTCGCGACGCTGCGCCCGGTGGCGGAGCGCCACCGGCGGCTGCCGCCCTCGATCCGTACGGGCGCAGCGGCGCTGGTGGGCAAGCCGGCGATCGTGCTGGAGCGAATCGCCAACGACGAGGGGGTGGGTTGCGTGAAGATCGACGGGGGCGAGGTGTGGACGGCGCGCAGCTTCGATGAACACGAGGTCATCCCGGCGGGTGAGCGGGTAGAGGTCGTTGAGATTCGGGGCGCCACGGCGCTCGTCATGCATTAGCGCTCGAAAGGAGCCGGGACCTTGGTTGCTCTCATCGTCATCGTCGTCGTGGTCGTATTTGCGCTGATCGTCGCGGGACGCTCGATCCGCGTGATCCCACAGGCGCGCGCAGGGGTGGTCGAGCGCTTGGGGCGCTATAGCCGCACGCTGGAACCCGGGCTTACGATCGTCACGCCGTTCATCGACCGCGTAAAGCCGTTGGTGGACCTGCGCGAGCAAGTGGTGAACTTCTCGCCGCAGTCTGTAATCACCGAAGACAACGTGGTCGTGGGGATCGAGACGGTCCTGTATTTCACGATCACCGACGCGAAGTCGGCGACGTATGAAATCGCGAACCCGCTGCAGGCGATCGAGCAGCTGACGGTGACGACGCTGCGCAACGTGATCGGCGGCCTGACGCTGGAGAAGACGCTGACCTCGCGCGAGAACGTGAACACCGAGCTGCGCGTGGTGCTGGACGAGGCGACGGGCAAGTGGGGGATCAGGATCAACCGCGTGGAGATCAAGTCGGTGGACCCGCCGCCGGACATCCGCACGGCGATGGAGAAGCAGATGCGCGCCGAGCGCGACCGACGCGCCGCGATCCTCACGGCCGAAGGCGAGAAGCAGTCACAGATCTTGACGGCCGAAGGCCAGAAGCAGGCGGCGGTGCTGTCGGCGGAGGGCGAGAAGGAAGCCGCGATCCTGCGCGCGCAGGGCGAAGCGCAGGCGATCGACACGGTGTTCAACGCGATCCACGAGGGTAAGCCGACGCGCGAGCTGCTGAGCTACGAATATCTGCAGATGCTGCCGCAGCTGGCGGAAGGCGACTCAAACAAGGTGTTCGTGGTGCCATCGGAGTTCGCGCAGGCGTTCGGCGGGATCGCGGAGGCGTTCTCTTCGGCGAAAGCCCCGAGCGAGGGCGAGGACGATCCGGGGCGCCGACTTCCGCGACCGGCGCCTCCACGGCACGACGGCTAGGACATGTTCGACGCGCTCGGCGAGAAACTCCAGGCGACGCTGACGGACGTCCGCAATCGCGGGACGCTGACCGAGGCGGACATCGACGCGGCGATGCGCGAGATCCGTCTCGCGTTGCTGGAGGCGGACGTGAACTTCAAGGTGGTGCGTGAGTTCACGGCGCAGCTGAAGGAGCGCTGCATGGGCGCGGACGTGGTCGGGGGGCTGAACCCGGGCCAACAGGTCGTAAAGCTCGTGGGCGAGCAGCTGACCGAGCTGATGGGCGGCGCCTCGGCGGGTCTGAGCTTCGCGCCGAAACCGCCGACGGTGATCTTGATGGCGGGCTTGCAGGGTTCGGGCAAGACGACGGCTACGGCAAAGTTGGCGCGCTGGCTACGCGAGGAGCACTCTTCCTCGGTGGCGGTCGCGGCGTGCGACGTCTACCGCCCGGCGGCGGTCGACCAGCTGGTGAAGGTCGCGGCGCAAGCGGGCGCGGATGCTTATGAGCAGGGAACGGACCGCGACCCGGTGGAGATTGCCTCCTGGGCGCTGGAGCGCGCGCGTCAGGAGGGCAAGGACGTGCTGATCGTGGACACGAGCGGTCGTCTGCACATCGACAAGGAGCTGATGGACGAGCTGGTGCGAATCCGTGGGGCGGTCAAGCCACACAGCGTGCTGCTCGTGGTGGACGCGATGACCGGGCAGGACGCGGTCAACGTCGCCGAGCAGTTCGCAGAAGCCGTGAAGTTCGACGGCGTGGTGATGAGCAAGCTCGACGGCGATGCACGCGGCGGCGCGGCGCTGTCGGTGAAGGCGGTGACGGGCAAGCCGATCCTGTTCGCTTCCACGGGCGAGAAGCTGGACCAGTTCGAGCGCTTCCACCCCGATCGGATGGCCCAAAGGATCCTCGGCATGGGCGATGTGATGACGCTGATCGAGCAGGCCGAGCGCAACTTCGACGAACAGGATGCGCGCGAGCTGGAGCGCAAGCTGCGGCGTAACGAGTTCGACCTCGAAGACTTCCTGGGCCAGCTGAAGAGCATTCGGAAAATGGGCCCGCTGACGAACCTGCTGGGGATGATCCCGGGCCTCGCGGGCCATCAGCTTCAGCAGATGAAAGTAGACGAGCGCGAGCTGGACCGGATCCAGGCGATCATCCTTTCGATGACACCGGAGGAGCGGCGCCGCCCGGAGCTAATCAAGGGCTCGCGTCGCCTGCGGATCGCGCGGGGCTCGGGCACGAATGTGCAGGCGGTTAGCCGCCTGATCAAGCAGTTCGGACAGACGCGCAAAATCATGCGCCAGGTGGGCCGCGGCAAGATGCCGGACATCGGCGCGTTGATGCGCGGCGCACGCTGACGCTAAGCTCTGACGCTGAACTTGAAGGCTTCAGAGAGGAAACCGTGTCGGTAAGGCTCAGGCTCACGCGAGTGGGCGGCAAGAAGGACCCGATCTGGCGAGTCGTTGTCGCGGACCAGCGCGCGCCGCGCGACGGCCGCGTGATCGAGACGATCGGCCACTACAACGCACAGACGGACCCCTCGACGATCGTGCTCGATGAGGAGCGCGTTCGCAACTGGCTGGCGCGGGGTGCGCAGCCTTCGAACACGGTGCGCAAGCTGCTGCGCAACCAGGGGATTGAGGTCGGCGGCTGAGCCGCAGCGCGCTGATGCTGGCGATGGGGTGGGCTAGCGTGCGTCGCGTGGGAAGGTCGCGGCGTGAGCGCTAAGGGTCAGAGCGAAGTCCCGCGACGCTTGCTCGAATACCTCGCGGAGGGATTGGTCGACGCCCCGGATGAGGTCTCGGTAGAGCAATTCGAGGGCGACAACGGCACGATCGTGCTGGAGCTGTGCGTCGGCGAGGACGACTACGGCCGGGTGATCGGCCGCGGGGGTCGCACGGCCCATGCGCTGCGCACGGTGGTGAAAGCGGCGGCGACCGGCGAGGGCTCTCACGTGCTCGTCGACATCGTCGATTGAACCTGAGCGGACCGGACGCGCAGCTGCCGGCGGGGCGCGTGGGCCGCGCGCACGGGCTGGACGGAAGCTTCTATGTGACCGGGGCGGTGTCCCGCCTGCTGACGGCAGGCGCACGGCTTCACTTGGCGGGCCGCAGCGTGGAGATCGAGCGTCGCGCGGGGACCGACGAGCGTCCGATCGTTCGCGTGGGGGGCGTGGAGGACCGCGCGGCGGCGGAGGCGCTTCGCGGCGAGCGGCTGACCGTGGCTGCGGCACAGGCGCCGGAGCTGGGGGAGGACGAGTGGTGGGCGCGGGAACTGGAGGGGTGCGAGGTCCGCGCGGGCGAGCGGGTGCTGGGCAAGGTCACGCGACTGCTCGAGCTGCCTTCGTGCGAGGTGCTGGAAGTGCGGGCCGGCGCTCGCGCCGAGCCGTTGCTCGTGCCGATGGTGAGAGACGCGATCGGCGAAATCGACGTGGCGGCGCAGCGGATCGAGGTCGATGGGGAGTTCCTGGGCCTAGACGAGGAGCTCCCGGGCCCGGAGCGGGACGAGACGCACGGTGGGGCGGCGGGGGATAGGCATGGAGCTTGACGTCCTCACGCTGTTCCCGGACTGGTTTGACTGGTTCTCCTCCCAGCGGCACGTGGCGAATGCGTTGGCGTCGGGTTCGAGCCTGAACCTGCTCGATCTACGCGAGCACTCGCCGCTGAGCGGCGCACAGGTCGACGACATGCCGTTCGGCGGCGGCGCGGGGATGGTGCTGCGGGTTGACGTGGTGGAAGCGGCGCTGCGCGCGCGTTACGGGACCGACCCGGCGGAGCTGCACGAGCGCCGGCGAGTAATTGCCCTGGCGCCAGGCGGCCGGCTGCTTGACGACGGCCTGGTGGACGAGCTGGCCGCGGAGCCGGAGCTCACGCTGCTTTGTGGCCGCTACGAGGGGCTTGACGAGCGGATCGTGGAGCACTTCTGCAGCGAGGTGGTCTCGATCGGCCGCTATGTGCTCGCGGGCGGCGAGCTGGCGGCGATGGTGGTGTGCGACGCGGTACTGCGCAAGCTGCCGGGGGCGCTGGGCGATGAGCGCTCGGCGGTGGAGGAGTCCTTCAGCGCGGCGCTTGGAGGTGATCCCGAGTACCCCCACTACACGCGTCCGGCCGAGCATCGCGGCTGGATCGTGCCGGAGGTCCTGCTCTCGGGTCATCACGCGCGGATCGAGCAGTGGCGGCGCGAGCGCAGTCGCGAACGAGGCGAGCGCGTCCTGGCCGAGGAACGCGAGCGCCTCTCCAGGGCGGCGGAACGCTCACCGGAAGATTGACGCGGCGCTCGCCGACGGTTCGCTACCATTGCTAGCCGCGCCGGGCCGGGTCCTCGTTTGTGATGCTCCTGGTTGACAGCGGCGCGCCCCTCTCAGACATCATGAGCAGCGTCATCGAAACAATCGAGCGCGCGCAGTTGCGCCGCGTTCCGAGCTTCGCCCCGGGCGATCGCGTGAAGGTGCACTTTCAGGTGATCGAGGGCTCGCGTCGCCGCGTCCAGGTGTTCGAGGGCGTGGTGATCAAGCGCCAGGGACACGGGATGCGCGAGACGTTCACGGTGCGCAAGCAGTCGTTCGGAGTGGGCGTGGAGCGCATGTTCCCCGTGCACTCGCCGAAGATCGAGCGGATCGAGCTGGCTGCACGAGGCGATGTGCGCCGCGCGAAGCTGTACTACCTACGCGACCGCGTCGGCAAGCGGGCACGGGTCCGCGAGCGCCGCTATTCCGGGCCTGAGGAGACGGTCGAGCCGGGGCTGCTGCACGAGCCGCAGGGTGCGACCGACGCGGACGGCTTGACCGCGGAGGAGACGGTGCTTGAGCAGGACGCGGCGGTCGAGGCACCGGAGGCCGGCGAGACCGAGCAGGCTCCACAGGCGGCGGAGCAAGCGGAGTCCGAGGCGCCCGCAGAGGCGGCGGGCGAGGCGGACACCGATCCGGCGGCGCTGGCGCAGGACGCCGCCGACGCAGGTCCTGAGGCATCGGGCGAGGCAGCGGCCGCGCCTGAGGCAGCAGCCGCGCCTGAGGCAGCAGCCGCGCCCGAGGCGGACGCGGCTGCCGACGCCGACTCACCCCCCGATGCCGAGGCGAACGAGGGGGACGTCGGCGGCGATAAGCCGGCGTGAAACTTCTCGGGAAACGCTCGAAAACGACGATGGGCTCGGTCGTTGAGCTCGTCGTGATCGTGTTGATCGCGCTGGGCTTGGCGCTCGCGATTCAGGCGTGGATCGTCAAGCCCTACCGAATCCCAAGCGGGTCGATGGAACCGACGCTGGCGGTGGGCCAGCGCGTGCTGGTCAACCGGATCGGCACCCATTTCTCAGACCCGCATGTGGGCGAGATCGCGGTGTTCCACCCGCCGGAAGGTGCCCGCCAGGAGGAGTGCGGCTCAGGCGCGCGGATCACCCCGGGGGGCGCGGCGTGCTCGCAGCCGGTCGACAAAGAGGCGAGCGAAAACTTCATCAAGCGCGTGGTGGCAGGGCCGGGCGACACGATCAAGATCGTGGAAGGCCACGTGATTCGCAACGGCAAGCGCGAGAAGGACTCCTACATCCGGCCCTGCCCCGGCGTCTCGGAGTGCAACTTCCCGGTGCCAATTAAGGTTCCGCCCGGCCACTGGTTCATGATGGGCGACAACCGTGGGGAATCTGACGACAGCCGCTTCTGGGGACCAGTTCCCACCGGTTGGATCATCGGCGGAGCCTTCGCGACCTACTGGCCGCCCGACCGCATCGGCATCCTCTAGCGTCGCCTCCGCGACCGCGTCCCCCGCGCTCGCTCCGGTGATGGAGCCCATGGCAGGCAGCGAGGCAGAGTTGGCGAAAGCGCCGGGACGCAAGCGGGCGGGCACGGCACGCTCTCGCCGCCAGGCTAGGCGTAAGAGCAGCGGCAGGCGGCTATTCGCGTTCGACCGGCGTCTAGGCGTGCGCTTTGTGGCGGGTGCGGATGAGGCAGGGCGCGGCTGCCTGGCGGGGCCGCTGGTGGCGGCGGCGGTGCTGTTTGACTACGAGGCGCTGACGACACGCGAGCTGCGAGCGCTGAGCGCGCTGAATGACTCCAAGCAACACACGGAGGAGGCTCGCGAGCGGCTGTTCCCGCTGGTGCTACGCAGCGCACAGCGCGTGGTGGTGATCTCGCGCTGCGTGCGGGGGATCGACACGCGCGGCCTGCACAAGACGAACCTGGCGGCGCTGCGCGACGCGCTGATCGGGGTCACGCGCGACGTGCGTGACGAGGTGCTGTGCCTAAGCGACGGCTTCCCGGTGGGCGACTTCGGCCGCCCACAGCGAGCGATCGTGGATGGAGACGCGACGAGCGCGGCGATCGCGGCGGCCTCGATCGTGGCGAAGGTGACGCGCGATCGCTACATGCGTCACGCCGATGGTGAGCACCCGGGCTGGAGCTTTGCCGAGCACGTGGGCTACTCGACGCCCGAGCATCGCGAGGCGATCCTGCGCCAGGGCGTCTCGCCCCTGCACCGGATGTCCTTCCAGTCGCTGGCCTACCAGCAACTGGCCCTCTAGCGAACCCTGAACAGCCGCCGACTCGGCGGCAAAGTCGGCGAACCTTGCGCGAGCCTGCGCGCCCGGCCCACGATGCGCGTCGTGACGCTCGCCGGACGCGCACTAAGCCTAAATGAGGCATTCCAATCGATGTGTTGCATCTGTGCTAGCGTGCGCAGCGGAGGGAGTGCGACCGGAAGGGAGGCCGGTCGGGCAGTGATGGGAGGGATGCTTGGGCACGAGGCCAGGGCGTCTGGATCGCCTAACTCAAAGGACGGGGAATCTGATGGATTGGCAAATGCTGCGGGCCTTCCGGGGCCCGCTGGCAGCGGCATGCGTCGTGCTGTGCGCGGCGCTGGCGGCGGCCTCGCCGGCATGGGGCGCCTACGAAGGGGTGCCGACGCCGGCGGTGGAAGGGCCGATCGCGGAAACGGGAACCTCGCATGTCTTCATGCGCTCAAACGTGCCGCTGGCGGAATATGGCTACACCGAAGAAGAGTTCTTCATCTCGGGCACGGGCTCGACGTACAACACCTCGGGCGCGGTCAACGTGACGGGCACAAAACTGACGACGGGAGGGCCAAACGAAAACGGCACCTACCCATTCAAGACGCGGATCGTGGTGCGTCGCCCGATCAACTCGGCGAACTTCAACGGCCGGGTGCTGGCGGAGTGGCAGAACGTGACGGCGGGCTTCGACCTGGAACCGCAATGGGACGGGGACCCGTACGCGATGATGAAAGAGGGCTACGTCTACGTGGCGGTGGACGCGCAGACGGTGGGAATCACGGGCCTGAAGACCTACAACAAAGAACGCTACGGGAGCCTTGAAGTGGGCCCGAGCGGCGACGCGCTGTCCTATGACGTGTATGCGGCGGCGCTGAAGGCGATCCGCGGCGCCGGCACGGGCGTGCGGCCGCTGGGCAACCTGACCCCGCTGATCAAAAACGTTACGGCTACGGGCGCCTCGCAGTCGTGCACGCGCCTTGCGACCTACTACAACAAGGTGGCGCCGCTGCAGGAAATCGCGGATGACTACTTGCTGACGGACTGCACGAGCGCGGTCCGCGAAGACATCCCGCGCAAGGTGCTGCGGGTGATCAGCGAATTCGAAGCGAAAGTCCAGCAGACGGAGAACGAATACCCGACGAACCCGAACCTGCGGCACTGGGAGGCGGCGGCGGGCTCGCACGTCCCGTACATGGTGCAGGCGGGCTGGGGCCCGCTGATCGAACGCGACGTGGGGCCGGCTGAATCGTTGTGCACGAGCACGCCGATCCTCTCGACGGTCGAGTGGCCTTACGCGGTGGACGCGGGCACGGACGAGTTGATCGCCTGGCAGGAAGGCGGCTCGCCGCCGCCGGCCGCGCCGCGAGGCGAATACGTGAACTCGAAAACGCTGGCGAAAAACAGCCTGGGTATCCAGCTGGGCGGCCTTCGCCTGCCGGAAGTCGACGTGCCAGTAGTGCGGGACTCCGGGGAAAACAGCGCCCACTCGGCGCCGAATCCCTACCCATTCTCGGCTTTCTGCACGCTGCTGGGTCAGCACCAGCCGTTCACGGAAACCACGCTGTC
Organism: Solirubrobacteraceae bacterium; assembly: GCA_035507305.1. GTDB lineage: Bacteria > Actinomycetota > Thermoleophilia > Solirubrobacterales > Solirubrobacteraceae > Palsa-744. Next base: position 4,480 of record DATJOE010000165.1, on the reverse strand, counting down.
GAGCCTCTACAGCGACTACGGCAACTACGTAGACAAGGTCGAAGCGGACGCGCAGAAACTGGTGAGTGAAGGGTTCCTGCAGCCGGAAGGTGCGCAGCGAATCGTGGACGCGGCGGAGGAGTATCCGAACCTGCGTCCGACGGCCCCGGCGACGGCGGACGCGTCGCCGAACGCTGGTTCCTTCCAGCTGGCCTGGCGCGGGCCGGTTTCCTCGCACCCGCAGTCGGTCGTGCCGAAATTCGTGGAAACGCACCCGCAGTTCGAAGTGCAGCACCGCGATGGGGAAGGCGAATGGAGCACGGTCGCGAGCGGCCTGTCCTCGCCAAGCTACACGGCTGCGGAGTCGCAGTCGGGCCACTACAGCTACCGCGCGCGCAGCACGACCGTGATTCCGGCCCAGCATATGGAACCGGAAGAAACGATCGTCAGCCCGTGGTCTGAACCGTCGAGCACGATCGTCGTCGATAAGACACCGCCGACGATCGAAGTGAGCTGCCCGCCGACGGCGTCGGTGGGTCAGAGCGGCGTCGTCGCGACGGTCGCGGCATCCGACGAATCGGGCCTGAAAACGGACCCGAGCGGGACGATCCCGATCGACACCTCGACCTCGGGTACGAAGACCGTGAGCGCGACGGCGGTGGACAGCCTCGGCAACGAAGCGACGTCCTCGTGCAGCACGCAAGTCGGCTTCACGCAGGTGCTGACCGGCAACGTGAAAGGCAAGCTGATCGTTAAGGCGGGTCAGTCGGTGCAGTTGACCTCGACGGCAAAAGCGAGCGGTGGCGTCACGGTGAAGCCGGGCGGCGCGCTCGACGTCGAGGGCGCGACGCTGTCGGGCACGCTGAGCTCAAAAGGGGCATCGCTCGTGCGGGTCTGCGACGCGACGCTCTCGGGCTCGGTGAAACTCGTCGGCGGCACGGGGTCGGTGGTGTTGGGCGACGGCGGCGAATGTGCGCCGGACTCCTTCCACGGGGCGGTCGTCGTGAAGTCGAACGCGGCGGGAGTAACCGTCGTGGGTGACGACTTCCATTCCTCGCTGAAAGCGACGGGTAACGGCGGCGGGACGACCGTCACGGACAACTCGGTCGCGGGGACGCTGACGGTGACGGGCAACAGCGGCTCGGTGACCGACTCGCCGAACGAAGTGGAAGGGAAGTCCAAAGTCCAGTAGCGCGGTAGCTCACAAAGCTGGATGAGGATCGAAAGGGGGTTCCTTCGGGAACCCCCTTTTTCATATACGAGCGGGCCGCGCGCCCTCACCATGCGTCCTTGATGTGTTCGATGTCGTGCAGGCGCCCGGCTGGGTCGAGCAGGATGCCGATCGCATCGAAGCGAATCGACTCGGCGAACGGACGCTTGCGGCGCTCGTCGGCCAGCCAGACCGCGGCGAGACCCCGCAGGCGAGAGCGCTGATCGGCGCGGAGGCCCGCAAGCGGGCGCTGATCGGGACGTGCGACGCGCTGCCGAAAGGCGATGCGGCGCGTCTTGACCTCTACGAAGACCAGCGTTGAGCACTTGAAGGCGACGAGGTCTATCTCGCCACGACGGGTGCGGACGTTGCGGTCGAGCACGGAGTAGCCGCGGCGGCGCAGGTAGTCGGCCGCGATCTGCTCGCCGCGGCATCCGAGCGTGCGGCGCGGGTCGTGGGCACGCCCCTTGCGGTTCGCGGACGGCGGGGAGGTCATCGGCACCGACGTTAGGCGGCGCTTGGGATACCCGGGCGGCTCGATAGCCTGCCCTCTCGTGCAAGGACCCTCAGCCGATAAGGGGCGCCCATCTGTCTCGGGCGGAGGCGCAGCCGAGCAGGGCGCGGCTTCTGCGGAAGACAGCACCGCGGAGGAGAGTGCCCAGCGCAGCATCGGCGGAATCGACGGCATCACCCGCTTCATGGGGCTGCGCTGGGAGGACCCGCAGACAGTGCGGCTGACGATCCGCCCCGAGCTGATCAATGCGGGCGGCCTACTCTCGGGCGTGGCTACATACGCGCTGGTGGACTACTGCATGGGCTCGACGCTGTGGGCGCAGACGACGCGCGAGGAGCGGATCGCGACGATCAACATCGCGGTGAACTACGTGCAGACGGCGACGGAGGGTGAGATCGTCTGTCGCACGACGCTCGATCGCCGCAACCGCCGCACGGCGGTGATGCGCAGCGAGGTGACACATGAGGATGGCCGGCTGCTGGTGACGGCGATCGGCAGCTACACGATCTTCCCGCCGCGATCGGGAGAGCGGCGCCCGGCGGGGCCGGCGTCGTGAGCGGGTGTTGCAGCGCTGCACGCCAGTAGCGCTGACGATCGCGGGCTCTGACTCGGGGGGCGGCGCGGGGATCGAGGCTGACCTGAAGGCGTTCGCGCGCTGCGGCGTTCACGGGACGGTCGCGTTGACAGCGATCACGGCGCAGAACACGATGGGGGTGAGCGCGATCCACGCGGTCCCACCGGAGACGATCCTGGCCCAGGTGCGCGCGGTGGCCCAGGACATCGGGGTGGACGCGGTGAAGGTGGGGATGCTGGGCACGGCGCAGAGCGCACGGGCGGTGGCCGAGGCGCTGGATGAGCTTCCCCGTGACACGCCGGTCGTGGTGGACCCGGTGATGGTCGCGGAGTCGGGGGCGCGCCTGCTCGAGGCAGAGGCGCAGCGAGCGCTGGTCGAGCTGATCCTGCCGCGGGCGAGCGTGCTGACGCCAAACCTGCCGGAGGCACGGACGCTGGTGGGCGAGCTGGACACAGATGAGCGGGTACCGGTGCGTGCTCCGGATGTGGAGGGAGAGGACGAGGAGGTATCCGCACTGGCGCGAGCGCTGATCGGCCTGGGTCCTGCGGCGGTGGTAATAACGGGCGGTCATCGTGACCGGACGGTGGATCTATTCCTGGACTCGGTCGGGAGTGGGGAGCCGGTGGAGATCGAGGGAGAGCGCCACCCCGACGGGGCGGCCCACGGCTCGGGCTGCACGCACTCATCGCTGCTGGCTGCCCAGTTGGCGCTGGGTCGCTCGCCGTTGGAAGCTGCGCGCACAGCGCGGGCGCTGACGGCGCAGGCGGTCAGGGACGGCTTGCGGGACCTAGGCGAAGGCGCGGGGCCGGTCGACGTGCTGGGCTTGGGGCGCGTTCGCGAGCGCGAGAACCGCTGAGATGAACGAACCTGTTTGCCATAATCCGGGGACGATGAAGCTGCTGCGGATGAAGCCGGGTCATGGGGAGATCTTGCTGGCGGAGGGCGACGTCGAGGTGGCCGAGGAGGAGCAGCGCCTGATCGAGGCGTTCCGGCGCGAGCTGGACGCGGGGATGTGGGCGGCGGTGCCGAGCGAGCGACGCGACGGGCGTCGCGCGGCGGAGCTGGTCAAGAGCTTCGGAGATGTTCCGCGTGACGCGGAGCGCGTGATCTTCTTCCCACGTGCGGCGGGTGGTTCGCCGCACGGCGCGGACCAAGCGGCGACTCGCTGAAGGGCGATGCTGCTGGCGCTGGGCACCGCGGCGATCGTGCTCGTGGTGCTTTTGTGGGAGCTGGCGCGACCGCACGCGCTCGCTGCATTCGCGGCGACCCGCGCACAATTGCGGGCGCTTAGGGTACGCGCGCGCGAGCGTCGCGAAGCTGCCCATTTGGGTTATGACCCGGGTCGCGAGCGACGTGCAGAGCAAAGGGCACGCGAGCTATTGCGCTCGTGTATTGAGGAGTGCGATTGGGCGATGTATCGCGACCTCGGCTTTCTGCGGGTATGGGGAGGCGGCGGGGGCGAGCGGGCACACGTTTCGGGTGCTTCCTACGCCTACCTGATCTACCCGCACCGTCCGATCGTGGCCTACGTGCCGCAGACGGGCGCGTTGCTGAACGAGTACTGCGTGGAGTTCCCGGACCACTCGCGTCCCTATGGCAGCGCGCGGCTGCCGGACTCCGACGACGTGCTGGCGAAGTGGATGGCGCTGAAGGCGGACGAGCGCCGCCTGATCGAGCAGGCGAACATGCACCTGCCGGGCCGCCAGATCGACCCCGAGCAGGTCAAGCGCGACCTAGCGCGGCTGACGCGCTGGGAGCGTGAGACCGGTGGGGAAGGCTGGGCGGATATCGTGCGCGTCGCGTGAGTACCGATACCGCGTTCGACCTCAAGCACCGCAGCCGCGCCCTGACAGAGGGGCCGGAGCGCGCGGCCGCGCGCTCCTACCTGCACGGAATCGGCTACACGGCGGAGGATCTGTCAAAGCCGATCGTCGGCGTGGCGCACTCGTGGATTGAGACGATGCCGTGCAACTTCAACAACCGCGTGCTGGCGGCGAAGGTGAAGGAGGGGATTCGCGCGGCGGGCGGCACGCCGATGGAGCTGAACACGATCGCGATCTCAGACGGGATCACGATGGGCACGGCGGGGATGCGCGCCTCGCTGGTCTCGCGCGAGCTGATCGCGGACTCGATCGAGCTGGTCGCGAGCGCCCATGCGTTCGACGCGCTGGTGACGATCTCTGGCTGCGATAAGACGATCCCC
>DATJOE010000164.1:0-4287 GCA_035507305.1 Solirubrobacteraceae bacterium | reverse complement strand
CCCGCGGACCAGCCCGACACGTCGTCGTGGATCCGCGCGAGCCGCGCCGCGCGTTCCACGTCCTCCTGACTGATGTCGCGGAAGAAGCGGATGTTCTCGGCGACCGTGGCGTGCAGCAGGCGCGGTTCCTGGGGCACATAGGAAACCTGGCGATACCAGTCATCGCGCGCGATCTGCTCCGCGGGGATTCCGTTCAGCAAGTAGCGCCCGGACTCGGGACGACGCAGTTGAAGCAGCAGCTGCACGAGCGTGGACTTCCCCGCGCCCGAGGGGCCGATGATCCCGATCACTTCGCCGCCCGCGACCTCGAAGCTGATGTCGCTGAGCACCGGCTCGCCAGGGTTGTACGCGTAGGAGACGTGATCGAAACGGACGTCCTGCACGCGATCGAGCGGCTGTTCGCCCGCGGGCGGGGCGCTGTCCAGGTAGCGCTGGGTGTTCAACTGCGCGCGTTCGATAAACGGCAGCGACTGCGAGAGTCCCTGGTAGGCGCCCTGCACGAGCTGGCCGCTCGTGCCCGCGCGCACCAGCACGAGCACGACGCCGCCAAGCGAGCCGACGTGATGTGGCGCCCACAGGTAGACGCCCGCAATCGCGAGCACTAGCAGCACATAGATCAGGCTCTGATAGAGGTTGCCGATCAGTTTCGCGAGCACCTGCTGGCGGAAGAAGTAGCCCCAGGAGTTGCCGATCAGCGTGTTGATCCGCTCGCGCTGGGCCGCGCCCACACCGAACACCTGCGTCTCCTCGGCGACCCGGATCGACTCGGCGACGCCGCCCGCGTACTGAACCTGTGCGCCGGAGAGCCCGCGCGAGTTGCGCACTCCCCGTGCGCGCAACGGGCGCAGCAGACTGAACAGCGTCACGGTCGCCGCGGCCACCACGACCGCGGCGATCGCGTTCAGCACAAGCGCCGAGATCATCATCACCAGGAAGTTGAACGCCGCCGTGATCAGGATCGTCGTTTGGATCGCGCCGTTCGTTGCCTGCATCGTCTGCGTGGTCATCACGTCCTGCAGCTGACCCTCGCGGTCGCGCGACTGCACAGACCACGAGGCGCGTGTAAACGCGTCGAACAGCCGGCGGCGCATGTTCGCCTGAACGTCCGCCGCGATCCGCGCGGGCAGGATCGAGATCGGTACCTGCAGCGCCGCGCGCACGAGCGTCAGGCCAATCGCGACGAGGATCAGCGTGCCGAGCGGAGTGTGCAAGTGGAGCGGGCCGAGGTGCGTGTCCACGTGTTTGCTCCCGTTCGCGAGCTGCTGGGCGATCTGCGCGACGAGCGCGAGCGTGGCCGATTCGGTGAAGCCCGAGGCGATCGAGCAGATCGCCAGCGCGACGACCGAACCGCGCTTGTCGCCGATCAGCAGCGCGAGGCGCTGTTTTTTGGAGAGGGCCGGCTGGGAGCCGGCTGCGGACGCGGCCGTTTCGTCCGCGCCGGAACGGGTCTTGTCTGGCCGTGGAGAACTTTGGCCCAAGGATGGGGAAGCGGGGCTCTGGCCAAAGGCCAGAGCTGCTTGGGACGTTGCGGTCGCGGGGCCGGGGGAGGAGGTCGCGGGACCGCTCACAGTCGGCGGAACCGGCGAGCGCCCGACACCGGCCCTGCCCGTGGGCTGGGCAGGAGTCAGCGACCCATAGGGCGGGCTCGTCTCCCCCTGATCCGCGCCGTTTGCTCCGTTGCTCGCCACCTGCTCGGGCCCTCCCTGCTCGTCCATTTAGATCACGCTAGTCGGGTGCCGGGGCCAACTTGTAACGCCCCGTGCCGAACCAATAGGCGACGACACCAATCGCGAACCAGAAATAGGGTCCCGAGGCAGCGCTAGTCGTGAACGGCCCTGAGAACCCCTCGAGCGTGAGCGCAATGAACGGCGCAAGCGCACCTGCAAGCGCGATCGCGAGGTCACTGTCGCGCGTATGTCGAAGCCGCGTCGCGACGATCACGATCACGTAGATCGACAGGGCGATCCACAGCAGCAGCCCAGGCGCCCCGAGTTCGTCGGCGATGAAGTTGTATTGCGTCTCCGCGCTGACCGTGTGCCCTTCGACCAGTTCGGTGATCTTCCCGCCAAAGCCGGCCGCCGCGCCGACCGTGCCGAGGCCAACGCCGAGCGGAGCCTTGGCCAGGAACTCCGGGATTTTCTCCCAGGTTTTCGACTTGTGCGTCGGCGCCGTTTCGGCCACCTGGCCGGGCGCGATCTTTTCGTATCGCTTGAACGTACCTGGCCGGATCGCCGAGACGAACACGTAGCCCGCGGGCACCGCGAGGACGATCACGATGAGCAGCGCGCCCAACGCGCGACCCACCCTGCGCCCGGCGGTCGAGGCGAGTAGCGCAAACGCGATTACCCCCAGCACCGAGCCGATTACCTGCAATCGACCGAGCCCCGTCGTAATCGCGGCGAGCGAACCTAGCGCGAGCACCACGGCGATCCATCGTCGCCGCGAGTGCCAGATCGCGAACAGCGCGAGTGAGAACGGCAGCGCGATCACCCCCAACCCGCCACCGAAGCCCGCGTCAGCGCCGAGCCCGAGCGGGCGCACGCGGACTTCGCCTTCGCTGTGGTAGGTGCGCGAGGCCGAGCTCTTTTTGCCGACCGTACCCGCCTGGACCTTCGCCTGATAGCCCGGGCCCCAGGTGCTGAGCTGGCTCGGCGAGAGGCCGGTCTGGTAGGTCGAGACGACGCCATTGGCGAGCGCGCATACCCCGACGATCACGAACAACTGACGGAAGCGCTTCTTCGTGCGCATCAAGGCATAGCCGAAGAAGAAGAACGGAACCCACTGCAGCTGCTGGCGAAAGCCTCCCAGCGTGTGCAGCACGCCATGCGTCTTGGGGTTGAACGCCATGACGAGGACGATCGCCACGAAGCCGAGGACCCAAGCCGAGAGCGGCGGCAGCTTGACCTCCTCGCGACCTACGACCATACGCATGATCACGCCGAGGCAAATCGCGACGATCAGCACGTTGCGGACCGCCGCGGTGACTTCGCCGCCGCCGGTCGTGAGCTTCAGCGGCCCGTCGATGATCCCGAGGTAGATCACCAGCAGCCCGACGGTTACCTCCAGCCGGGTGCAAACGATCAGCCCGATGATGATCAGCGCCGCGACGATCCCCCCGAGTACGAGCGGGAGGTTCGGGTGCGGGATCCCGAGCGTCACCCCAAGGCCCACCACGGCGGGGATCAGCGCCGTCAGTCCGAGCGCCGCCGCATCGTGGATGCGCCGGTCGCGGACGGCCGGGTGGCCCGCCCCCACGGGACCTGCCAGCCGCGGATGAGACAGGTTCATCGCCCGATCAGCTTGCCCGGCCCGTGCGCGGCGGCGAAGCCGAAGCGCTCGATTTCCTTACGCGAGACGCAGTTGGCGCAGACGCCGAGAACGGGCGCAGAGGCAGTGCCCGCGAGCAGCTCGACCAGCCGCTGCGCGGAGGCTTCGCGAGTATGACCAGCTCGCGCGACGATCACGATGCCGTCCACGAGTGGGAGCAGGGGCATCACGTCGCTGACTTCCAGCGGCGAGGGAGCATCGATCAGCACATAGTCGTTTTCCCCAGCGAGCGAGCGCAGCAGTGAGGGCATCGTCCCGTTGCCGAGCAGCGCGGGAGGGTTGGAGACCGCGCCGCCGCCCGCGAGCAATGAGAGCGAACCGGCGCGCGACTCGACCATCGTGGCCACGCCTCCCTGCGCCTGGGGCTGCACCGCCGGCGGTGGGACCGGCGGCGGCGAGCCGTATGCGGGCATCGGCGGTTCGTCATAGTGGACGCGCTGCAACGCGTCGCCGAGCGAGAGCGAACCGACGAGCACCTCGGCGAGACCGTGGGCCCCGTCGAGCCGCAGGAGCCTCGCCTGTACCGGCCGACGGAAGTTGGCCTCGACGATCACGACACGCTGGTTCGCGTCGCGCTGCACGAGCGCGAGGTCAGCGACGAGCGTGGACTTCCCGTCGCCCGCGTCGGCGCTCGTGAAAAGGATCACGCGGGGAGCCGCGTGTGGCGAGCCCTGTCCGTTCTGCGCAGCGTTCGGCGCAGCGGCGAGTTGGAAGCTCGTATGCAGGCGCCGCAACGGCTCAAGCAGGAAGCGCGAGGGGGCGGGGCGCCCGTCGCGGAAGACGATCGGCCGACGCACCTTCGGTAGCCCGGCGAGCGTCCTTGCCCCGAACACCGACTCGATCCCAACCAGTGAGCGCAGGCGCCGATCGAAGCGGCTGAGCACGTACGCGGCGATCGACGCGAGCACGATCCCGATCACGAAGCCGAAGATCGCGTTCTTGCGCGGCTTGGGCGCGAGC
>DATJOE010000163.1:0-6845 GCA_035507305.1 Solirubrobacteraceae bacterium | reverse complement strand
CGACGTAGATCACCCGGCCTTTGCCGTCGCGGAACAGGTAGACGCCCGGCTGGTCCGGCAGCGCGCGGCGCTGCTCGAGGAGGCTCGCCCGCGCCTCTCCCTCGCCCTGCAATGTCTCGGTCGCCATCCCCTAACGAGGATACGAGGGGCCGTAAGCGCGGATCAGTAGCTGCGCCAGTGCCGGTAGACGACCATCAGGCCGTACAGCGCCAGGAACAGCAGCGCGAACCACAGCACTCCGTAGATCGTGCGCGAGTGGTCGATCATCCGCGAGTAGCCCGCGATCTCGAAGCCCACCAGCGCCAGCGAGCCGTAGAAGACCGCGCGATGGCGATCGCCCAGCCCGTGCAGCGTCACGCGGTATTCGCGGTACAGCCGCAGGCCCAGGTAGCCGAAGCCGACGCCGAAGCCGATCAGCAGTACGGCTTCGAAGGCGTCCGCCGCCTGCGAGCCGCCCGGCAGCAGCCACACCGCCGCGGCGATCAGCAGCACGATCGCGACGTTGCGGGCGGTCTTCGGCTCCATGCAGGCAGTCTAGGTCAGTCGAGCAGCGCCTCGAGCTCCGCGTAGGCCTGCTCGACCGCGCGCCGCGCCGCGGTGTGGCGCGCCTCGGACTTCGCGGACTCGTACTTCGTCGCCCACGCCGCGGGCTCCGACAGCTCCTGCTCCACCTGCGCCATCGCCGCCTCGGCCTGCTCCACCGCGAGCGTCGCCTTCTCCTGGGCGGAGAGCCGGTTCTTTGACGGACCCTTCGGCTTCGGCTTGGGCTGTGCGCTCGGCTTCGGTACCTCACCACGATCCGAAGGCGCAGCCGGCACCGTCGCGATCAGAGGCCGGCCCGCCCCAGGGCCGGCCCCATCACCATTCGAGGCCCTCTCCTCGCGCACCCGCACGTACTCGGGCCAGCCGCCCACGTAGCTGTGCAGGGTCCCCGCTTCCACCGCGACCGTGCGGCTCCCGACCGCATCCAGCAGCGCGCGGTCGTGGGAGACGAGCAGGACCGCCCCCGTGAACGACCGCAGCGCGTCCTCCAGCGCCTCGCGGCTCTCGATGTCCAGGTGGTTCGTGGGCTCGTCCAGGATCAGCACGTTCGCGCCCGAGTGCACCAGCACCGCCAGCGACAGGCGCCTACGCTCCCCGCCCGACAGCCCCGCCAGCGGCTTTTCCGCCTCCTCGCCGCTGAACAGGAAGCCACCCAGCAGCGCGCGCGCCTTGTTCGGCGTAAGGCCCGTCGCCCGCTGTGCCGCATCCAGCACGCTCTGACCCGGGGCGCCCCCCGCCCCCAACTCCTCCGCGTGCTGAGAGAGGTAGCCCACCTTCACGTTGTGGCCCGTGCTCAATTTCCCCCCCGCCAGCTCGCGACGCCCCGCCAGCGTCTCGATCAGCGTCGTCTTGCCTGTGCCGTTCGCCCCCACCAGCGAGACGTGCTCTTCGCGCTCCAGCCATAGCTCCGCGTCCTTCAGCAACACGATTGGCGGATCGCCCACCTCGACTCGCCCCTCGCTCAGGTCGAAGATCACCCGTCCCGTCCGCTCCGCCTTCGCGAACTCGAATTCCAGCCCCTGGCCGTCCTTCGGATCGCGCTCTATCCGCTCCATCTTCGCCAGCTTCTTCACCCGCGACTGCGCTTGTTTTGCCTTCGTGTTCTTGTAACGGAAGCGCTCGATGAAGCGCTCCATCCGCGCGATCTCCGCCTGCTGCTTGTCGATCGCCTTACCCAGCGCCATCTCCCGCGCCGCCTGCTCCTTGCGCCAGTTGTGCCACGTGCCCGCGAAGAAGCGCGAGCGGCCAGCCTCTAGCTCCAAGACCGCCGTCCCCACCGCCTCCAGAAACCAGCGGTCGTGAGCCACCAGCACCACCGCCGCGTCCAGATCCACCAGCGTCTGCTCCAGCCACTCCAGCGACTCGATGTCCAGGTGGTTCGTAGGCTCGTCCAGCAGCAACACGTCCGCGTTCGTCGCCAGCGCCCGCGCCAGCGAAGCCCGCGTCAGTTGCCCGCCCGAGAACGTGTCCAGCGGCCGATCCAGGTCCGCCCCCCCGAAGCCAAGACCTCGCGTCATCGTCGTCGCCCGATCGCGCCATAGATAGCCACCCCGCGCCTCCAGCTCAGCCTGCGCCCGCGCGTAGCGATCCAGCAGCGACTCCTCCATCTCGCCCGCCGCCATCTTCGCCTCGAACTCCGCCAGCTGCGCCTCGATCGCCAGCTCTTCCCCACACCCCGAGAGCACGTAGTCGCGCAGCGATTTCCCCCGATCGCGCGGAGGCCGCTGATCGTGCAGCGCGATCCTCACTCCCTTCGCCAGGCTCAGCTCGCCCTTGTCGATCGACGTCTCTCCCGAGAGCATTCGCAGCAGCGTCGTCTTCCCCGCCCCATTCCGACCCGCGATCGTCAAGCGTTCCCTGCGCTCCAGCTTGAACGACACCCCTCGCAGCAGGGGCTCGCCCGCGATGTCCTTGTGCATGTCTGACGCGATCAGCAGTGCCATGCGCCTGGTGATACCAAGCGAGGCCATGGCGCGCAGGCGCTCGCCCCCGCGTCCTGAGATACGATCCGCCCGATGCGTCGCGCAAAGGCAACCCTGTTCGCATGGGCGATCCTTCTGGTCCTAGCCCTCCCCGCCGTAGCCCAAGCCCACAACGACGGCCGCGGCTTCTGGGGCGCCACCGACGACAAGGTCGTCACCGACGCGGGCTTCATCCTGATCGCCGCGTTCCCGATCTTCGTCTTCCTCATGAGCATGCTCCAGAAATATCTGGACAAGCGCAAAGACGCCCGCATCGCGCACAAGGCCCAGCTCGGCGACGGCCGCTGGCGCGGCGGCTGGTAGTAGCGCCGCCCGCGTGCGGCCTCGCATGGCGGTAGTCGAGTCATGAGCGACAGCGATGGGGGACCCAACGGGTCCGACGCCGTTCACTACGAGCGCCACGGCGCCGCCGCCGTCGTAACGATCGACCGCCAGCACCGGCGTAACGCCGTCGACGGGCCCACCGCTGCCGCACTGCACGACGCCTACCTGCGTTTTGAGGCCGAGGACGACGCCCGCGTCATGGTCCTCACTGGCGCTGGCCGCGTCTCCTTCTGCGCCGGCGCCGACCTCAAGGAGCAGCAGTCCTTTCTCGGCCGACTCATGAGCGAGGAGGGACCTATGGGCTTCACCCGGCTCACCCCTTCCAAGCCCACGATCGCCGCGATCTCTGGTTTCGCGCTTGCCGGCGGTCTCGAGCTCGCCTTGTGGTGCGACCTGCGTATCGCCACCTCCGATTCCAAGCTTGGCTATCCCGAGCGGCGCTGGGGCGTGCCGCTGATCGACGGCGGTACCCAGCGCCTGCCGCGGATCGTCGGCATGGGGCGCGCGCTTGACTTGATCCTCACGGGGCGGATCCTCGACGCACAGGAGGCCCACGCGATCGGCATGCTCACCGAGATCGTCGCGCCCGGGGCCCATCTCGACCGGGCTCTCGCGCTCGCCGAGGGGCTCGCCCGCTTCCCTCAGCGCACCATGCTCGCCGACCGACGCGCCGCCATCGAGGGCTTTGGGCTGCCGCTCGCCGAGGGACTCGCGCTCGAGTCTAAGGCCGGTCCTGAGGTATTTGAAGACGGCGCGCGCGGCGCCGCGCGCTTTGCCGCCGGGGAGGGGCGCGGCGGCGCTGGAGCCGGCGCGTAGCTCGGCTGTACGACGCGCCGAGCTCACGCCCTCATTTCAGGTCCTCGGCTCTGGCGCTTCCCTTTCGGGCTCGCCTCGTTCGGAGTCATATCCGCTTCGCGCCCGAGCGCGACGCACCGAGAACGGGAACGATCGCCGCCTTCTACGCGCGGGCTCCTCCCCTCGTGCACGCGGTCGCGCCACGACAGGGTCGGGCTGCCCAGGGTCGGCGGGGTCTGGCTGCCCTCCGAGCGGTTCCGTCTGCGCGGTCCGCTCCGACGGCGCGCCCGCCGCGGGTCGTCCTACGAGCGGCTTCTGCCTCGCGACCGGCTGGCGTTCCGACGCGGGCCTTGGCCTCTCGCGAATCCTCTGCGCCGCGGGAACCGCGGCCGTCGCCTTGCCCGCTGCGACCGGGGATTCCTCGAGGAGCCTTGGACGAGAGGCAAAGCGACCGATCGCGAATGCGCTCAGCGCCACAATCAGCGCGCCCAGCCCGTAGAAGTAGCCCACCAGCTCCAGCGTCTGTCTCGTCGAGTCGAACAGCGGCCGCCCGATCGGCCCCGCGCCGTGCTCCCACGTCAAGCTCACGGACGGGCCCACCACGAACCATGCTCCCGCCGCAACGCCGAGCCAGCCGCCGATTACGCCCGCCAGACGGGTTCCCGCAAGGAGCAGCAGTATCCCCGCGAGTAGCGCCGCGGCCCCAGGCAGGATGCTTAGCCACAGACGGTCCGTCGTGTAGTGCCACGTCGTATTCGTCCCGAACGAATAGTCGAAGTAGGGACCCACGAACGGGATCAGCGCGCCCCAGATCCCAAGCAGAGCTACCAGCAAGCCACTGAGCGCGCCAGTCGAACGAGCAATGCGCATATCAATCGCCCCTTTGCTTTGTCCTGAACTAGACGATTGCCCACGATCGACTAAGCCAAACCGCCGACTCTCCCTTCCTGCGCCTGCCGCGCGCTCTCTCAGGGCCTCACGAAGCGTCGCCGCGGAGCCGAGATCGCGCACCTGAGACAGGCTGTTTACCGGTAGGCTCTGCATCGCCATGGCCTACTTCGTCACGGGAGCAACCGGCTTCATCGGCAGGCGCCTCGTCGAGCAGTTGCTCGACAAACGCCAGGGGAAGATCTACGTCCTCGTGCGCGAGAGCTCGCTCGAGCGGCTACAGGACATGATCTCCCGCTGGAGCGCCGTCGCTGGGCCCGCCGCCGGGAAGCGAGTCGAGCCCGTGATCGGCGATTTGCGTCGGCCGCTCTTGGGCGTCGATCAGGAGCAGGTCGGCGAGCTGCGCGGCAAGATCAAGCACTTCTTCCACCTCGCCGCCGTCTACGACATGACCGCGCCGCCCGAGCTGAACACAGCCGTCAACGTCGGCGGCACCACCCACGCCGTCGAACTCGCCCGGGCCATCGACGTCGAGCACCTGCACCACGTTTCCTCGATCGCCGCCGCCGGCGAGTACAAGGGGCTATTCACCGAGGACATGTTCGACGAGGGGCAAAAGCTCCCCTCGCCCTACCACCGCACCAAGTTCGAGTCCGAGCGGATCGTCCGCGAGCAGCCCTACGTCCCCTGGCGCGTCTACCGACCCGGGATCGTCGTCGGCGACTCCCGCACTGGCGAGATGGACAAGGTCGACGGCCCCTACTACTTCTTCAAGGCGATCCAGCGCGCGCGTCAGCTGCTGCCCGAGTGGGCGCCGCTCGTCGCGCCCGACCTCGGCCACACCAACGTCGTTCCAGTCGATTGGGTCGTCGATGCGCTCGAGCACATCGCCCACGAGCGTGACCTCGACGGCAAAGCCTTCCACCTCACCGACCCGCGCCCGCAGCGCGTCGATGAGCTCGTCAACGAGTTCGCCTCCGCCGCCCACGCGCCGCGCATCGCGCTCAGCATCGACAAACGACTCACCGACCCTCTGCCCAAGTGGCCACTCGCCATTGCCCTCGATCTCCCACCCTGGCGCCAGCTGCGCAAACTCGCGCTACGCGAGCTCGGCATCCCCGAAGAGGTGATCGCCCATATGGAGCTCGTCCCGCGCTTTGATACCCGCGAAACCGGGCGCGCGCTCGCCGGGACCTCCCTGGAGCGCCCACCCGCCTTGCACGACTACGCCGGGCGGTTGTGGGACTACTGGGAGCGCGACATGGACCCCGGCATGAGCCGCGGGCGCACCCTCAAAGAGGCGCTCGAGGGTAAGCACGTCATGATCACCGGCGCCTCCTCCGGGATTGGGCGCTCCGCTGCGCTGAAGATCGCCGAGGCCGGCGGCGTCCCGCTGCTCGTCGCCCGCAATGTCGAGAAGCTCGAGGAGACCCGCGCCGAAATCGTCGCCGCCGGCGGCACCGCCTACGTATACGCCGCCGACATCGCCGACATGGAGTCCGTCGACACGCTCGTCGAGCGGGTGCTCGCCGATCACCGCAACGTCGACATGCTCATCAACAACGCCGGCCGTTCGATCCGTCGCTCGATCTCGCTCAGCTACGACCGCTTCCACGACTTCGAACGCACGATCCAGCTCAACTACTTCGGCGCCGTCAAGCTGATCATCGGACTGCTGCCGCACATGCGCGAGCGCGGCTCCGGCCACATCGTGAACATCTCCTCGATCGGGGTGCAGACCAACCCGCCCCGCTTCTCCGCCTACGTCGCCTCCAAGGCCGCGCTCGACGCCTTCACCCGCGTCGTCGCCTCCGAGGTGATCGGCGACGGCGTCACCTTCACCACGATCCACATGCCGCTCGTGCGCACCCCCATGATCGCGCCCACCAAGATGTACGACGCCTTCCCCACGCTCAGCCCCGACGAGGCCGCCGACATGATCTGCGAGGCCCTGCGCTCGCGCCCCAAGCACATGGGCACGCGTCTCGGCACCTTCGGCGAGGTCCTCTACGCCCTCTCACCCAAGGCCGTCGACCGCATCCTGCACCTCGCCTACCGCGTCTTTCCCGACTCCGCCGCCTCCAAGGGCCAGCCCGATCTCGACGAACGGGCCTCCTTCGAGCAGATCGCCATGGCTACGCTTACGCGTGGCGTGCACTGGTAGCCGCGAACGCGCCGCCGCGAACGCCGGCGCGCCCCCGAGACCCAGGCACAACCCGGATGCTGAGATGATGGGGCCGTGAGCGACGACGCCGCCGCGATCGAGGTCCACGCGCTGAGCAAGCGATACGGGGAGTTCGAGGCCGTGCGCGG
>DATJOE010000162.1:0-39587 GCA_035507305.1 Solirubrobacteraceae bacterium | reverse complement strand
CGATCACCTCGAGCACATCCTCGACCGTGAGGGGCTCGAAGTAGAGCCGGTCGGAGGAGTCGGCGTCCGTGGACACCGTCTCCGGGTTGCAGTTGACCATCACCGCGTCGCGGCCGGACTGGCGCACGGTCTCGGCGGCGTGGACGCAGCAGTAGTCGAACTCGATCCCCTGGCCGATGCGGTTTGGTCCCGAGCCGAGGATGACCACGCTCTCGCGATCGCCGCGCTCGACCTCGTGGTCCGGCCCGCCGCGCCGGGGACGCTCCCAGCCCGAGTAGTAGTACGGCGTCCGCGCCGCGAACTCGGCGGCGCAGGTGTCGACCGACTTGAACGTCCGCTCGCACGCGAACGGGGCCTCCGGGTCGGCCACCAGCTCGGCAAACTCGCGCACGAACCACAGGTCGACGTCGGTGCGGCGGTGGACCTCGTCGATGCCGACACCGCGGCGCAGGGCCTCCAGCAGGTGGTCGAAGCGCTCGGGTCCCGGCGTCTCGATCAGCTCGAGCAGCTCCTCGTCGCTATGCGGTGCCGTCGGCGTCAGGTCAAGCTCGCGCGAGCGCAGGGCCTTGGCGAACGCCTGCTTGAACGTGCGCCCGATCGCCATCGCCTCGCCGACGGATTTCATGTGGGTGGTCAGACCGGAGTCCGAGCCCGGGAACTTCTCGAACGCGAACCGCGGCCACTTGACGACGCAATAGTCGATCGCGGGCTCGAAGCTCGCGGGGGTCGCCCGCGTGATGTCGTTGGGAATCTCTTGCAGCGTGTAGCCGACCGCCAGGCGGGCGGCGATCTTGGCAATCGGAAAGCCGGTCGCCTTGCTGGCGAGCGCGCTCGAGCGCGACACCCGCGGGTTCATCTCGATCACGACGATCTCGTCCGTCGCTCGGTTGACCGCGAACTGCACGTTGGAGCCGCCGGTCTCGACGCCGACCGCGCGGATCACGGTGATCGCCTGGTCTCGAAGCGCCTGGTACTGCTTGTCGGTGAGCGTCTGCTGGGGCGCGACACAGACGCTGTCGCCGGTATGCACCCCCATCGGATCGATGTTCTCGATCGAGCAGATGATCACGACGTTGTCGGAGCGGTCGCGCATCACCTCGACCTCGAACTCGCCCCAGCCGAGCACCGATTCCTCGAGCAGTACCTGGCCGATCGGGGAGGCCTTCAGCCCGCGTCCGACGATCCGATCGATCTGCGATCGCTCGCGCACGATGCCGCCGCCCTTGCCGCCGAGCGTGAACGCCGGGCGCACGATCATCGGCAACCCGACTTCGTCGGCGGCGGCGTGCGCCTCGTCGAGCGTGTGAGCGATGACGCTGCGGGGCACGCGCAGGCCGGCGCCGGTCATCGTCTCGCGGAAGCGCTCGCGGTCCTCGGCGCGGTCGATCGCCTCGTAGTCGGCACCGATCAGCTCGACCGAGTTGCGCTCGAGCGTCCCGTCCTCCTGCAGCGCCTTGGCCAGGTTCAGCGCCGTCTGCCCGCCCAGCGTCGGCAGCAGCGCGTCGGGACGCTCGCGCTCGATCACCTGCCGCAGCGGGCCCGGCAGCAGCGGCTCGATGTATGTGGTGGTGGCGAGCTCGGGGTCGGTCATGATCGTGGCGGGATTGGAGTTGACGAGCACGACCTCGTAGCCCTCCTCGACGAGCACACGGCACGCCTGGGTTCCCGAGTAGTCGAACTCGGCGGCCTGGCCGATCACGATCGGGCCCGAGCCGATCACCAGAATCTTGTGCAAGTCGTCTCTACGAGGCATCGCTGCCTTTGCGGCGGGCCGCGATCTCGCCGACGAACCGGTCGAACACGTACTGCGCGTCGTTCGGCCCGGGGCCGGCCTCGGGGTGGTACTGGACGGTGGCGCCCGGGACGTCGAGCAGGCGCAGACCTTCGACCGTGCGGTCATAGAGGTTGACGTGCGAAAGCTGCGCGGCGCCGAAGTCGGTCTCCCAGCGCACGGGCTCGTCGGAGTCGATCGTGCGCGCGCCACCGGGCCCGAGCGCGGCGAAGCCATGGTTTTGCGAGGTGATCTCGACCTTGCCGGTCTGCAGGTCCTTGACGGGATGGTTCGCGCCGCGGTGGCCGAACGGCAGCTTGAAGGTCTGAAGGCCAACGGCTCGGCAGAGCAGCTGGTGGCCGAGGCAGATCCCCCACACGGGCTTCTTGCCCACGATCCCGCGCACGGTCTCGACCACATAGCCGAGCGCGGCGGGGTCGCCGGGGCCGTTGGCGAGGAACACTGCGTCAGGGTCCTCGGCGAGCAGCTGCTCGGCGCTTGAAGTGCAGGGGTGCAACGAAACGCGCGCGCCGCGCTGCACGAGCTCGTGCACCATCGAGGCCTTGATGCCCGTGTCGATCACGGCGATCCGCGGCCCGGCGCCGGACTCGCCGTGGCGCGTGACTTCCTTGGGCGTGACGACCGCGGCGAGATCCTGCCCCGCCATCGGCGGCTCGGCGGCGATCAGCTCACGCGCCTGCGCCTCGGACACGCTCGCGGGGAACACTCCTCCGCGCATCGCGCCCGCGTCGCGGATGTGGCGCACGAGCGCGCGCGTGTCGATGCCGGAGATCGCGGCGACTCCACAATCGGCGAGCCAGTCGAGCCAGCCGCGCTCGGCGCTGGGCGCGTCCTCGCGGTTGCCTGCCTCGCGCATGATCGCGGCGCGCGCCCAGGGGCGCTCTGACTCCATCGCCTCGGCGCTCGTGCCGTAGTTGCCGATGTGCGGGTAGGTGAAGGCGATGAGCTGCCCCGCGAAGGAAGGGTCGGTCATCGACTCCTGATAGCCGGACATGCCGGTCGTGAACACGACCTCGCCGACCGCGGGCTGCCCCGAGCCGCAGACCTCACCCTCGAAGCGCGTGCCGTCCTCGAGCAGTACGTATCCCCCTCCTCGCGCGGTCACAGGATGAGCTTCTGGACGCTCTTGAACTCTGGCGTGCCGGCGCGCTCGAGCAGCTCGAACAGCGCGCTCTCGACGGTACTGACGACGGCGCCGGCCCGCTCCAGGCGCTCGAGGCCGCGCTCGTAGTCGAGCTCGTGGCGCGATCCGACGGCATCGGCGGGGACGTGCACTTCAACGCCCTTGCCGAGTAGATCGTGGACGGTCTGGCTCACACAGACGTGCGTCTCGATGCCGCAGACGATCGCCTGCTCGCGCTCGCTCAGATCAAAGCCCTCGGCACGGGCCGCGGAGAAGACGGTCTTCTCGATCATCATCTCCTCCCCCTCCTCGATCCCGAGCTCGGGAGCAGTTTTGCCCAACCCCTTCGGGTACTGCTCGGAGACCAAGGCGGGAATCCCGAGAATGCGCGCGGCTGCGAGCAATCGGCGGCAGGACTCGGCGACG
Source organism: Solirubrobacteraceae bacterium (assembly GCA_035507305.1). Lineage (GTDB taxonomy): Bacteria > Actinomycetota > Thermoleophilia > Solirubrobacterales > Solirubrobacteraceae > Palsa-744. The sequence continues at coordinate 36,246 of DATJOE010000162.1, read as the reverse complement.
TTCGCGAAGGAGGCGTAGGGACGGAAGCCCTCCTGCACGTCGACGACGACGAGCGCGGCACGGTCGCGTTGCAAGAGGGCCATCAGGCGCCCACCACCGAGAAGGCGCGCTCGCGGTAGACGACGCCGCCTTCGCAGACCGTCATCAGCACCTTGCCGCGCAGCTTGCGCCCCGCAAAGCAGCAGTTCTCCGAGCGGCTCTCCCAACCGCGCTCGCCGGCGACCCACTCCGCGTCGAGGTCGATCAGCGTCAAGTTCGCGGGCTCGCCTGGGGCGATCGTGTGGGTGGGCAGGTCGAACAGCGCCGCGCCCGCGGTCAGCCGCTCGACGAGCAGACCGAGCTCGATGATGCCCGGGAGCACGAGGCCCGTGTAGAGCGCGGCGAACGCGGTCTCAAGGCCCGTCGTGCCCATGGGCGCCTGCTCGAAGGGGACTTCCTTCTCCTCGCGGGCGTGCGGCGCGTGGTCGGTGGCGACGCAGTCGATCGTGCCGCTGCGCAGCCCGGCGATCAGCGCCTGGCGGTCTGCCTCGGTCGCGAGCGGCGGGTTCATCTTCATCCGCGTGTCCATCCCGCGCACGTCCTCCTCGGTGAGCAGCAGGTGATGCGGGCTGGCCTCTGTGCTGACCCTGAAGCCCTGGGCCTTCGCGGCGGCGACGGCTTGCACGGAGGCGACGCAGCTGAGGTGCTGGAAGTGCACGCGCGCGTCCTCGTAGCCCGCGAGCGCGGCGTCGCGCGCGACCATCGTGGACTCGGAAATCGTGGGGATCCCGCCGATCCCGAGCGCGGCGCTGACGGCGCCTTCGTGCATGGCCCCGCCGCGCGAGAGCGTGGGGTCCTCCTCGTGCAGCGCGATCACCCCGCCGCACAGCCGCTGGTACTGAAGCGCCTTGCGTAGCATCCCCGCGCTCGTGACGGGCCTACCGTCGTCGGTGAAGCCGACCGCGCCCTGCTGGCGCAGCTCGGCCATCTCGGTGAGCTGCTCGCCTTCAAGTCCGCGCGTGATCGCGGGCACGAAGCCGACGGCGATCCGCGCCTCGCGCGCGGCGGTGTCGCGCAGCGAGCGCAGCAGCGGAGCGGAGTCGAGCACGGGGTCGGTGTTCGGCATCGCGAGAACGCCCGCGTAGCCGCCCGCGGCCGCGGCGCGGGTGCCGGTGTCGAGATCCTCCTTGTGCTCCTGCCCTGGCGTGCGCAAGTGCACGTGAGGATCGAAGAACGCGGGCATGAGGTGGTTACCGCGGCCCTCGACGAGCTCCTCGTTCGGCTCTTGGCTCAGCGCGCCGGGCTCGGCCAGTTCGGCGAGTTGCCCCTCGCGCACACGCACATCACGGCGCGCGTCGATCCCGCTGCGCGGGTCGAGCACGTGGACGTCCCGCAGCAGCAGGTCGGCCGCCTGCAGCGACCCATGGACGAGCGGCTCAGCTGCCATCACGCGGGCTGGGGCGTCGGCGTGGTGGGCGAAGGCTCGACAGGCGCGGGCGTCGAGGGTCCGATGGGCGCTCGCGAGGTGGAGCCCGCGCCAGAGAGCAGCTCGAAGAGCACGGCCATCCGCACGACGACGCCGGCCTCTACCTGCGCAGTAATCACGGCCTGAGGCGAGTCGACCACCTCGCCTGAGAGCTCGACGCCCCGATTGACGGGGCCGGGGTGCATGAGCACCTGGCGCGGGGAGAGGCGTCGACCGTTTACCTGATACCAGGCGGCGTACTCGCGGACCGAGGGCACCCAGGTCTCGTTCATCCGCTCGTTCTGCATCCGTAGCGCGTAGACCACGTCGGCAGAGGGCAACTCGGAAAGGTCAAAGCGCACCTCGCAGCCGAGCGTCTGGATCTCGCGCGGGATCAGCGTTGGCGGGCCAGCGACCGTGACTTTCGCACCCATCCGCTGGAAGGCAACGATGTTCGAGCGTGCGACGCGCGAGTGCGCGACGTCGCCGACGATCCAGATGCTCGCCCCGTCGAGCCTGCCGAGCCGGCTTTTCAGCGTGTACACGTCGAGCAGCGCCTGCGTGGGGTGCTCGCGCTTGCCGTCGCCGGCGTTCACGATCGCGGCGCTACACCATTTGCTCACGAGCTCCGAGGCCCCGGCCCAAGGCGTACGCAGCACGATCGCGTCGGGCTTGTGCGCGCTGAGCGTGAGCACGGTGTCCTTCAGCGACTCGCCCTTCTCGACGCTGGAGCCGCTCGCGGCGAAGTTCACGACGTCGGCGGACAGCCGCTTGGCCGCGAGCTCGAAGCTGCTGCGCGTGCGCGTCGAAGCCTCGTAGAACAGGTTCAGCACCATCCGGCCGCGCAGCGCGGGGACCTTCTTGATCTCACGGTCGGAGACCTCCGCAAAGCGCTCGGCCTGGCTGACGATGCGCTCGATCGTCGATCGGTCGAGATCTTTTATGGATAGGAGATGATTCACGAGCTCCTCCCCTTCCTCTCGCGCCACTCTTTTACTGGGCTCATGCGACCTCCAAGGCGGCCGGGGCGATCGCGACCTGATCGACGCCGTCGAGCTCACGCACGCGAACGTGCACGTGCTCTGCACGGGAGGTCGGCAGGTTCTTACCGACGTAGTCGGGCCTGATCGGCAACTCGCGATGGCCACGATCCGCGAGCACGGCAAGCTGCACGCGCTCGGGGCGCCCGTAGTCGAACAGCGCCTCGATCGCCGCACGGACCGTACGCCCGGTGAAAAGCACGTCATCCACGATCACGATCGTCCGCCCGCTTAGCCCAAAGTCGAGGTGTGAGGCGTGCACGACCGGCGCGTCGGGGCGGCTTGAGACGTCATCACGATAGAAGCCAATGTCAAGATCGCCGAGCGGAATCTCGGCATCGAGCAGATCCTCGAGCACGTCGCGCAGGCGCTGGGCGAGGAAGGCGCCACGGCGGTGGATGCCGACGATCGCGAGACTCGACCCGTCGGGCTCGCGATCGAGCCCACCTAGATCGCCATCGACCAGGCTAAGCCCACCTGGATTGCGCTCGGCTCGCTCAGTGCGCTCCGCCGGATTGCGCTCGGCTATCTCGTGGGCGATGCGCGTCAGCGCTCGCTGGATGTCGTCCTCGCCGAGGACGACCTTCTCACTGCTTTGGTCCAATCTGTTCCTTCCTGGCCTCACGGGACCGGGTTAAAGGATCTTCAGGAATGTATCAAGGGGTTGGGATGCAACTCCTCGGGCGCTTCGTCGGCTTCCTCGCCCTCTCCACCCTGCTGCTCACCCTGTTGCAGCCCGGCGGCGCGCTCGCGCGCCTGACGATCAGACCCGCGCTCGAGCTTTGCTTTGCCGCGCTCGGGGAACGGCACCTCGATCGTGTCGAAGTCGCGCGGGGCCTCGGTTTCGGGGAAGATCGCGCGGGCTTCGTCGCGCACCTGGCCACCCGCGTAACGCGTGGAGATGTGGGTCAGCGCGAGCAGCCTGACCTCGGCGTCGCGCGCGAGCTCGGCGACTTGGCGCGCGGTGCTGTGCGCGGTCTGGCGCGCACGATCGGCCTCCTCGTCGGTGAATGTGGCCTCGTGCACGAGCAAGTCGGCTTGGTGCGCGGCGATCTTCAACGCCTCGCACGGCTCGGTGTCACCGGAGAGCACGATCTTGCGTCCCTCGCGTTCGGGTCCCATCACCTGTTCGGGCTTCACGCCGTTCACGATCTCGCCGCGCTGCAGCCGCCCGAAGTCGGGTCCCGGGGTGACGCCGAGCTGCTCGGCGAGCTTGGCGTCGAGGTGGCCGGGCCTCGGCTGCTCAACGATCGCGTAGCCGAAGGCCGAGGGCGAGCGGTGGCTGACAGGCACCGCGTGGATCGCATAGCCGTCGCGCTTGACCGCTTGGCCCGGTTCGAGCTCGACGATTTTCAGGTCGTAGGGCAAGCGCCCGAAGATGACGTTGCGCATCGCGCTCATCAGCTCGCCGAGGCCGCGGGGACCGTAGACCGCGAGCGGCGCCTCGCGGTCGCGCAGCGCAAAGGACTTGAGCATCCCGGGCAGGCCGAGCCAGTGATCAGCGTGGAAGTGCGTGATGAATACGGCTTCCATGTCGACTAGTCCGACCGAGCGCAACAGTTGGCGCTGGGTGCCTTCGCCGCAGTCGAACAGGATGCGGTCTCCCCCGATGCGTAGCAGAGTCGCGGGCAGGCCGCGACGGGCGCTCGGCACCGAGCCGCCGGTGCCGGCGAAGAACAGGGACAAGTCCATGGGGCTACGGTAGCGGCGAGAGCATGTTCGGGTTGGACCAGAAGATCGCCTCGCTGGCATCAACGAAGCCGCTCGTGGCGCTGGCGGTCGCGCTACTGCTCGGCTTGCGCCACCCCTTCGACCCCGACCACCTGGCGGCGATCGGGGCGATGGCCAGGCAAGGCCGGGCGCGCTCGGCGGCGATCGGCCTGTGCTGGGGCGCCGGGCACGCGACGACGGTGCTGTTGCTCGGCGTGCCCGTGCTGCTGTGGGCCGCGGTGCTGCCCGAGGCTGCCCAGCGCGCGGTGGAGACGTTCATCGGCGTGGTGATCTTCGCGTTAGGCCTGCGGCTGCTCGTTCGTCATGGGCGTGGCGAAAGCCATGCGCACCCGCATCGCAGCCCGGAGAGCCTGCGCGAGGCCTACGCAGTGGGCGTGGTCCACGGCGCGGGCGGCAGCGCCGGGATCGGCCTGCTGATCATCGCGGCGATCCCCGACCTCGGCGTCGCACTCGCGGGGCTGCTCGTATTCGCGATCAGCACGGCGCTCGCGATGAGCGCGGTGGCCGCGGGCCTGGGGCGCGCGCTGCGGCGGGTGCCCGCGGGCGCGGCGGGCGGGTTCGTCTGCGCGTTCGGGGCCTGGTACGTCGCGGCGGCCGCCGTCGGCGCGCCTTATCCGTTCTAGGCCGAGCGCCTCTACACCGTCCGCTGCCCTCGCTGCCCTATAGCTCGGAGTAGCCCCAAAGCTGGATGAGGTCGCGACCCAGGTAGTCGCTCAGCGCGGCGGCGTCGTCCTTGTACTTGCGGCGCAGGCTGGCCATGTACCGCTCGTCGGGGGCTTGGGTCTCCTGGCGCTGGGCATGCGCTTGGGCTTTCAGCAGGCGCTTGCGCATCGCGGGCGAGGTGACCGCCTTGACCGCGGGCTTGAGCTTGCCCGCGAGACCCTTGCCCATGTAGAGCGATCGGGTCAGCTCCTGCACGCGCGGCGAGCGGACCGAGCTCTGTGTCGTGTTGGACCGAAGCGTGCTGAGCTCCGCCTGATCGACCCCGAGGAAGTCGAGGATGCGCCGTAGCGTGGCGTCGTTGTCGGCGCGGTAGTCCTCGTAGATCAGCACGAGGATCTGCTCGGGCGAGAACAGGGCGCGGTAGCGCTCCAGCTGTTCGATGTAGCGCAGGTGCTCGGCGTAGGGCAGGAACTCGGGGCGGGGCGAGTTGCTTGGGATCTTCTGACCGGCCGCGCGCTCGGGATCGAGCTCGATCGCCTTGCGGAAGTCCTTCTCGGTCTCGACGCCCATGCGCAGGAACTGGAGGTGTAGCGAGCGCAGGAAGTCCGCGGGCTCGCGCAGGATCGTGATGATCTTCGCGTCGGGGCGATCTTGCGCGATGCGGCCCGCGGCCGTATGCGACCAGAGGTAGGTCGGCGTGGCCTCGCCCAGGCGCTGGCCGCGCGTCGCGGGCTCGAACAGCGCCTCGTACTCCTCGCGGGTCGGAGGTTTGCGCATGATCTCGGGCACGTAGTAGGAAGGCTCCTTGCGCTCGGGCATGAAGACCTGCGGGTGCTGGCGCAGCATCTCGTGGAGAGCGGTCGTGCCGCACTTCTGGTGGCCAGCGATGAAGAAGTCGGGGAGCGCCATGAGCGCAATCTAGTCGAGGGGTTGACACGGGGCGCGTACTTAGCCGGGCTGCGGGCGGGCTCGGCCCGGAGGCGCGCCCGTAGAATGGGGCTCCCGCGCCCGTAGCTCAGTGGATAGAGCGCTCGCCTCCGGAGCGAGAGGTCGCAAGTTCGAATCTTGCCGGGCGCGTGCCTGTCGGTGTGATGCCAGCCTAAGCCGCCGCGCTGTGCGGAGCACCAGGCGCTGGAAGCGCTTCGAGCAATGTCCGGGGAAGACGAGTGCTCGCGTCCCAAACCTCAATCGCCACGAGCTGGCGGGTCGTCCGGTCGTACTCGCGCAACCCTCCAGGAACCCGCTCGCTCGCTACGTCATCGGACTCGCCGGTTGGGAACCACGCAATGTCCGCGTCGGCGTCGTAGTAGGCGAACATGACCATTCGAGATTAGCGCCCAGACCAGCGCATCAGTTCTCCACTCGCCACGCCGACACGACTCGTATCGTCGTCTCGTCTCTGCCCACCGGATGGTCGTAGATCGCTTCGATCCGAACTCCGAGCGGAGTCATCGCTCGCATGAGCCAATCCGCCCGCCCATCGTTGTCTTCTCGCTCGTCGTGGTTGGCGCGTATCGCCTCCTCAACATCGAACCGATCGAGTCGGCGCTGCGACAGCCGCAATAAAGCGTGATTGGTCCAGATGAACGTCTCGACCGACACAGCCTCAAGGACCGATCCTCGACAACCCTGTTCCCGCAAGCATCGCGTGATCGTATGCCCGGCACCCGCTAGCGGGGTGGTCCGCCCTCGTCTCTTAGCTCTTGGTCTGAGCAGATGTGATCGCCGGAGACTGGATGCCCGAGATGGTGTGGGCCACCGTCAGCCGGGTTATCCCAGCAGTACCAGTACGAATTCGAATACCTAACGTACGAGTTCGAAGTCGAATTCGAAGACGAGACACAGCCGCTCGCTCCCAGCGCAACGCCGCCCAGAGCACACACGAGCGCGAGGCTTGCTCTCCGGCTCAAAGGCGCTGCCGGCAAGGCGTTCTACCACTCGACGCGCACGTCGTAGGCACGCAGTCGATCGTCGGCGGAGATCAACGTCACCCCCCCGATCCTCGCTTGAGCTATCAGCAGGCGATCGAAGGGGTCGCGATGGTGCCAAGGCAAATGCGCCACGGCTTCGGCGTGATCGGGAGAGACGGCGAGCGGCGAGGCACCCGCTTCGAGCAGCAGCTCCGCGAAGCCGTCAGGTGCTTCCAGCTTTTTGAGCGATCGCTTGATCGCAACCTCCCATACGACGGCCGCGCTCAGCAGCACCTCGTTTGACTCCTCGGTGAGCATGCGGTCCGCCCGGCTGCTAAGGCGCAGGTCTTCGTCGAGCAGCCAAAGCGCCGCGTGGGTGTCAGGCAGAAGCCTCATCGGCCCCGAACGCAGCCGCGATGTCGGCCGGCAGCTCATCGAAGTCCTCAGCCATCCGCACGCGACCGCGCCAGATCCCACGGATCGACGCAAGCGAACGCGGCTCCTCGTCGATCGACACAAGCCGAGCGACTGGCCTTCCGTTGCGTTGGATCACGACCTCCTCCCCAGCTTCCACTCGATCGACCAAACGCGAGAAGTGCGTCTTTGCTTCATGCATGCCTACGCGAGCCATAGCTTCATCATACTAGGACTTAGCTAGACTTAGTCCACTCCTGTTCCCGCTCGTTCGAAGGCATGTCCGGGCCCATCTCACTCGCCTCGCCACGCGTCCACGGACTGCGGGCCGACTCATGCCGCGGTGGGCGTTGACCGATGGTTGAACGAGCCTGTTTCAGATCGAACAGCTGCCGCGGAGGCGAGCCCCCTACGCCCTATGCCCAGCCAGACAGCACACCGTGACCTGACCGTCGAGCACGCGGCGGACGCGCTTCTACGTGAGCACCCCGATGCGCTCGTCTGCGCGCTCTCCACCAACGGCCTGATCGTGCCGATCCCCGGCACCCTCGCGCTTTCGGGCCAGCCCGCGATCGAGGGTCGCGCCGTGATTGACAACGTCGTCGCCGCCGACCGCGGCGAGGTCGTCTCGCTGTGGCAGCGCCTGGAGGAGGAGCTCGCCGTCAACGGCAAAGTCCGCATGCTGAACAAGCCCACGCGCTGGGTCACGCTGCATTTCCTCGACCTCCGCGCCGCGCACGGCGTGATGCTCTGCGTGATTTTGCCCAGCGACGAAGAGGCGCCCGAGGGCGAGGACAACGCCGAGGAGGTACCCGCGGCGCCGCGTTTCGCCACGCTGCTGGAGGACGAGGGCGCGAAGGTGATCGAGTGTGATGAGGCCTTCACGCAGATGTTCGGCTACACACCCGAGGAACTAATCGGCAAGTCGGTGCTCGATCAGATCCACCCCGACGACCAGGGCCGCGCCGTCGAGGGCTGGCTCACGACGCTCTCCACCCGCCGCGCTCAGCTGACGCGCTTGCGCCGCCGGCGCAAGGACGGAAGCTACATGTGGGTCGATACCACGCTGCACAACTACCTCGGTCGCGGCGATCGCAACTACGTGCTCGTCGAGCTGATCGATGTCTCCGCGGAGATGGCCGTGCAGGAAGCGCTTGAGGAGCGCGAGGAGCTGCTGCGGCGGCTGACCGACGCGATGCCCGTCGGCTTGATGCAGCTCGACCGCGAGCGTCACGCCGTCTACCACAACGCCCGCCTGCTGCAGATCGTGCAAGCCCCGATCGCGCTTGCCGGAGGCGACGAGGACCCCACGGCGCGCGGCGGTCAAGACGACCCCGCCCCGACCGCCCGCTCGCTGCTGCGCACGCTCACCCGTGAGGGCGTCGCGAGCTTCGAAGCCGCCCTCGGCCATGTGCTCGAGGACGGCGTGGACGAGGATGTCGAAGTCGACATCGTGCTCTCCGGTGGCGAGTGGCGACGCGCGCTCATGAACATCCGGGCGCTGCATCGCCCCACCGGCGAGATCAGCGGCGCGATCACCTCGGTACTCGACGTCACCGACAGCGCCCGCGCACACGAGGAGCTGCAACGACGCGCCACGTTCGACGCGCTCACCGGCTGCTACAACCGCGGCGCGATCCTCGACATGCTCGAACGTGAGCTCGAGCGCGAGGACTCCTCGATCACCGGCGTCGTCTACGTCGACCTCGATCGCTTCAAGCCCGTCAACGATCGCTTCGGTCACGCCGCGGGCGATGAGCTGCTCGCCGCGGTCGCCGAGCGGTTGCGGGCGCTCACACGGCGCGGTGACGGCGTCGGACGACTTGGCGGCGACGAGTTCATCGTGCTACTGCCCGACATTCGCGGCAGCGAGGTCGCCGTGCGCGTCGCCGAGCGCGTGTGCCGCTCGCTCAGCGACCCACTCGATCTGTCGGTCGGCCCCGTGGAGCTAAGCGCGAGCGTTGGTGTCGCCTGTGCCGAAGCCGGCTCGACCACTCCGGATGAGCTCATCAAGCGCGCCGACCACGCGATGTACCGCGCCAAGCAGGAGCGCGACGGCAAGCCCGCGCTCGACGAGGTCGTGCCGCACGCGCACGGCCCGCGCGAGCAGGCGCCCCGCGCGGCCTGACCGGCCGCGGCGCGTCGCGAGCGCGGCGCGCATAAGCTGGGGCGATGCAGGTGAGGGAGCTTGCAAGAGCCGACTGGTCGGCGGTGCTCATGCTGAACCAGGCTTCGGTCCAGGAGCTGAGCCCGCTCGATGAGCAGCGTCTCGCCTTCATCCTCGAGCTCGCTCATCGCAGCTTCGTCGCTGAAAACGAGGGCCAGGTCGCGGCCTTCGCGATCGCAGTCGCCCCCGGGACCGCCTATGACAGCGCAAACTACCACTGGTTCGCAGAGCGCTATGAGAGCTTCCTTTACCTCGACCGGATCGCCGTCGATGCTGCGCACCGCCGGCGCGGGCTCGGCGCGTTGCTTTATGACGCGATGGAGCAGGCCGCGCTCCCGTTTGGGCGCATGGTCTGCGACGTGAACGTCAAGCCCCGCAATGATGCCTCGCTTGCGTTCCATGCCGCGCGTGGCTACGAAGACATCGGCCGCCTACAGCACGGCGACGTGAAGACCGTCGCGCTCATGCGCAAGGAGCTTTCGGCCCGCGCTTAGAGCACCTTTGAGAGGAAAGCTCGCGTGCGCTCGTGCCGCGGGTTATCCAGCACCTGACTTGGCCTGCCGCACTCCACCGCGATGCCGTCATCCATGAACACCACCGTGTCTGCGACCTCGCGCGCGAAGCCCATCTCGTGTGTGACGACCACCATCGTCATCCCCTCGCGCGCGAGCTGCTGCATCGCCGCGAGCACGTCGCCCACTAGCTCCGGGTCGAGCGCCGAGGTCGGCTCGTCGAACAGCATCAGCTTCGGGCGCATCGCCAGCGCTCGCGCGATCGCCACGCGCTGCTGCTGGCCGCCCGAGAGCTGTGACGGGTAGGCATCGAGCTTGTCCTCAAGGCCCACCCGCGCGAGCAGCTCCCGTGCGTGGGCGCGCGCATCCTCCGCGGGCTCGCGCTTAACCCGAATCGGCGCGCACGTCACGTTCTCCTGCGCCGTCATGTGCGGGAAGAGGTTGAAGTGCTGAAAGACCATCCCGATCTCCGCGCGCTTGCGCGCGACCTCCGATTCGCGAAGCTCGTGCAGCTTGCCGCCCTCCTGGCGGTAGCCCACCAGCTCGCCGTCGACCGACAGCCGCCCCGAGTCGATCTTCTCCAGGTGGTTGATGCAGCGCAGAAACGTCGACTTCCCCGATCCCGAAGGGCCGAGCAGGCACAAAACCTCGCCAGGATCGACCGTGAGGTCGATCCCCTTCAAAACTTCAATACGGCCGAAGCGCTTATGCACTGCCTCTGCACTCACCATTGGCTGCACCGCGCTCACCTATTCAGCCCCTCGTGACGCACCGACAGCAGGCCCGTGCGGATGCGCGCCAACAGCCCCACCTGCTGCGTGCGCGCGCCGCGACCGTAGTAGCGCTCCAGGTAGTACTGGCCAACGTAGAGCACGCTCGTGCAGACGATGTACCACACGCTCGCCGCGATCAGTAGAGGGATCGTCTTGAAGTTCACCGAGTAGATCAGTTGCGCCGCGTAGAGCAACTCGGTCACCACGATCACGCTCGCCAGCGAGGAGGTCTTCAGCATCGAGATCGTCTCGTTCCCCGTCGGCGGGATGATCACCCGCATCGCCTGTGGCAGCACGATCCGGCGCATCGTCTGCAGCCGCGTCATCCCCAGCGACTGAGCCGCATCCGACTGGCCCGGATCGACCGAGATAATCCCCGCCCGCACAATCTCCGCCATGTAGGCGCCCTCGTTCAGGCCCAGGCCCAGGATCGCCGCCGCGAACGGTGTGATCAGCGTGTTCGCGTCCGCGTGGATGAACGACGGACCGAACGGGATCCCGAGGTCGATCTTCGGGTACAGCGCCGCGATGTTGTACCAGAACAGCAGCTGCACCAAGACCGGCGTTCCGCGGAAGAACCAGATGTAGAACGAGCTCGCGCCCGAGACCAGCCAGTTCGGCGACAGACGCATCACGGCGAGCACCACGCCTAGCGCGATGCCGATCGCCATCGCGATCACCGTCAGCTCGATCGTGATCCGCAACCCGTGCAGGATGCGCCCGTCGAACAGGTATTCCCCGACGACGTCCCACTGGAAGTTCGGGTTATCGACGACCGAGCGAACCAGCGCGACCGCGACGATCACCACGATCGCCGCCGCCACCCAGCGCCCCGGGCGCCTGACCGGTACCGCGCGGATGTCCTCGGGCCCGCCGGCCGCTTCGGGAGTTGGTGACGCCGAGGACACCTACCGCTCGATCATCCGTGCTTTACGCGACCGTCCAGCCGCTAGCCGATCGCGCCGTTGACCCTTGCTTCTTTGATCGCCCCCGACTGCAGACCCCACTTGTCGAGGATCTTCCCGTAGGTCCCATCTTCGATCAGCGCCTTCACCGCGCCGAGCACCGGCTGAGTCATGCCGCTCTTCTTCGGGATCGCGATCCCGTAGGGCGCGACTTCGTACTCCTTGCCGATCAGCTTGAAGCCGCCTTCGGACCTTTTCACTTGGTAGTCCGCGACCGGCGAGTCGGCCATGCCCACCTCGGCGCGACCGCTCGAGACCGCGAGGTTCACCGCGTTCTGGCCCGGGAAGCTGAGCGTCGTCACCGACTTCTTGCCTTCTTTTGTACACGCCTTGCTCTGCTTTTCAGCTTCTTCCTGCTCGACCGTGCCCTTCTCAGCAGCGACTGTCTTGCCGCACAGGTCCGTGACCGTCGTCACGCCCGGGTTCGCCGAGCTCTTCGCGTAAAAGGATATTCCCGCCTCGAAGTAGTCCACAAAGTCGACGGTCTTCTCGCGTTCCTTCGTGTCCGTGAACGAGGAGATTCCCAGGTCGTAGCGCCCCGCCGCCAGCCCCGGAATGATCGTTTCGAAGTCCGAGTTGATCAGCTTCACCTTCAGCCCGAGCAGGCTGCCAATCGATTCCATCAGTTCCGCGTCCATCCCGATCACCGTGTGCCCGTCTGAGGCGATGAACTCGTTCGGCGCGTACTGCGCTTCGGTCGCGACGTTCAGCGACCCTTTCGACTTGATCGCCGCAGGCACTTCCGCGACCAGCGAGGAATCTGCCGCCGGCTTGCTGACCGGCGTCGAGCTGGAGGTCGAGCTAGACGAACTGCTCGACGAGGTGGAGCTTGAGCTGCTGCTGCCGCATCCCGCAAGCGCGAGCAGGCCCAGCACGACCGCAGCGGCTGCGGCCACGAGCTTTCTCATCAGGAACCCTCCTGGGTGGTTGTGGAGCTGACCCCTTGGAGGGCCGACGACGCCCGGAGTATAAGGTTTTGTCCTGATACCAAAGAACCTAGAGATACTCAGATCTCTAGGTACCGCAGCACGACGCGCCCCAGCAGGATCACATCGCCATTGTGCAGATCGGCCTGCACGACCCGGCTGCCGTTAACGAACGTGCCATTCGAGCTGCGATCGTCGAGCAGCCGTGGCCCCGAAGGACGCTGCACCAGCATCGCGTGCCGGCGCGACACCGACTTCTCGTCGAGATGCAAGTCCGCCGAGAGCCCTCGGCCGATGTGCGTCACGCCGTCCTCGATCGGGATCAACAGCGTCTCGCCCGTTCCCTGGATCTCCAGGTAGCGCCCCGGACCGCTCGGGCGCTCGGTGATCGCCTTCTGGCGCGTGCTCTCGTCCAGGAACGCGATCGCGTCGACCCGCTCGGTGTGCCCTTCAGCCGTGGCGGATCGGATCGTGGCGGTTCGGGTGGGGGTTTGCGCGGTCATGCCAGTCAGTCAAACCAATGCTACTCAGGTGCTCCTGAAGACCTGCGAAGAAACCGCTAAGTGTTCAAATAGTGCGCAATTTGCGGGTTTTCCGCGGAATCGCGCGCGAACCCGCAAGAAATCTTTCTAGCGCCCCGCGTCGAGCGCCGCGGTCGGGTCGTTCGGTTTGTTGCGTCGGTTGCGCGACATCTTCCGCGCGCTCCACCAGCCCCAGCCGCCCACGGCCAGCACCGGCACCACATACAGCAACGAGACGTACCAATGGGTTAGACAGCCCAGCAACATCGAGACCAACGCTACCAGGCCTCGCGGTGGCCGGCCTTCGTGCCCGGCTGTTCCGCCTGTCCCGGTGGCACTCGCCGGCGGCGGCGAGTCACGATCACAAGCAGCGCCCCCAGCACGACGATCGCCGCGCCCACCGCGATCGCCGCGACCGGCGCCGAGGAGGACTCGGGCGTCCAGTAAAGCTGTCCCGCCACCGCGCCCTTCTGGGCTCCAACCGCGATCGGCACATGCCAATCGAAAGCGTGCGCTTGCCCTTGTCCTTGACCTGCGGCGGCAGCGTCGGCGACATCCAGTGGATGCGGTGATCGTGCCATTCGAACTGACCCGTGCGGTCGACAATCTTCCAGTGCGGCGGGGCGCTTGCGCTTGCCGAGGACGGCACCGTCACGTTGCCGTAGAAGCTCTGGTTCAGGTAGTACGCGGGCGAGCGCGTGTTGACTTCGACCGTGCCGCTGGGCTGGATGCGTGCATAGGGTTCGCCTTCGTAGCCTTCGATCGAGACCGCACGGCCCGTGTGGTTGCGCAGTTGCAGGCGGTCTGAGAACTGGAGCACCTGCAGCGAGAGCCCCGGCGCGTGAGGGGAGATCGAGGTGATCGTCGAGCGGTAGTTCGGGCTCGAACCCTGGTCGCTCAGCGGGCTCTGCGATTGCTCGCCCGTTGCGGCGGCCCTCGCGGGTCCGAGCGCGAGCAACGAGAGGACGAGCAGTGTCAAGAGCGCGCGAGCAGACACAGTCGAAACGTAGCTCAGGTACCCACGTCCGAGAGCAGCCACAGACCGAAGCTCGTGAACGCCACCATCACCGCGAGCATCCAGTACTGGCTGCGCACCGCTTCCTCCGGCTCGCGATAGAGCACCAGCGCGCGATCGTGCGCGAGCGCGAGGCCGCCCACGTGACCCGCGATCAGCGCCGCCACTTGCACGTACCAGATCGCCGCGTAGGAGAGCACGCCGTAGTCGATTTGATAGCCGCTCGTGCCGAACAGGTCGCTGCCCTGGCCGAGCGGGTCAGAGATCAGATAGCCGAGCGCTTGGCCCTGCCAGATCAGCAGCGAGAAATAGTGCGCGAGCACGTAGGCGAACGCGATCGGCACGAGCGTGTGCGCGAACGCGCGGGCCAACTCGCCCGTGTCATAGCGCTCGCTGACGCTGCGCACGCCCGCGATCCCCAAGCGGTAGACCGCGACGATCAGGCAGATGCAAAGCACCAGACCTACCGAGTACGCGAGCTCCTGCGCCGGCGTTTCGCCCAGGCCCAGGCTCGAGAACACGCTCTGCAGTTCGGGCTCGGCTTTGCGCCAGATGCCGCCGTTTGAGAAGCCGTCGAACGTCGTCGTGCCGATCAGCGCGCAGATCAACGTCACCGTCCCGGGACGCACCTGCAAGTTCGTGATGCCGCTCAGCGGTCGGCGCAAGAGCAGTCCCCGCCGATCGCGCGTCAACGCCGAGAGACGGCCCAGCAGGTTCAGGTACACGCCGAAGCCGTCCGCCGAGCGCCCCCACTGCTCGACGCCGAACAGCAGCATGCCCACGACCATCACGCAGAAGTAACCCAGCGAGAGCGCCGCGAGCAGAGAGGGTTCGTCCCGGTTGACGTACACCAGCTCGAGCCACGCAAAGCCGACGATCCCCGCGATCGCGGGCCACACTCCAAGCCCCGCGGGGTAGCGCAGCGGCGGCTCCGCCGAGCCTCGGCGCACGGCGCGCAACAGCCCCGAGAGCACACGCGCACAAGCGCGCCATGGGTTGAACGCCGCGAACACGTCGCCGAACAGCACGCTCAGGACCGGCAGCCCGACCCAGAAGATCACGTACACGAACGTGACCGAGAAGTTCGCGTTCGGCACCTGCGCGCCCGCGAAGCCGCTGTACAGGACCAGCGCGAACAAGCCGAGGCCGATCGCACCCGCGAGCACCTCCAGCGCGAGGCCTGCCGACGCAGGAATGCGCAGCAGCAGCCGGCGATGTTCCTCCTGCAGCTGCGGCGCGCGCCACAGCGTCGAGAGTGCCACGAACGACACGACCAGCACGATCGCTGCCGTCCAGCTGAACAGCCACACCGGAATCGGCAGATCGGCCTTGCCCACGATCCCGTGGGCCTGAGCGCTCGCCGGAAGTACCAGCGCCAGGAGCGCCGCGCCGCCGAGCAGGCTGGGCAGCATGCGGCGAGGTCGAGCGCTCATGCTCGCGCCAGTCTATGGGACGGTCCTCGGCCGCCCGCCGGTAGCCGCCTCCGCGCCAGTAGGGTCTGCGACCCCCCGGCGCCCTGCGCTCGCGTACCCTGAAAGCCGCATGCACACGCTCCCGCTCGCCGTCTCCACCTCGCTCGAGGACGTGCTGCAGCTGGGACCGTTGGTCGTCTTCGCGGTCCTCTACGCGCGGCGCGTGCGCACGCTTGCCGAGACGACCCATCCAGTCCCCGGCTGGCGCCAAGCCTGCTTCTACGGGGGCTTCGTCACGATCGCCGCCGCGCTCACCTCACTCGGCAGCGCCAGCCAAGACCTGCTCTACATGCACATGGTCGAGCACCTGCTGCTTGGCGACATCGCCGCGCTGCTGATCGTGCTTGGGCTGACCGGCCCGCTGATCGCGCCGATCCTCAAAATCCGCTTCTTCGATCGCCTGCGCGCGCTCGCCCACCCCGCAATCGCGTTCCCCCTGTGGACGATCGACCTGTACGTCTGGCACCTCCCCGTCTTCTACCAAGCCGCCCTCCGCCACTCGGGCATCCACGCCCTGGAGCACGCGATGTTCCTCGGCTTCGGCATCAACATGTGGATGTGCCTGTTCGGGCCGCTGCCCATGCCGAAATGGTTCGGCAACCTCGGGCGGCTCGTCTACATCGTCGCCGTGCGCCTCGCCGGCACCGTGCTTGGCAACATCTTCCTCTGGTCGGGCACCGTCTTTTACCCCTTCTACCAGCGCGGCGACGCAATCCACCACATCTCGCCGCTTGCCGATCAGAACATCGCCGGGGCGATCATGATGGTCGAGGAGTCCTTCCTCACGCTCGGGCTCTTTTGCTGGCTGTTCCTGCGTGCCGCACGCGAGGGCGAGGAGCGTCAGAACCTGCTCGACTATGCCCAGCTGCACGGTCTGGAGCTGAGCGAGGCGCGCGCTGCGCGCGCGGTCGCCGCCGGGCGTGGGCCCGAGCTCAAGCAGCGGCTCGAGAGCCGGGTCGAGACCGCCGAGCACGGTTGAGCCCGCGCCACGCCGCGCGCTAGGCTCAGGACATGTGCGCGGGTTGCGCGATGGCGGCGGCTTCGGCCGCGACAGGTTTTCGAAGCTGGCTTCAGACCCACCACTTCGGGTGGCTCACGCCGAAGCGCATGCGCGCACTGACGATCGCCGCGATGGTCGCAGCGGGCTTGGTCTCGACCGTCGGGATCAGCGGCTCGACGCCGCCGCCGGCGCACGCCGCCGTGCACCAAGCCGGCGGCGCACAGACAACTTCGCGCTAGCCGCCCGCCACCGCGGGCAGGATCGTCAGCTCCGCCCCGTCCGTGACCGGCGTCGCCAGCCCGTCGAGGAAGCGGATATCTTCGCCCGCGACGTAGACGTTCACGAAGCGGCGCAGCCCGCCCTGCTCGTCATACAGCCGCGAGCGCAGCTCGCCGTGGCGCTCGAACAAGCCGTCGAGCACCTCTTGCACGGTCGCGCCATTCACCTCGGTCTCGGCCTCGCCACCCGCCGCAGCGCGCAGCTGCGTAGGGATCTTCACTGTGACCGCCATCAGACCGAGACGGTCTGGGGAACGCCGGTCTCGAAAGCCTCGACTGACGGCTCGATCGTGTGCGCCTCGAACGTGCCGCGCACCGCGTCGAGCGTCTTCAGACCCTCGCCGGTGATCACGAGCACGACGCGCTCGCTGGGGTCGATCTCGCCACGTGCCGCGAGCTTTGCAAGCGTCGCGGTCGTCACGCCTCCTGCAGTCTCGGTGAAGATGCCCGTGGTCTCGGCCAGCAGCTTGATCCCCGCGCGGATCTCATCGTCGGTCACAGCGTCGATGCCGCCACCCGAGCGACGCGCGAGGTCGAGCGCGTAGGGACCATCCGCTGGGTTGCCGATCGCTAGTGACTTCGCGATCGTCTTCGGCTTGACCGGGCGGCAGAAGTCCTGCCCTTCGGCGTAGGCGGTCGCGACCGGCGAGCAGCCCTCGGCCTGGGCGCCGTTCATCGCGGGCAGCTCGCCCTCGACGAGGCCCAGCTCGGAGAACTCCTGAAAACCGCGGGCGATTTTCGTGAATAGCGAGCCCGAGGCGATCGGCACGACGCAGCGGTCCGGCAGCTCCCAGCCGAGCTGCTCGGCGATCTCGAACGCCAGAGTCTTAGAGCCCTCGGCGTAGGAGGGACGCATGTTGATGTTCACGAACGCCCACTCACGATCCGCGCACAGCTCCGTGCAAAGACGGTTCACGTCGTCGTAGTTGCCTTCTACGCCGACCAGCTTCGTGCCGTAGATGCCCGTCGCGAGGACCTTCTGCTCCTCGAGGTCCGCGGGGATGAAGACATAGGAGTCAAGGCCCAGCGCGGCGCCGTGCGCAGCGACCGAGTTCGCGAGGTTGCCCGTTGAGGCGCAGGCGATCGTCTCGAAGCCGAGCTCGCGGGCCCGTGTCACTGCGACCGAGACGACCCGGTCCTTGAAGGAGTGCGTCGGGTTCGCCGCGTCGTTCTTGACCCACACCTCGCCCAGGCCAAGGCGCTCGGCCAGACGGTCCGCGCGGATCAGCGGCGTGCAGCCCGCAGGCAGGCCGACGCGCGAGGCCAGCCGGCCCGAGGGGCCCGGGGGTCCACCGGCCAGGGGCAAGAAGTCCGCGTAGCGCCAGATGTTCTGCGGGCCGCCCTGGATGCGCCGGCGCAGCTCGCCGACGTCGCCCTTGACGCGACTGTGGTCGTAGACAACCTCAAGCGGCCCGAAGCAGGACTCGCAGACAAACAACGCCTCTAGCGGGTACTCGGCCTTGCACTCCTTGCACTGCAGGTGACTGACAGCCATTGGAAACCTCCGTCGTATCGTCTTCGCGATGTCACTTGTGCGAAGAGCGCGGAGGCTCGCCACACATCTCTCTGGAATTGGCACCTTCCCGCAGTGACGGACGGTGGTTGCCGGGGTTTCATAGGGCCAGTCCCTTCACCCCTCTGGATGTGTCCAGCTATGTGTGCGGGAGTCTAGCAATCCACCCGACGGACGGCACCCGCGCAGCCGTATGTTCGTCCCTGAATACCCCGGCTCGCCCGCGCGGTAACGCGCGCGCGGCTGTGGTGTAGGCGCTGTTGGATGAGCATCTCCCCATCGCGCACCCCCACGCGCGGGCCGGAGCAGCGCCTTGCTGAGGGCGCGGCCTCCCTCGAGCCCTACGCCGCCGCGGACAAGCGGCGCATGCTGATCATCGTCAACCCCTACGCCTCGACTGTCTCCGACCGCCTGCGACACCTCGTGGTCTACGCGCTGAAGGGCCGCTTTGAGGTCGACGCCGTGGACACCGAGTCACGCGGTCACGCCACTGTGCTCTGCCGCGAGGCCGCACACGAGGGCTATGACGTAGTCGTCGCCTTCGGCGGCGATGGCACCGTCAACGAAGCCGCGAACGGGCTGCTCGGCTCGCCTACGCCACTGTGCGCGCTGCCCGGCGGCTCGGCGAACGTGTTCGCGAAGATCCTCGGCATTCCTGGAGACCTGATCGACGCCACCGAGCACCTACTCGCGATGGCCGATGACTGGCGCGTGCGCAAGGTCGATCTCGGCATCGTCAACGACCGCTGCTTCACGTTCAACTCCGGCGTCGGCCTCGACGCGAGCGTCGTCGAGAAAGTCGATGCCAAGCCCAAGCTGAAGGCACGCTACGGGCCGTACTTCTTCACCTGGAAGGCACTCACCGTCGCGCAGCGCTACCTCGTGCGCCCCGCGCGACTCGAGGTCGAAACCGATCGGGGCAAGTTTCCCGGTGCCACGGCGATCGTGCAAAACGGCGCCCCCTTCACCTACTTCCACGACAAACCGATCGAGATCGCCGACGGGGCTGGGCTGGACTCCGGTGAGCTGGTGCTCGCCACGCTGCGCCGCGCCACACCTCTGGCGTTCGCGTCGATCGGCGTGCGCGCCCTCTCCTCGCGCGCGCGCGTCACCGGCAACCGCCAGATCATGAACACCGAGGGCCTGCGCGAGCTGACCGTGCGCAGCGCCGACGGGCGTCCGCTGCCGCTGCAGGTCGACGGCGACTTTCTCGGCGAGGTGCAGGAGGCGCGCTACTCGATCAAGCCGCGTGCCCTGAACGTCGTCGCCTGAATCAGACCTTCGGCCGAATCAGCCCTTCAGCTGAAACGCCTTCGTGGCGCTGACGGATGTGCCGCCCGTGGGCGTGAACATGCCCTTCGCCGTCAGCGCGACAGCCGCCCGATGCTTGAGCAGGCTCAGCGCCTTCGCCGTGAGCTTGACCTGAAGTGTCTTCGTCAACTGCCCGGCGAAGGCCACCTGCCCCACGGCAAACAGCACGGGCTTCGGCTTGTGCTTGCCCGCCGCCGAGACATGAGCGCCCTTCGGCAGGAAGAACCAGTCGATCGTCAGCGACCCCGCGATGAGCGCTTTGAAGCTCTGTGCATAGCCCTTGCTGCGCTTGACCTTCGCCAGCTTTGCGGCCTTGCCGCTCGGCAGGAGTTGCGCGAGCAGGCTCGCCTTCAGCTCCGCGGCACTGAAACGATGCGGTCCAGCGGTCGCACCTGCGGTAGTCGTCTGGTTCATTCCACTGCCCCCGGACGTCGTCCCCCCGCCGGTGGTCCCACCGCCGGATTCGGGAGGCGACGGTGGCGCCGACGGGCGCACGCGCGAGAAGTGGGCAAGCATCCCGGGCGTCCCGGAGGAGACGTAGACCGAGCCGCCGTCTGGGCTGACCGCGATCCCGGTGGCTCCTTCGATTGGCTTGCCCGGAAGATCGGTGCAGCCTTCGACGAATTCGCCCGAGTAGCACGCCTGGTAGGCGAGCGCGCCGTCGCTGCCAACCGTGAAGGCTGCCACGGCGCGCTGGCCGCCGACGTAGACCGACCGGCCGTCCGCGCTCACCGCGACCGGTTCCGCTCCCACGAGCGCGTCAGCGCCGCCGGGGATGCTCCGGCAAACGCCACCCGAGCCGTCGGCGGTCACGCATTCCGCCCAGCGCAGATCGCCGTTCGGCTGCACCGAGAACCTCGTCAGGCCGCCGGGGCTCGTGTGGCTGGTCACGTACACCGAAGCGCCGTCGGGGCTGACGGCGATCCCATTGTCCGCCTCCGGCAGCGAGCCCGGCGCGTTTTCGCATCTTCCTGCAGCACCTGCCCCCGCGACGCAGTTGCCGGGCGTCAGGCGACCGGCGTCGTCGGTCGAGAAGTGCACGACGGCGCCCGCTTCGGGGGCGGCCGCGTAGACGTCGCCAGTCGTCGGGCTGACCGCCACCGCCGCCGCGCGTTCGAGCGGCACGCCTTCGCTGCCGAACTGCAGGCAGTTCGGGGTGGCGATCGACTCCACGCAGCCGTCGAACGAGAACCCCGTCGAAGAGACGAAGAAGTGATCGACCCAGCCGACTTCGGGTGTGATGCCCTCGGCGGCCGCGTACAGCGAGTTGCCGTCCGGGCTCATCGCCACCTGCGTCGCGGCCTCCAGCGGCCACGCTCCGTTGGTGACGCCACAGTTGTTGTTCGTGCCGTTTGCATTGCTGATGCAATCGCGGTAAACGAGCTGGCCGCCGGGCGCGAGCGTTTCGAAGTGAGCGACGTCGCCCGGCGTGTTGGGACCCAGATCCACGCTGTCAGCCGCTACGTAGACAGCTGGACGCGTCGGGCTGACGACCAAGCCGTGGGCGTGGTTCAGCGGGTCAGCAGGCGAGTTGGCGTTCGTGCAGAACCCGCCCGAGCCGTCGTCGCTCACGCACCCGTCGTAGGCGAGCTTGCCTTCGCCGCCGACGAAGAAGTGCGTGACGTCCTCTTTGCCCGTCGCGTAGACCGCGGTGCCTGAGGGGTTGACCGCGACGCCGCCCGAGTCGAGGAACGGTTCGCCCGCCTCGTTGATGCAGCCGGCCGCCGAGCCGAAGCATTCCTGGAGGCTCAACTCGCCGACAGCGCCCGCCCCCGCGGGCACCGCCAGCACGAGCAGCGCCGCCACCCCGAACAACATCAAAACCCGTCTGATCGTCATAGACGACGAAATTATCTAAAACAAGACAAAAGGCTGCAACAAGCGCTCTAGCCGGCGCCGCCCGGCGTTACGCGATACGCGTCGAACACCGAATCGATGTTGCGCATGCGCGTGATCACGCCCTTCAGCGTGTGCGAGTCCGCGACCTCGACCACGAAGCGATTCTTGACCATCGGCGGCGCAGACATGCAGCGCGCTTCGAGGATGTTCGCCCCCGACTCGCTGAACACCCGCGAGAGGTCCTCCAGCAGGCGGTGACGGTCCCAGGCGTCGATCTGGATTTCCACAACGAACGCCGTGGACTGATCGCCCTCCCAACCGACCGCCGTGAAGCGCTCGGGGTCCTTTTTCAGCAGCACGACGTTCGGGCAGTCTTCGCGGTGGATCGTGATCCCGCGACCGAGCGAGATGTAGCCGACGATCTCATCGCCCGGTACCGGACGGCAGCACTTCGCGAGGCGCAGCATCACGTCTTCCACGCCCTCGACCTTGATCCCGTACTGCTCAGATGACTTCGTCGGACGGCGGCGGGGACGCCCGACGCGCAACAGGTCCGCGGCGGTCCCGTCGTTGTCCGCCGCCTCGCCCTGCTTCAGCCGTTGCAGCACCTTCGTGACCACGAGCTTCGGCGAGACCTTCGCGCCGCCGAGGGCGATGTAGAAGTCATCCGCCTTGCGGTAGCCGACCTCGCGGATCACATCCGCAAGGATCGCCGAGCCGGTGATCTTCTGCGCGGGCAGGCCCGCTTTGCGCAAGTGCTCCTGCAGCACCTCGCGCCCCTCATGCTCGGTGTCCTGGCGTGACTCCGCCTTGAACCAGGCCTTGATCTTGTTGCGCGCGCGTGTCGTCTTGACGACTGCAAGCCAGTCGCGCGAAGGTCCGCGATCGCGCTTTGAAGTGAGGATCTCGACGATGTCGCCCGAGCGCAGCTCGTAGTGCAGCGGCACGATCTTGCCGTTCACGCGCGCACCTACACAGCGGTGGCCAATCTCGGTGTGCACCTCATAAGCGAAGTCCAGCGGCGTCGCGCCCGCCGCAAGCGACTTGACCTGACCCTTCGGCGTGAACACGAAGACCTCTTCCTCGAACAGGTCCGTGCGCAGCGTCTCCATGAACTCGCGCGGGTCTGAGAGCTCCTTCTGCCAGTCGAGCATCGAGCGCAGCCACTTAAGCTTCGCGTCCTCGCCCTCGGCGCCGTCCTGGGAGCCCGGGGCGCCCTGCTTGTAGACCCAGTGCGCCGCGACACCGAACTCCGCCATCTCGTGCATCTCCTGCGTGCGGATCTGGATCTCAAGCGGCCGACCCTCGGGCCCAATCACCGTCGTGTGCAGCGACTGGTACATGTTGAACTTCGGCATCGCGATGAAGTCCTTGAAGCGACCCGGCAGCGGCTTCCACAGCGAGTGGATCACTCCGACCGTGCCGTAACAGTCCTTCACCGAGTCGACAATCACGCGCATAGCCGTGAGGTCGTAGATCTCGTTGAACTCGCGGCCCTTCTTCGTCATCTTTGAATAAATCGAATAAAAGTGCTTTGCTCGCCCGGCGATCTGCGCTTGGATGCCAAGCTCGGCCAGCTCGCGCGCCAGGTATTCGCCCGCCTGGCTGACGTAGCCCTCGCGGTCGTCTCGCTGCTGGGCAACTAGACCCTTGATCTCCTGGTACTTACGCGGGTGAAGCGTCGCGAACGCGAGGTCCTCCAGCTCCCACTTGATCGCGTGGATACCCAGGCGGTGGGCCAGCGGAGCGTAGATGTCTAGCGTCTCGCGCGCCTTGTCCATCTGCTTCTGCTTGGCCAGCGCGTCGATCGTGCGCATGTTGTGCAGCCGGTCGGCGAGCTTGATCAGGATGACCCGCACGTCGGTGGCCATCGCCACCATCATCTTGCGGTAGTTCTCCGCCTGCGCCTCGTCGTGGGACTGGAACGTGATCCCCTCGAGCTTCGTCACGCCGTCCACGATCTGCGCGATCTCCTCGCCGAAGCGCTCGCGCACCTCCTCGATCGAGGCCTTCGTGTCCTCGACCGTGTCGTGCAGCAGCGCCGCGCAGAGCGTCTCTGTGTCCAGACGCATGCCCGCGCAGATCCGTGCCACGCCCACGGGGTGCGTGATGAAGTCCTCACCCGACTTGCGCCGTTGGGCGGCGTGATGGCGACAAGCGAACACGAACGCGTCCTGCACCCGCGCGCGATCGATCTCGACCGCCGAGTCCGCCGCGTGCTCGGAGACGATCGCGAACAGGTCCGCCAGCAGGCGCCGCTCCGGCTCGCTCAGGTCAAGCCGCTGCGGAGGAATCAGATCGGCTCGCGACGACTGAAGCGCGACGGGAATCTTGGCGGCCGCGTCCCCGCCAGCATCCACGGCACCGTCCGGCCGCGGCTGCTCTGCAACCTCCGTGGGGTGCACTCTGTTTGGGTCCTTAGCCACCGCCATACCCATAGGTTAGGGGACGCCTGGGCCGTATTGAAGCGGTGTTCACGCGCTCAGCAAAGCGCCAGCTGACCACTAGGATTCTCGGCGAACGGCTCGTGCTGCTTGGCATTCGCGCCCGCCACAACCTGTCCAGCGAGTACGAGCTCGTGCTCGTCCTGCGGGATGGGCTGCTCGGAAGGTAGTGAGCGGGCCTCAATGCGGGCTTCAGGCGCCCGGGCATGACGCAGAACCAGGCGCGGCTCACACACCCCGTTCCACTCGTTTATCTCCAGCTTGAACGTCGCCTCCGCGGGCTCGCCGTCTGGCACCGGTAGCGCTCCGCCGGTGCCGAACGCCACCGCTTGCGCGCGCGCCCCTCGGGATTCGACTGTGAAGCGCACGTGCTTGCCTTCCCCCATCGGCCGCGGATCGCGAAAGCAGGCGTCCTGCAGCATCAGTGAAGGCATCGGGTTGCCGTGCCCGAAGGGCGCCAGAGATTGCAGCTCCTCGGCAAGGCTCATGCCGAGTTGGTTGCCCGAGATCACCGCGTCGACCCGCTCGAGCGGAGCAAGATCCTCCGCGCCGAGCACGAGCTCTGCGTGCCCGTCGAGCGTTTTGGCGAGCGCATGCACAGCCCCGCGCTCAATCTCAAGCCCAGCCGCCGCGCGATGACCGCCGTAGCGCAGCAGGTGCTCTGAGCATGCGCTCAGGCCCGCAAGCAGATCAAAGCCAGGGATGCTGCGCGCAGAGCCCCGTCCAGTGGAACCGTCCAGCGCGATGAGTACGACCGGGCGGTGATGGCGCTCGGCCAGGCGCGAGGCCACAATCCCGACAACGCCCGGATGCCACTGCTCACCCGCGAGCACGTACGCGCTGCACTCGCCCAGCTCCGCCACCTGGGCTTCGGCCTCAAAGCGGATCCGCTGCTCCACCTCGCGCCGCTCCTGGTTCGCGCGATCGAGCTCCTGCGCGATCTGAGCCGCGCGCAGCTCGTCTTCGGTGAGAATCAGCTCCAAGCCCGCGTCCGCTCGATACATCCGTCCTGCCGCGTTCAGCCGGGGGGCAAGCGCGAACCCAAGCGCTCGCTCCCCCACGCGGCTTGGGTCCACCCGCGCGACCCTCATCAGCGCGCGCAGGCCCGGCTTGCGAGTCCTCGCGAGCGCGCGCAGGCCACGCCGCACAAGCGTGCGGTTCTCCCCGCGTAGCGCCACCACGTCCGCGACCGTCGCCAGCGCCACTAGGTCGAGGTCCTCCGTCAGCTCATCGGTCTCGCGCCCCGCGGCGGCGAGCACCGCCTGCGCAAGCTTGTAGGCGACCGCGGTCGCGCACAGCTCGGAACAGGGATATCCGCACAGCGCGGGGTGTACGAGCGGCGCTTGCGGAAGTGCCCCGTCCGCCCTTGGCGAGTGATGGTCTGTGACCACCACCTGCAGTCCCAGCTCATGTGCCAGCCCTACCTCCTCCACGGCCGTGACCGCGCAGTCGGCCGTGATGAGCAGCTGCGTACCGCGTTCGGCTAGACGTCGTACCGTCGCGGCAGAGAGGCCATAGCCATCACCGAGCCGGTCGGGCAGGTAGGAGTCGACATCCGCGCCCAGCGAGCGCAGCGCCCGCACGAGGATCGCAGTCGAGCAGATCCCATCCACGTCGTAGTCGCCGTGGATCGTGATCCGTCTGTGAGCCGAGACGTGCTCGAGAATCGCATCGACCGCGCGGTCAATCTCCGCGAACGCGCTCGGCGGGTGCTCCTCAGAGGCCGCGAGGAACGCGCGAGCGCGCTCGGGATCGCCTAGCCCACGGCGCACGAGCACCTGCGCGAGCGCTTCGCTCACGCCGAGTCGCTCGCGTAGGCAAGCAAGTTGCGCGGGGGGACAGTCGGTGATCTGAAAGCGCACTGACGGCATCCTCGCCACAGTACGCGCGGGATGAGACGGAAGCGCTCAGTCGGCTTCTTCGAGGACGTGCGCATTCGCGCGTTCGCGACGCATGCCCTCCAAGTACACGAGCCCCATCCCGATCAGCGCGCCCGGAATCGCATAGAGCACGATCGCCACGTCGGTCTCGTTTTCGCCTGGGATCTTCAGTGCCGAGACCTTCACGCTGTAGATGATCAGCCCGATCACGATCGCACCCACGAGAGAGCCCACGAACGCGCCCACGATCCCACCCCAGAAGCGGTCGGGCAGGAAGATCGTGAAGTGCCAGATCGCAAGACCCATCATCACCCAAGCCAGTAGACCCATCAGCGCCTCCCGTGCTTGCGGTTGCGTTTGCGCTTCGGCGCCGATTTGTCGTCCTTCAGCACAAGATCCTCAGGCGTGAGGTCCGCCGCCGGGTCGCGCTTCGGCTGCTGCTCGGGCTCAGCTTGGCGCTCAGGCTCCGCACGACGCGCTTTGCGCTCCTTCTGCGCCACGCTTGCGCCGGCCGAGCGACGCTCGGCGCGTCCGCCATTGCCCGCGCCCTGATCGACGTCGAGGTCACGGACGAGATCCTGGAACTCGCCGCGCGAGATCTGCTCTTCGCCCGGGCTGGACGCACCGAAGATCGACACGCTGCGTTTGCGCTTGACCGGCTCGACGTCAACCGGCTCACCACCCGCCGCAGTTGCGTAGGCCGGGACTGCCCCGAGTTCGCGCACGATCCGCGCGCGGCGGTTGCGATAGCCGGACTCGCGCTCCTTCCAGTGGGTGAGCACCGGCGAAGCGATGAAGATCGAGGAATACGCCCCCGACGCGACTCCGACCATCAGCGCGAAGGCGAAGTCCTTCAATGTTTCCCCGCCGAAGCCCAGCAGCGCGAGCACGGGCAGCAGCGTGCAGAAGCTCGTCGCCAGCGACCGGGTCAGCACCTCGGACATCGAGCGGTTCACGATCTGCGAGAACGCCGCGCGCGGCATGCGTGGCACGTTCTCTCTGACTCGATCGAACACGATGATCGTGTCGTAGAGCGAGTAGCCGAGGATCGTCAGCAGCGCCGCCACCGTCGAGGTCGTCACTTCGCGTCCCGTCAGCGAGTACACGCCGGCCGTTATCAGCAGGTCGTGCATCAGCGCGATCAGCACCGGGATCGCGTACTTCCACTCAAAGCGCAACGCGATATACGCCGAGATCACGAGCAGCGAGGCGATGATCGCGATGATCGCGCTGTTCGCGACCGTCTTGCCGAACGTCGGCCCGATCGAGGTAGAGGAGAAGTTCTTCGTTCCCGGCGTACTGCCCTCCGCGAACTTTTGATCGAGCGCTTGCTTGATTTTCTGGACCTTCGTGGGCTGCAGCGTCTTCGTTGAGATCTGGTAGCCGTTGCCACCGATGCTCTTGTTGTTGAACTTCTGCACCTTGGCGTTGGCGTAGCCCGTGGAGGCCATCACTTTTTCGATTTCGCCCTCGCTGACGTGCTGGACGAAGGCAGTCTGGATGCGTGTGCCCGACTTGAAGTCGATCCCGAAGTTAAGGCCCTTGCCGCCGATCGCCAGCGCCCCGATCAAGAGGATCGTGCCCGACAGCGAGAAGAACCACTTCGAGGCGCCCATGAAGTCGAAGGTCCAGCCGCGTTTCTTTGCCCCGGCCCCCAGGGCTGCGGGATGTGTGACGAATTTCGAGCGGCTCATCGAACCGAGCGCCGCTTGCGTGGCGAGCACCGCCGTGAACAACGAGACAAGCGTGCCGATGCCGAGCGTCAGCGCGAAACCCTTCACTTCCGCTGTCGCCAGCGCGAACAGGATGAAAGCGGTCATGAACGTCACAACGTTCGCGTCCACGATCGCCGCGAAACCGCGTTTGTAGCCCGTGGCGATACCCGAGATCACCGATCTTCCGCCACGTATCTCCTCCTTGACGCGCTCGAAGATCACGATGTTCGCGTCGGCCGCAACGCCGATCGTGAGGATCAGACCCGCGATGCCCGGCAGCGTCAGCGTGATCGGGATCAGCTTGATCAGCGCGAAGAAGTAGATCCCATAGATCACCAGACCGCCGATCGCAATCGCGCCGAGCACGCGGTAGAACAGCAGCAGGAACAGGCAGACGATCCCGAAGCCCACCAAGCCCGCGATCAGGCCTTGGTTTAGCGCCGTTTTACCGAGCGTCGCCGAGACCTGGGAGTTGGAGATCAGCTCCAGCTTCACCGGCAGCGCGCCTGACTGAAGCTCGCTGGCCAGTTCCTGCGCCGAGGTGATTGTGAAGCCACCGGAGATCTGCGAGCCCGTGTTCGCGTCGATCCCTTCGGGGTACCTCGTGTAGTCGATCGAAGGCGTCGTGATCAGCCCTTCATCGAGCACGACCGCGAAGTGCTGCAGCGCCGCTTCCTTCGGCACACCCGGTAGCTGCGTTTCCTGCCCGCGGTGGGCGATTTCCTTCGTCACTTGCTGGAAGACGCTCTTGCCGTGACTGGAGAATTCGAAGGTCACGTTCGGCGCGCCGGTCCCGCCCGCACCTTCGTCGAAGCTCTGCCGGGGGTTCTTGACGTCGGCACCCGTTAGCACGGGGTTGTCGTTCAGCACGAACCAGCTATTTGGTTCCTTCTGGGTGACCTTGCCTTTTTCGTTTTCGATCGCCCTCGCACGGACCAGCACGGTGCCCGGGTTTACGCGCACTGCCTTCAATTTCACGCCCTTGGGGACTTCCTTGGGCTTGAGGTCCGCGTAGAGGCTCTTTTCCGTTTCCTCCGGCCCACGGATGACTTTTTCGTGCTTGGGGTCCAGCAAGAACCAGCTGCCGTAGATGCAGTTGTTCACCTGCTGGGCCGTGCAGCCTTTGCTCCAGGTCGTGTCGTTCTTGCGCAGGATCGGCGCACGTTTCTGCGCACGCAGCACCGCCTGATACTCGGGGAGCCCGAACTGTGCCGCGCCCGCATTCGCGCCGCCCGTCGCCGTGGTTTCTTTCGGCGAGGGCTTGCCGTTCGCGCCGATCACGTTCGGCTCCCAGTCGTAGAAGAACAGCTGCGCGGTCTTGCCGACCTCTTGTTCGGCTCGCGCCGCTTCGTGCACTTCCGGCAGCGCCACGTCGATTTCATCCGCGCCCGAGCGCTGGATTTCTGGCTGCGCGACGCCCAGCTTGTCAACGCGGCTGCGCATGATGTCGATCGCCCGGTTAAGCGATTCCGCGTCTACTTTCGCCTGCGCGGTTGGCTTGGCCTGGTAGACGAGCTCTACGCCGCCCTTCAAGTCGAGCCCCAGACGCGTCTTTTTCGCCGCGATCACCGCAAACGATGCCGCGATCAACCCGGCGACGAGCAAGAGGACGAGAAAGTTGCGGCGGCGGTCGGTCATCGTGCGATCGAGATGAGACTACTTGTCAGGGGTCAACACGAGCAACAGCCCGCCGTCATCGTCGTAGGCCGGGAACATGTCCGCCTTCGCGCCGGCCGCGATGTCGCGGTCGCCGCTGACCTGGACCGGCACCTCGAGTTTGCGCACGCCCCACTCGAGCACCACGTCGACCGGAGCGTCGCCGTTTGCGAACTTCAGCCCCAGCACTTGCTCCACGCGCTGCCCGATCACCTCCTCCTCCTCTAAACCCGTGAACGAAAACGAGTTCTTCCCGCAGCCGATCACGCGGCCCTCGCCATCGCAGACGAAAAATGCCGCGTCCGGGGCCGGGTAGTAGTCGTCTAGCAGTTCGAACAGAAACGCAAAGCCGCACTTCGCGCAGCCCTTCGGCTGACGCGTGAAACCGATGTTGCGGTCGATCTCGGTCGTGCGGTGTCCGCAGTTCGGGCAGATGAAGGGATGAGCCATCGTTGGCTACAGAGTACGCAAGGGCGCCGTGGATGCGCACCGCTCCTGTGAACGGCTCGTGACGCACCAGGCCGGCGAGGCGGCACGACCCCGCGCCGCCGCTTAGAACAGCGCCGGCTCGTTCCTCGCGGGAGGTTCCAGGCCCAGGTGCTCAAACGCCGCCGCGGTCGCCGCCCGACCGCGCGGGGTGCGCTTGATCAGGCCCTGCGTGAGCAAATAGGGCTCATAGACGTCCTCGATCGTGTCTTGCTCCTCCCCCACCGCGACCGCAAGTGTGGACAGACCAACCGGGCCTCCCTCAAACTTCACGCAGATTGCACGCAGGATCTCGCGATCGAGCCGATCAAGGCCAAGCACGTCAACCTCGAGCAGCTCAAGCGCCGCCTGCGCCGCCTGCGCGCTGACCACCCCCTCCATGCGCACCTCCGCGTAGTCGCGCACGCGCTTGAGCAGACGGTTCGCCACGCGTGGCGTGCCCCGACTGCGCTCGGCGATCGCGATCGCACCGCTGTCCTCCAGCTCGATCTCCAGGATGCCCGCCGAGCGCCGCACGATCCGCGCCAACTCGGCAACTGAATAGGACTCCAGTCGAGCCTGGATGCCAAAACGATCGCGCAGAGGAGTCGTCAACAGACCCGTGCGGGTCGTCGCACCGACCAGCGTGAAGGGCGGCAGCTCCAGCGTGACCACGCGCGCGCCCGCCCCCTGGCCCACCGTGATCGGCAGGCGCCGGTCCTCCATCGCCGGGTAGAAGGTCTCCTCCAGCGTGCGTGGCAGTCGGTGGATCTCATCGACAAAGAACACGCTGCGCGGCTCAAGCGCCGTCAGGAAGGCCGCGATGTCTCCCTTTCGCTCCAACGCTGGCCCGGCGGTCTGCACAAACGGAACATCCAGCTCCGCCGCGACGATCTGTGCAAGCGAGGTCTTGCCGAGCCCCGGCGGGCCCGCCAGCAGCAGGTGGTCGAGCGCGTCGCCGCGCCCGCTCGCTGCCTCGATCGCGACCTGCAGCTGTTCGCGCAGCGCCTCCTGACCGATGAAGTCCTCAAGGCGCCGCGGGCGCAGCGAGCGATCAAGCTCATCCTCCGCCACGAGATACGGCGTCTGGATCCGTGCCTCCTGCGTATCGGCCGTGCTTTGCGTGCTCACGCGCCCGTCCTTGCCAGACGCAGGGCGTGCGCCAGCAGCTCCTCGGCGCTTCCGCCCTCGGCTTCGAGCAGCAGCCCGTCGGCCTCGCCGGGCGCATAACCAAGCTCAATCAACCCCGCGCGTGCGAGGGCGCGGCCGTCGGGATCGGCGCCGCCGGCGCTCGCGGTTCCCCGACCCGCAGTGATCGCCCCGAGATCCTCGCCGACGATCGCCTCGTCATGGACGACGACCTTCTCGCGCAGCTCCACGATGATCCGCTCCGCGGTGCGCTTGCCGATCCCGGGGACGGCCTGGAAGCGAGGGGCGTCCCCCGCGGCGATCGCGGCGATCAGCTCGCGCGGAGCGCCCCCGGAGAGTACGGCGAGCGCGACCTTCGGCCCGACGGCTTGCACCGAGAGCAACATCAGGAATAGGTCGCGCTCCTGCTCTGCGTGGAAGCCGTACAGGGCGAGTGCGTCGTCGCGCACGATCAAATGCGTGTGCAGGGTGACCGACTCGCCGACCGCGGGCACGTGGCGCAGCGTCTCCGCGGACACCGCGGCGCGGTAGCCGACACCGTCGCAGAGGACGACGACATGGTCGGCGCGCCGCAGCGCGACCTCGCCTCGTAGCAGCGCGATCACGCGCTTGCCTTCGCGAGCGCGGCCGACAGCGGCGCGCAGTTGGCGTGGCAGATAGCAACGGCGAGTGCGTCGGCAGCGTGATCCTCGCGGGGCTCGGCTTCAAGTGCGAGCAGCGCTGTGACCATCCGCATCACCTGCGCCTTGTCGGCGCGACCGCTGCCGCAGACGGCACTCTTGACCTGCTGCGGGGTGTAGCCGCTACAGGGCACTCCGCGCTGGCCCGCAGCGAGCATCGCCGCGCCGCGCGCGTGGCCGACGGCGAAGGCGGTTTTCACGTTCTGGCCGAAGTACAGCTCCTCCAGGGCCATCGCATCGGGGTCGTGCTCGGCGATCAGCGCTTCGATCTGCGCGTGGATGTCGGCGAGGCGGCGCTCGCGGGCGAGCTCCGCTGGCGTCTCGATCACGCCGCCGTCGAGCGCCACGAGGCGGCTGCCGCGGCGGGCCACCACGCCGTAGCCCGTGCTTGCGAGGCCGGGATCGATGCCGAGGACGATCATCTTCTGAGATTCTGCGCCGGGCTTCGGACGCCTGCCTCCGGGCGGGCACCGGAGAGCGTGGCCTCACGACCGGTGCCCAGCGAGGTGCCATACGCTCCGGGTAGATGAGCGGGGAGCCGATCGACTACGCGGCCGAGGGCCTGCTCGACGGTCTGGACGGCCAGCAGCGCAGCGAGCGCCTCGCGCTGCTTCGAGCGCTCAGCGAGGACGGGGTGCCGCTCGCCGAGCTGCGACGAAGCACCGCCGCGGGCTCGATCATCTACCTGCCCGCCGATCGCGTGATCGTTGGCACCGAGCGCTACACCGCCCGCGAAGTCGCCGAGCTCTCGGGCGTCGAGGAGGAGTTCCTCGTCACGGCCCGTCGCGCGATGGGACTGCCGATCCCGGAACCGGACGAGGCCGTTTACACCGATGCGGAGGTCGAGTCCGTGCGCATGATCCATGTCGCGCGCGACGCAGGCATCTCCGATGAGGAACTGCTCGATCTGCTGCGCGTGCTCGGGCGCGGACTCTCTCAGGCCGCGGAAAGCCTGCGCGCCCTGCCGCTGAAACTCGTGCTCGAGCCCGGCATGAGCGAGTCCGAACTGGCCTACCAGTACGCCCAGGCCGCCGGTGCCCTCTATCCCCTGGTTAATCCGCTCGTGGCCAACATGCTCGCGCTTCACCTCAAACACGCCACGCAGAGCACTGTCGTCAGCGCGCTTGAGCGCAGCGGCGGCGAATTGCCAGGATCGCGCGAGGTCAACGTCTGCTTTGCCGACCTCGTCGGCTTCACGCGCCTGGGCGAGGAAGTCCCACCCGACGAGCTGGGGCGCTTGGCGTTGCGCCTGGAAGCACTCGCCGCCGAGGTCGCCGAACCGCCCGTGCGTTTGGTCAAGACGATCGGCGATGCCGCGATGCTCGCCTCACCCGAGCCCGAGTCGCTGCTTGGCGCCGCGCTCAGCTTGATCGACGCCGCCGATGCCGAGGGCGAGGAATTCCCCCAGCTGCGCGCGGGTGCCGCGCGGGGTCAGGCGCTCCCGCGCGCGGGCGACTGGTTCGGGCGGCCCGTCAACCTCGCAAGCAGGATCACCTCGGTCGCTCGGCCCGGCAGCCTGCTCGTCGAGCAGGAGCTGCGCGAATCCGCGAGCGGTCCCTGGCACTGGTCATACGCCGGCGAGCGCCGCTTGCGCGGCATCCGAGGGCCCGTGAAGCTATTTCGCGCCCGTCGCGAGGACGCGCCCGTCGGCTCCGACTAGGAGGCCACGCTTTCAAGGACCTCAGCCGGCGCGTCGAAGTTCGCGTGTACCGCGTCGACGTCGTCGTTGTCTTCAAGCGCCTCGATCAGTTTCATCAGCGTCCCCGCCTGCCCCGCATTCACCGGCACGAGGGTCGAAGGTCGATAGGCCATCTCCGCGCTCTCCAGCTCGATATCAGCCTGCTCCAGCGCGTCGCGTACCGCGGCGAAGTCCGCGGGCGCGGTGATCACCTCGAAGACGTCCTCGTCAGCCGAGATGTCCTCGGCCCCGGCCTCTACCGCCGGGAGCAGATCGTCTTCGGAGTAGCGCGTACCGTCGACCACGATCGTGCCCTTCTTATCGAACAAATAGGCCACCGATCCTGGCTCACCGAGGTTGCCGCCGTTCTTTGAGAAAGCGTGCCTAACCTCGGCACTGGTGCGGTTGCGGTTGTCGGTCAGCGCCTCGATCAGCACCGCGACGCCGCCCGGACCGTAGCCCTCGTAAAGCACGGACTCGATCGCCGCGGCCTCACCGCCCTCGCCGGTGCCCTTAGCGATCGCTCGCTCGATGTTGTCCTTCGGCATCGAAGCTTCCTTCGCCTTGCGGATTGCCAGCTCCAGGGCTGGATTGCCGACCGGATCGCCACCGCCGTCGCGCGCGGCGACCATGATCGCGCGCGTCAACTTCGAGAAGGCCTTGCCGCGGCGAGAGTCGACGATCGCCTTCTTGTGCTTGATGCTTGCCCACTTGGAATGTCCTGACATAAGACTCATTCTAGGAGCGCGCGGGCGGGCGTCCTCTCCCCGTGGCCCCATAGGATGGCCACATGAGCCTCACCCTCTCACCTGAGATCTTCAAGGCCTACGACGTCCGCGGCATCTACGGCGAGCAGATCGACGGCGATATCGCTGAGCGGATCGGGCGCGCCTTCGCGCACGTGATCTCAGAGCTGGAGGGCAAGCCGGTCTCCGAGCTGCGCGTCGGTCTCGGGCGTGACATGCGCCTCTCCGCGCCCGAGCTATCCGCCCGCTATCGCGAGGGCCTGCTGAGCGCGGGCGCGAACGTGATCGATGCCGGCCAGGTCGGTAGCGAGATGCTCTACTTCCTCGTCGGCTCGCGCGGCCTGGACGGCGGGCTGATGTGCACCGCCTCGCATAACCCGAAGGCCTACACGGGCGCGAAGCTCGTGCGCGAGGGCGCGATCGCACTCTCGGGCGAGTCCGGGATCCAAGACGTACGTCGGCTCGTCGAAGTCGGCGAGGACGCTGCAGGAGAGGTACGCGGCGCGCTGGAGGACGTCGACATATATCCCGACTTCCAGGCCGCTGCGATGAGCTTTATCGACCCCGACGTCGTCACCTCCGCCCGCCCACTGAAGGTCGTCGTCGATGGGGGCAACGGGATGGCCGGGCCGATGGTCGGTCCGCTGCTTGAGAGCCTGGAGCTTGAGCTGATCGAGACCTACTGGACGCCCGACGGCAACTTCCCCGATCACGAGCCCAACCCGCTTTTGCCCGAGAACCGGCAAATGATCATCGACCGCGTGCGCGAGACCGGAGCCGACCTCGGCATCGCTTGGGACGGCGATGCCGACCGCTGCTTCTTCATCGACGACACGGGCGCTTTCGTGGACGGGGACTTTCTCACCGCGCTGCTCGCCAAGACGCTGCTGCGCAAGAGTCCCGGCGAGGCGATCCTCTACGACGTGCGTGCCTCGCGCGCGGTGCCCGACACCGTCACGGCCGCGGGTGGCACGCCATACATCAACCGAGTAGGCCACGCGTTCTTCAAGACGCGTATGCGCAAGGAGGGCTCGCTGTTCGGCGGCGAGGTCTCCGGTCACTACTACTTCCGCGACTTCTATTGCGCGGACTCGGGCACGATCCCAGCGCTGCTCGTCCTAGAGCTGCTGTCCGCAGAAGGCCAGTCTCTCTCGCAGCTGCTGGCCCCTTACCGCGAGCGCTACTTCATCTC
This sequence comes from Solirubrobacteraceae bacterium, assembly GCA_035507305.1. Taxonomy (GTDB): domain Bacteria; phylum Actinomycetota; class Thermoleophilia; order Solirubrobacterales; family Solirubrobacteraceae; genus Palsa-744. The sequence continues at coordinate 1,147 of DATJOE010000162.1, read as the reverse complement.
CGGCGAGGTCAACTCCGAAGTGGCCGATCCCGCCGGGAAGATCGAGCAGATCGCCGAGCACTACTCGGACGCCAAGCAGGATCGGCTCGACGGTATCTCGATCGACTACGAAGACTGGCACTTCAACGTGCGTCCCTCGAACACCGAGCCGCTGCTGCGGCTGTGCCTCGAGTCGCTTGTATCGCCAGAGGACATGGAACGCCGGCGTGACGAGGTGCTCGCGCTGATCCGCTCGTGAGCGAGCAAGACGAGGAGCGCGAGCAGCTCGCGCGTGAGCGGCTGAAGCAAGCGGCGGAGGCGGGCATTCACCGCCTCGCGGTCCCCACGCCGTTCCAGGTGGGCCGTGTGAACGCTTACCTGATCGAGGACTCGCCGCTCACGCTGATCGATTCGGGGCCGAACTCCGCGAAGGCGCTCGACGAGCTCGAACAGGCGCTCGCGGGACTCGGCCGCAAGGTCGAGGACATCGAGCTGTTGGTCGTCAGCCACCAGCACATCGACCACTTCGGGCTGGCCTCGATTCTCGCGCGACGTTCCGGCGCGGAGGTCGCAGCGCTTGACGCGCTCGCGCCGTTCCTCGCGAGCTTCGGGCGCGAGACCGATATTGATGACTCCTTCGCGCAGAATCTGATGCTGCGCCACGGCATTCCCTCCGACGTCGTCACCGCACTGCGCGCCGTCTCGGCGAGCTTCCGTGGTTGGGGCGCCTCGGTGGAGGTCACGAACAAACTCGCCCCTGACAGTGATCTGACCTTGCGCGATCGCACGCTGCGCGTGCTGCATCGACCGGGGCACAGCCCCTCTGACACCGTCTTCCTCGACCAATCGAACTCGATCCTGCTCGCTGCGGATCACCTGATCGCGCACATCTCCTCAAACCCGCTGCTCGCGCGGCCGCTGGGCGCCGAGCCGGACCCCAACGCACCGCGGCCGCAGGCGCTGCTCACCTACATGGCGTCGCTGGAAAGGACGCGGGAGATGAACCTATCGCTCGTGTTGCCCGGCCACGGCGACCCGATCGCCGACCACGCCGCGCTGATCGACTCGCGCTTTCGCATGCACGCGCGGCGCGCTGAGCGGATCGCGCAGCTGCTCCAGAGCCGCCCGCTCAGCGCGCACGAGATCGCGCAGGAGCTGTGGGGAAACG
>DATJOE010000161.1:0-3151 GCA_035507305.1 Solirubrobacteraceae bacterium | reverse complement strand
TCCGGGACGCCCGAGTGGGCGATGAGACGGTGATGGGTCGGCTGTGGTGGCTCGAGCTGATGCACGATGTTGCTGACCACCGTGCCGCCAACCTCAGCAGCCTCGCGCAGCTGCTCGAGGTGAGGAAGAACGACGATCAGCTGGTGCAAGTGCTGCGAGAGTTCACTGATCGCGTCGAACGCAAGGCTAGGTATCTAAGAGCGCTGCCCAGGACTACCCAAGTCGCCCGCGATTATGTCGACGCCGGGGGACCCGAAGGACGTGAGCGGAGCGCGGTGATCGCCGAGATCCGCGCCCGATGCGGGGCGGCCACAAGCACGGCGGAAACGATCCCGACGCGCCTCTTGAAGCGTGGCGTCATCGAGCAGCGCGGGAACAAGTATTACCCTGCGAGGCCCCTGAATGATGCAGTCGACTGAGTGTTCTGATTCGCAACTGAACGATAGATGGCTGCGGGGACAATCGTTGAGGGGGATCCAGATGCGTTTGCGGTGGCGACATTGGATAGTATGGTCCGACAATACGGGGCCGGTCCCTCTGACGGTGTCCGGAAATAGGATGACCCAGAGTGAAGGCATCCGGAATGGTGCCTACTCGCCCGGCATCAAGATCAACCTGCTGGGCGCTGGCGGGTACCTAAAGGTGGAGATCGACGGCGCGAAATGCGGCGACGGTTCCCGCGGGCAGGTGTGGCGATCGCTGACGTTCTCGATCGCAGAAGCTGGTCCGGTGGCCGCCCACCTCGCAGCCAGGTGTGCTGCGGCCGGCGGCGAGTTGGTCGTCTCCGTCTCGGCCCAGGAAGACGCACTTCGCAAGGCGGTCGTTCGCGCGGGAAAGAAGTCGATGCCTCGCCTTCGTGCTGCTATTACCCCCTACGTGTTTCGTCATGCCTTCCACTCAGACTTGAAAGTCACGTTCCGTGACAGGGCACTCATCGCCGCGGCGGCGGGGCAACAGTCGGACGCGACACTGGGTTTGTATGGCATCCAGGCTCGGGGGCGTCGGCGACATCGTGGCGATCGAAGCTAGCAACCCGGTGCGCCGCACCGGGAAGATTGAGGCCGGCCGGGCCTTCAGTTGGCGGCGCTCCGAGCCGCGCGAGGCAGGCACCCGATCCGAGCCGGAGTTCTAGGGTGATGCATCGCACCGCACCTCCGTCTAGGCTGTGGCGCACGAGGTGTCGCAAAAGTCAACCTGCCCGAGGACCGGTTGACGAGAGGCGGGGTATAGGTTCGGTCCCCCACCCTGTTTGCGCTCTCGTCGATGACGTGCTTCGCTCCTATTCGGAGCCGGAGCACCGGCATGACCGCGAAGCCGAAGCCCATTCGATTCAATGCATCGAACAAGGCCGAGCCAGACCCAGAGCTCATCAAGAGGGTGAACGCCGCCCTGAAACTTTTGGTACAGAGCTTGGCCATCGCGGCCGCTCGGTCCAACGCGATCACCGGCCGCGATGGTAATTGAGACAGCAGGAACCACGTCTCGAAGTAACGGGACCAGGGTCGAAGGTACGTTTGATCAGCAACCGTAGTGAGCCGTCGAATGCGCGCCGCCATCTATGCCCGCTACTCGTCAGATCTCCAGCGCGACGTCTCGATCCAGGACCAGGTGCGCCTGTGCTCCGCCCGAATCCTCGCGGAGGGCTGGACGCTGGCTGACACGTACACCGACTACGAGATCACGGGATCAATTCGTCTCCGCCCAGGCTATCAGAAGCTCCTCGATGGCGCGCGCGATGGCGCGTTCGATGTTGTCCTCGCCGAAGGGTTGGACCGGCTGACTCGCGACATGGAGGACGTCTCCGCGCTCTACAAACATCTCACGTTCCACAACGTGCCGCTGATCACCATCGCCGAGGGCCTGATCAGTGAGCTGCACGTCGGCCTCAAAGGCACCATGAATGCGCTCTTCCTCAAGGACTTGGGCCTCAAAGTTCGACGTGGGCTCGAAGGACGCGTTCGCCAGGGGCGCGCTGGAGGCGGATTGTGTTACGGCTATGTGGTCGCCGTTGAGTACGATAGCCGCGGCGAGCGTGTTCATGGCGGCCGCCGAATCAATGACGTCGAGGCTGCGGTCGTTCTCTGGATTTTCGAGCAGTTTGTGAGCGGCCGGTCGCCTCGGGCGATCGCCAAGCAGCTGAACGCCGACGGCGTGAAGGGGCCGCATGGAAAAGCATGGGGACCTTCGACGATCTACGGCAATTGGCGTAGAGGCACCGGCATCCTCAACAATGAGCTCTATATCGGGAGGCTGATCTGGAACCGACAGCGCTACGTCCGCGATCCTACAAGTCGGAAGCGGGTGGCGCGCCTCAATCCACCCGATGCCTGGGTCATCCAGGAGGTCCCTGAGTTGCGCATCATCGATGATGCGCTTTGGGCGGAGGCGAAGCGACGCCAGCAAGCGATGCGGGATGTGATTACTGCTGCTGAGCACGGTGTTCGTGCGGAGCGCGCGCGCCGCCCAACCTACTTGCTGTCCGGCCTGCTCCGATGCGGCGAGTGTGGCGGTGGATTTTCGAAGGTCAGCGAGCACCACTACGGTTGCTCAGCGGCACGCAACCGCGGCACGTGCACCAATCTGCTGACGATCCGACGCGACCTCCTCGAAGCGAGCGTGCTGAACGGGCTCAAGAGCGAGCTAATGAAGCCGGAGCGCGTGAAAGAGTTCGTTGCTGACTATCACCAAGAGCTCAATCGCCTCAACGCTGGCCGCGAACAAGACCACCTTGGCAAGCGCCAAGAGCTCCAGCGCGTCGAGCGCCAAATGCGGGCGATCATCGATGCGATCAAAGACGGGCTTCGAACCGCTGCGATGAAGGACGAGCTCGTCGCTCTCGAGGCGAAGAAGTCCGAACTAGTGACTGAGCTGGAGCACGCTCCAGCAGCACCAGCGCCGCGCCTGGACCCCAAGCTCGCCGATGTCTACCGAGAGCAGGTTGCCCGGCTCGAAGAGGAGTTGGACCGTGACGACGTCCGGGCCACGAGCGCCCAAGCGCTTCGAGCTCTGATCGACACCATCCGGCTGGTTCCAGAGCAGGGGCAGCTCGAGATCGAGCTCGATGGCGACCTGGCCGCCATCCTGGAGCTAGCAAGCAAACACCCCCGCCGTGGTGCGGCGGGGGTGCCAGTAACGCTGGTTGCGGGGACCT
>DATJOE010000160.1:0-45932 GCA_035507305.1 Solirubrobacteraceae bacterium | reverse complement strand
CGCCGAAGCTGGCGGCGGTGATCAAGAAGGGCGCGACACGGGTGATGGCTCTCATCGGGTCTCCTGGGCAAGTGGGATGGGCGGGCGGTCCGCCGCACCGACTGGCCGGTGGTGCCCCTCAACGCAGATTTCGGCGAGTGGCCCGCCCCGCTTGAGCCATGCAAGGTTCGACCTGCAAGCAAAAAGTAAAAAGCTCTACTGTTTACTTTTGCGTGGCGGTGGGTTAGCGTCAGCCACCGTCCGAGAACACCAACCCGCCCGAGAGCAAGGAGACAGCCGCGATGGCCGCGACCGCCGAGAGCGTGCTCAAGCCCGACCACCAGGCCGCACGCAAGCACTTCATCTTCACCGACGAGCACGAACAGCAGCGCGAGTCGATCCGCAACTTCGCTCTGAAGGAGCTGGCCCCCCATGCGGAGGAATGGGAGGAGACAACGTTCCCGGACTGGGTCTTCCGGCGGATGGGCGAGCTGGGCTTCCTTGGCCTCGACAAGCCCGAGCAATACGGCGGCCAGGGCGGCGACTACTACTCGGCGTTCGTGCTCGCGGAGGAGATCACGAACGCGAACTCAGGCGGCTTGGCGATGGGCGTGGCGGTACACACCGACATGGCGATGCCGCCGATTCTCGCGTTCGGCACCGAGGAGCAAAAGCAGGAATGGGTAGTCCCGGCGATCAAGGGCGAGAAGATCCTCTGCCTCGGAATCACCGAGCCCGACGCCGGCTCAGACGTCTCGGGGATCAAGACGCGCGCGGTCAAGGACGGCGATGACTACGTGATCAACGGGTCGAAGACCTACATCACGAACGGCCACCGCGCCGACGTGATCGTGCTCGTGACGAAGACCGACCCGGACGCGGGCTACGACGGCTTCACGCTGTTCCTCGTGCCGATGGACGCGCCCGGCGTGATCCGCGAGAAGAAGCTCGAGAAGCTCGGCATGCATGCCTCGGACACGGCGCTGCTGGCCTTCCAGGACGTGCGCGTGCCGGCGTCGGCCGTGCTGGGCCAGATCGGCAAGGGCTTCTACCACATCATGTGGGAGCTCCAGGGCGAGCGGCTGATCGGCGCGGCGGGCATGGTCACGGGTGCACAGAAATGCTTCGAACGCACGCTTCAATACGCGCATGAGCGCAAGGCGTTCGGCCGGGAAATCGCGAAGTTCCAGGTGATCCGCCACAAGTTCGCGGAGATGGCCACGGAAATCGAGTCGGCGCGGCAGATGACCTACACGACGGCGTGGCGCTTCGCCAACGGCGAGTATCCCGTGCGCGAGATCTCGATGGCAAAGCTCCAAGCCTCGCGCGTGCTCTGCAATGTGGCGGACGAATGCATCCAGATCCACGGCGGCGCGGGCTACATGAAGGAGTACGGCGTCGAGCGCGTGTGGCGCGATGCGCGTCTGAACCGGATCGGGGCCGGTACCGACGAGATCATGCTCGATGTGATCGGGCGCTCGTACGGGTTGTAGGAGCATCCCGCGCGCCGGGTGCAACTACTCGACGTAGGAGAGGTCAACGCCCATCGCCTCGTAGGCATCCCGGGCACGGCGGTCGGCGCTGAGCAACGTTGCCCCGTGCTCACGCGCGGTGGCAGCGATCAGGGCGTCGTAGAGGGCGCCGCCGCGCAGGCCCGCGTCGACTGCCCGGCGCAGACAGGCGTGCTGACCGTCCCGATCCATCGCGAGCCACGGCCCCGGAAAGTCGCGCTCGAGCGTCTCGAGCACCGTCGCGGCTTCCATCCGCAGGTCCTCGGGCAGGCGGCTCAGCACAGAGCAAGTCTCGAAGGCGGCGTGCACGATCAGCTTGGAGGCACCACGGAGCGCATCCACAGCCCGAGCATGGCCGTCGTGATGGCTGGCCAGCGCTGCGATCAGAACGCTGGAGTCGGCGACGATCACTTCCTGACGCGTTCGAGCGTTTCGCGCACGAGCTCGTATGTCAGAGGCGGAACGGGCTGGTCAGGCACGATCACCGTGAAGCCGTCGCGCTCCTCCAGGTGCGCCTTGATATACGGCACCGTCAACTCCAGGTGCCCATCGTGCTCGGTCAGCTCCAGCTCCGTCGGACCGCTGATCCCTAGTGCATCTCGCATCGGCTTCGGGATCACGATCCGGCCCACCTTGTCGATGGCAACTCGCATACCATAAAATTACCAACTCCTTTCATGAGCACTTCCACCTCTCCCTTCTCCGACGAGCACGAGCAACTGAGACAGTCGATTCGCGGATTCATCGAGCGCGAGCTGACGCCGCACGCCCCGCAGTGGGAGGACGAGGAATGGTTTCCCGATGAGCTATTCGGAAAGATGGCCGCACAAGGGCTGCTCGGGCTGAAGTACCCGACCGAGTACGGCGGCCAAGGCGGTGACTACCTGCACGAGTCGGTGCTCTGCGAGGAGATGGCGCGGATCGGCTCGGGCGGCACCGCCGCTGGTCTAGGCGCGCACACGAACATCGCCACTCCGCCAATCTGGAAGTTCGGAACCGAGGAGCAGAAGCAGCGCTACCTCGTGCCCGCGATCGCCGGTGAGCGGATCGGCGCGCTCGGGATCACCGAGCCCGGTGCGGGGTCAGACGTTGCCTCGCTGTCCACCCGCGCCGAGCGCGTGGACGGTGGATGGATCGTCAACGGCGAGAAGACCTACATCACGAACGGGGTGCGCGCCCACTTCGTCGTCACCGCCGTGAAGACGACCGCCGAGGGCGGCCACCACGGAATCTCGTTCCTGATCATCGAGCGCGGCGAGGGCGTCACGTCCTCGAAACTGAAGAAGCTCGGCTGGGACGCCTCGGACACCGCGACGATCGCGTTCGAGGACGTTTTCGTTGCAGAGGAGAACCTGCTCGGCGAGCTGAACGAGGGCTTCAAGCTGATCATGGCCAACTTCCAGTGGGAGCGCCTGGCGATGGCGCTCGGAGCCGTAGGGGCGATGTCGATCGCCTGGGAGCGCACGGCGCAGTTCGCGCGCGAGCGCGAAGCCTTCGGCCGCCCTCTGTCAGGCCACCAGACGATCCGCCACAAGCTCGCGGACATGGCGACCTCGGTCCACACCTGCCGTTGCGTGACCTACGACGCGCTGAAGCGCTTCGTCGCGGGCGAGGAGCCGCTGAAGGAGGTCTCGATGGCAAAGCTGCTCACCCAACGCGCCTGCTTCGAGCTGATGGACGACTGCCTGCAGATCCACGGTGGCGCGGGCTACATGAAGGAGTACTGGGTCGAGCGCGCCGCGCGCGACGCCCGACTCGGCCCGATCGGCGGGGGCTCGGACGAGATCATGCGCGAGATCCTCGGGCGAGTGCTCGCGCTCTGAGCGATCAGCGTGCTGCGGCAGCGGTGTGGCCGAGCGCGATCGCGAGCTCGAGCGTGCTCGTGATCGGCTGCGGCGGCGGTTCGTCCAGCGCCGGATCGCTGTTGGCGAGCGCGACGACAGTCGTGTGCGAGGACGGCGAGTAGAGAATCGCCGAGTCATAGCCGGGGATCAACCCGTTGTGGCCGACGAAGCCATCGATCTCGAAGATGCCCAGGCCGTATTCGAAGCCGGGCTGGCCCGTCGCGACCCAGCGCAGGCGTTCACGCTGCAGGCGCGCATCGAGCAGCGTGCCGCGCGCAAGCGCCGGCGTCCAGCGGTGCAGATCGCCGAGCGTCGAGACGACCGAGCCGGCTGCCCACCCATAGGACGTCGTCCAGCCCGCGGTGTCGACCATCCGCCCGTTCAGCAGCGTGTAGCCGTGTGCCGCGGGTGCCGGGATCCGCGTGCCGGGGTCGAAGCTCGTGTGCGTCAAATGGAGGGGCGCGAGGACATCGCGGCGCAGCTCGTAGGCGAAGCTGTGTCGGCTGACCCGTTCGACGATCTTCCCGAGCAGCAGGTAGTTCGTGTCCGAGTAACCCCACGGCGGCGGCAGGAACGGCTGCGTCAGCGCCGCGCCGATCACTTCGGCCGGATCGAAGCGCTGAGACGGCACGCGCACGAGCGATTCCACCGTCGACTGGTCGAGCGTCGGAATCAGGCTCGTGTGGTTCAGCAGGTTGCGGATCGTGATCCGCGGTGCGCCCAACACGCCCGGATAGAAGCGACTCAGCGGAGTGTCGAGGCTCAGCTTGCGTTCTTGCACGAGGCGCAGCACGACGGTCGCGGTCATCGTCTTCGTGACGCTTGCGATGCGGAAGTGGTCGTTTGGCCGCAGCGCCGCCCTACGCCCCGACGACAGCTCGCGCTTTCCATAGGCGCGCAAGAACGTGCGGCCGTGCGGCGCCCACACGCCGATGACAATGCCCGGGTAGCCACCTTCGGCGATCGCTTTGTGCGTGAGTGCGGAGAACTGGGCGCGTTCGCCGCTACCGAACCCGGCCGCGTTCGCCGTGGAGGCACCCGCGCACACGGCGAGCGCGAGTAAGAGCAGCGCGGCGAGCAAGAGCAGCGCGATCGCCTTGTTTGCCAAGGTCACAGGGCGATCCTAAACGCAGCGAAACGCACGGCGACCGACGCGCCCGGCCTCGTGCAGATCCCAGGATGTTATTCATACGCTCGTATGATACGGTCGTATGAAATGGCTTCCGAGGAAACCCGCTCCGCACTGTTAGACGCCGCGAAGCGCCTGGTCTTCGAGCGTGGATACGCCCGCACCAGCGTGCGCGATCTCGTCACGGAGGCGGGCGTCAACCTGGGGGCCGTCAACTACCACTTCGGTAGCCGCGAGAAGCTGCTGAACGAGGCGATGCTCGAGTTCTTCCTGGAATGGGGCGAGAGCGTTGGCCAGATCGAGGTGCCGCAAGACGCTGGGCCATTACAACAACTCGCCGTACGAGCCCGGGCAATGGTCGACGGCATCTCCGCCGCCCAACCTCTGTTCGTCGTCTTCCTCGAGGGGCTGCTGCAGTCCAGGCATTCCCCGGAGCTCCGTCGCGAACTGGCCGAGCACTACGCCCGCCAGCGCGAGCAGGCGGGCGAGCGCATTCGAGCCGGCCTCGCGGGCAGAGAGCTGCCGCCACGGACCGTTGAGGTGATCGCTTCCTACATGCTCGCGGTCGCCGACGGCCTACAGATCCAGGCGCTGGTTGACCCGGACAGCATCCCCACCGGCGACGAGCTCGCCGCTTTCTACGAAGGACTCGCGGCTGCGGCAAGGGCCAACGGGCATCCGCCGGAGCGCCACGAGGACGATCCCCCAATCAACGAAGGAGACAAACAATGAGACGTGCCCGGAAGCACGCGACAGCGCTCACAGCGATCCTTTCGGTGGCATTGGCGGTGCTGCTCGCGCCCGCCGCCGCGCTCGCCGGCAAACCCAAAGGCGAATATGCCGTCTTCAGCGCCTGTCCGCTGGGGACGGCGGGTGTCACGCAGTGTGTATACGCGCAGTTCACCGGCGGCGAACTCACCCTCGGCAGCCTCCACGTCCCGATCGGCCACACGATCACCATGCAAGGCGGCCTGATCGTCAGCGAAACCTCGGAAACGTTCGTGAACCCGACCGAAGGCCAGACCCTCTCCCCGACTGCTCAGGAAGTGCCCGGCGGCCTGCTGGGCCTTCCGGGTCACGAATCGGAAAGCTCGGCGTTCTCGATCGCGATGGAACTCGCTGGATCGGTTTCCCTGAGCCGAGGAAATCTCGCCGGGGAAACCGGCACGGCACTGAAACTGCCGGTCCGGGTGCACTTGAAAAACGTCTTCCTCGGTGAAGCCTGCTTCATCGGCACGACCACGGCGCCGGTCACCCTGAACCTGACGACCGGAGCCACCTCGCCGCCGAAACCCAACCTGCCGATCAAAGGCAGCAAAGGCGAATTCGAATCCAAAGAAGGCGGCAATCTCGTCGTCTACAAAAACGACTCGCTCGTGGAAAACGCATTTTCATCCCCGGCGCCAAAAGGCTGCGGCGGAGCCCAGGAATCGCTGATCGTGCCGGTGCTCAACTCGAAATACGGCTGGCCCTCGGCCGCCGGCAAAAACACCGCGGTCCTGAAAGGCACATCGAAGTTCGCGAGCGCCGCAGCCGTCAAAGCCAGCGAATAAGTAGCCACCCTTACCCCACGCCCCACGAACCGGCCCGGCCCCAGCCGGGCCGGTTCTGCAGGTCGCCGGCGCCTGCAAAAACTCGTCCAAGCCGCGCAAACCCACTCAGGTGAGCGGGGGACGCCTCCGATACGAGGTACGTGGCATCAGGACGCCGAGCGTATTACGCGATCCGCAGTCATCCGGTGCAGGCACTCGTGTGCGCGGCTTTGGGCGCGCTTTGCGTGCTTTGCTGCGCGCTGGCCTCCTCGGCGCCCGCCGCTACGCCAAGGGGCGCCGTCAAGAACTATCAATCCTCGGGCGGCGGCTCGAACCATGGCGCCACGCACCACCAGCGCCGCCGCTGCGCGAAACGCGCGAACTTCAACACGACGAGCAAACCCACGGGCCGCTCACACCATCAGGGGCACAAGGCGAAGTGTCGCCGCTCGCGCCGGCACCACTCCGCGCACGGTCGGCACGGGCACGCCGGAGCGCCGCAGGGCATCGTCCCCGTCCCCCAGAACGGCGTGTGCCCGAACACGCAGATGCGTCCCACGGCGGGTGACCTGCCACAGGTCCGCCTCGCGACGCTGTGCCTCGTTAACCGCGAACGGCTCAGCCACGGCGAGGGCGCGCTGAAAGCGAACACAAAGCTGCAGAACGCAGCGCAGGGCCACTCCGAAGACATGTCGACGGGCGACTACTTCGAACACGACGGCCGCCATGGCGACACGCCGCTCTCGCGAATGCGCGCGGCGGGCTACATCTTCAGCTCGCACATCGGCTACGCGGTGGGCGAGAACATCGCGTGGGCCACGCTGTGGATGGCCTCACCGAAGGAAATCGTCGCGGGCTGGATGGCCTCACCTGGCCACCGCGCGAACATCCTTGATGCGACGTTCCGCGAAAGCGGTATCGGCGTCTCTCCCCACCCGATCGCCTCACTCGCGCATGGCCAGGCCGGCGCGATCTACACGCAGGACTTCGGTCGAATCATCGTCCCCTAGCTGGGACTGGCTGCCTGGACAAGGCCGCGAGCGGTGCTCGGATAACCTCCCGCGCACCCTCAACGACAAGGAGACCGAAAGAACATGGGAGTACTCGACGGCAAGTCGGCCATCGTGACCGGCTCGGCACGCGGCATCGGCCGGGCGACGGCTGAGCTGCTCGTCTCGCAGGGCGCGCAGTGCCTGATCAACGACCTGGACGGAGACATCGCCGAGCAAGCATCCTCGGAGATCAACGGCGAGACCGCGGTCTACGCGGGCGACCTGACCAAGCCCGGCGCCGCGGACGAGCTAGTGCAGAAGGCGATCGACTCATTCGGCAAGATCGACATCATCGTCAACAACGCGGGCTACACGATCGACGCCCCGGTGCACAAGATGTCCGACGACCAGTTCCAGAAAATGCTGGACATCCACACGATCGTGCCGTTCCGCGTGATCCGCGCCGCGGCGCCCCACCTGCGCGAGCCCGCGAAGAAGGAGCGCGAGGAAGGCAGGGAGGTGTTCCGCAAGATCGTGAACGTCTCCTCGACCTCGGGCACGTTCGGCAACGCAGGCCAAGCGAACTACTCCTCGGGCAAGGCCGGCGTGGTCGGCCTGACGAAAACGATCGCGAAGGAGTGGGGCCAGTTCAAGGTGAACGTGAACGCTGTGGCGTTCGGCTTCATCGACACCCGCCTGACCCAGGCGAAGGTCGACGAGAACACGATGGAGAAGGACGGTGAGACGATCCAGCTCGGGATCCCCGAGCAGATGCGACAGATGGCCTCGATGCTGATCCCGCTCGGTCGTCCTGCCTCACCGGAAGAGGCCGCGGGCGGCGTGTTCTTTCTCTGCACGCCCTGGTCGAACTACGTGACCGGCCAGACGCTGCACATCACGGGCGGCATGTTCGGGGGCATGGCCGGCTGATCGAGCCGCGCTTCGCGCGGGCCGCGCGCTACCGCCCGACGGCGGCGCCCGGCCCGCGCAGGTCCAGCTCGGTGCCCGAGAAGTAGGCGCCGGCGGGCGAGAGCAGGTAAGCCACGACCGCGGCCAGCTCCTCGGCCGAGGTGCTCAGCCCGGGCGCGATCGAGACCGGCGTGATCCCGTAGCGCGCCCACTCGATCGAGAGCGTGCGCGCGAGGTTCTCAAGGCCCGTGCGCGCGGCCTCGGCGCGCTCCGCCACGGCCACGGCCGAAGCGGCGCCGGGACTAGCACCCACGGGCGGGGTGGCCGGGGCCAGGTAGACGATCCGTCCACCCGTGCCGGGCGCGATGAACGCGTCGTTCGCGACCGCGCGCGTCACCCTCCAGGCGGCCTCGAGCGCGGCGATCAGCCCCCGCGCATCCGCGGCGCTCGGCCCGGTGACGCCCGGGCCGACGGCGCCCGTGGCGGCAAGCCCCGACTGGCGGTCGAACATCGCGCCGGCGTCCACGACGAGCGCGTGCGCCCCACCCCCGGAGGATCCCAGCGCCTGGCCGAGCGCGGTCTGCACCCGCGCGTCGTCGGCCTCGGGCTCGCCGCTGCAAACGAGCTCACACTCGCTGACCTCGGCCCCGAGCGCGGCGAGCGCGGTGCCGATCGCAGGCGCGGCCCCCCCTCGGTTCGCCCCGGCGAGCACGACGGACACGCCCGCGAGCAGCCCGGAGCGCAGCAGTTGGGTCGCCTGAATCTCTACGGTCACAGTGCCGCCACGATATTGAGCGGCGCGCGAGTGAGGACGCGCGGCCTAGGGAATCGACGGCGGGTCGGCGAGAGGCGGGGGCGTCGTGACGGGCGCCTCGCGCGAGGCGGCGCGCAAGTCGAAGTAAAGGACGGCTTGCGCGAGCGCGGAGATCGGACCCGTCAGCACGCCGATCACGACACGAGCGACGAGCCCAGCGCCGGTGCCCGCGGAGTCGGCGGCGATCTCGATGCCCGAGGTGACGATCAGGATCAGGAAGAACAGGACGAAGATCACGCCGAACACCTGCCAGCCGTTGCCGCGCACGAGCTCACGGCTGCGTCCGAGCGCAGCGAATACGCCGGGGCGCTCCAAAACGACGACGGGCGCGGCGACGGACCAGATCGTGATCAGGATCAGCCCGGGGACGATGATCAAGATGAAGCCGATCACGATGCCGACGCCGGCGACGATGCCGACGAGGATCAACTGTCCGAGCACTGGCGTCGCGGCGCTGAGCAGCTGGCTGACGCTGTGGTCGCGCCGTCCGTCCTGCACGTCTGAGACGAGCTCGACGACCATCCCGGTGAACAGCGTCGTGGCGATGACGCTGAGCACCAGCGCGAGGATCGCGAGCCCGGATGAGGCGGCGATCAGCAACGCGGTGACGATGCCGGTGATCACGAACACAACCGCGGAAGCGGGCAATAGCACCGGCGCCTGGTCGACATAGATGTCGAACACGCGGCGGATCACCGCTCCCACGTCGAGCCGATCGGCCATCTGGCGGCCAGCCTACCCGCCGCTCAGGCGGTAAGGGCTTTCTCAGCGCGGCCCGCGGCGCGCTCGGCGCGCAAGCGGCGCAAGATGCCCTTGCGCCCGTGCGCTTCGAGACCCTCGTACAGCGCGCGAATCTCGCCGAGCACCTTGTCGGCTACCTCCTGCTGCTGCTCGCGCGTGGGGTTCTCGATCCGCTCCCAGCGCAGCGGCTGCCCGTAGTGCACGGTCACGCGCGGGAACTGCAGGCGCTTCCAGTTGCGCACGCGGGAGGAGCCGTAGATCGCGATCGGCACGACGGGCGCGCCGGTCTCAAGCGCGAGGCGGCCGATCCCCCGCTTGGCGTTTTCGGCGAGTTTGCCGGTGCGCGAGCGTCCCCCCTCGCAGTACATCGTGATCGCGCCGCCTTTCGCGAGGATCGTCTCGGCGGTGATGAAGGTCTCGTCGTCGTGCGCGCCACGGCGCACGGGGAACACGCCGCCGTGCGTGTACACCCACTGCATCGGCGGCTTGAACAGCTGGGACTTCGCCATGAAGCGGACCCGGCGGCGGATGAAGCAGCCCATCAGGAAGTGATCCATGAACGAGAAGTGATTCGGCGCGAGGATCACCGCGCCGTTGCCGGGCACGTTCACGGTGGAGATGGGCCGCGCGCGCAGAAAGACCCAGGCGTAGATCGAGGTGATTAGGCGCACGAAGTCATAGACCCAGTCGGGCTCGCGCGCGCGCGCCCGCGCGTGAAAGCGGTCGAAGTACTCTTTGGGGCGCGGGTCGGAGTAGACCTGCTCGCGCATCGGTGCGAGATCGCTCATCTGAGCGCATTACCTCCGTGGAGACTCGAAGTTACGCGCGGACCCATCTGATTCATTCTGCTCGATCCCGCGAGGAGCGGCTCAGGCGCGAGTGCGGGCGCGCTCCAGCGCAGCGGACCAGCCCGCGAGGAGCGTAGCCCGCTCGTCCTCGCCCATGCGCGGCTCATAGCGACGCAGCTCGCCCCCGGCTAGGCGGCCCCCCTCACGGCGTAGGTCCTCGATCGTCCAGCGGCTCGCGCCCACGCCCGCGAGGTAAGCAGCCCCGAGCGCGGTGATCTCGCTGAGCGCACCAAGCACGACGGGCACCCCGAGCACATCGGCCTGAAACTGCATGAGCCAGCCGTTCGTGCTCGCGCCACCGTCGGCGCGTAGCTCGCTCAGCGGCTCAGTGACAGCGGACTCCATGGCGCGAATCGCGTCGACGGTCTGGTAGGCGATCGCCTCGAGCGTCGCGCGGGCGAGGTGCGCGCGCGAGCTGCCGCGAGTCAGGCCGACGATCGTGCCGCGCGCGCCGGGGTCCCAGTGCGGCGAGCCGAGACCGGTGAGCGCAGGTACGAAGTAGACGTCGTCGTTACCTTGCAGGCTCGCGGCAAGCTCCTCGGTCTGCTCGGCGCACTCGATGATGCCGAGCCCGTCGCGCAGCCACTGCACGGCGGCGCCGGTGACGAAGATCGAGGCCTCGAGCGCATAGGCGCGCGAGGCACCGACGGCACAGGCCGAGGTGGCAAGCAGCCCGCTCGGCGGGTCGGGCGCGTTGTGGCCGGCGTTGATCAGCACGAACGAGCCGGTGCCGTAGGTGTTCTTGCCCATCCCGGGGTCCACGCAGCCGTGACCGAACAGCGCGGCCTGCTGGTCGCCGGCGACGCCGCGGATCGGCACGGCGTGGCCGTGCAGCAGCTCGGGGCGCGTGCAGCCAAACTCCCCGGCACTCGCGAGCACCCGGGGCAAGGCACGCTCGGGAATCCCGAACAGATCGAGCAGCTCGGGGTCCCAGCGCCCGGAGCGGATGTCGTAGAGCATCGTGCGCGAGGCGTTCGTCGCATCGGTCAGGTGCTCGCCGGTGAGCTTGAAGATCAGCCAGGAGTCGACGGTCCCGAACACGGCGCGGCCTTCGTTCGCACGCTCGCGCAGACCCTCGACGTTCTCGAGCAGCCACTGCATCTTCGTGGCCGAGAAGTAGGGGTCGAGCACGAGCCCGGTGCGAGCGCGCACGAGCGGCTCGTGGCCCTGCTCGCGAAGCTCTTGGCAGCGCGCGGCGGTGCGCCGGTCCTGCCAAACGATCGCGTTGTGCAGCGGCTCGCCGCTGATGGGGTCCCACGCGCAGACGGTCTCGCGCTGGTTAGTGATGCCGAGCGAGGCCAGGTCCCCTGGACGCACGCCCGCGTCGTGAAGCGCCTCACCCGCGACGGCCGACGTGGTCTCCCAGATATCGCGCGGATCGTGCTCGACCCAGCCGGGCTGGGGGAAGTGCTGGGGGAACTCGCGATACGCCCGGCCGATCGGCTCGGCGTCCTCATCGAAGACGAGGCAAGTCGTTCCGGTGGTGCCCTGATCGATCGCGAGGATCATCGCGCCGCGAGCCTACCCCTGGCCCTGTACGCGCGCGCGAATGCGAGGAGCTGGCGGGCGCGATGGGCGAAGCCCGCGAACGTGCGACCGGTGGCGCGGTGCTCGAGCTCGACCTCGACCTCGAGTAGCCGATGTCCGTGGCGCACGGCGTCGATCGTCATCCCGACCTCCATGCCGAAGCCGTGCGCGAAGGGCAGCACGTCGGCGAGCGCGGTGGCGCTGAGCGCCCGCTGCCCGGAGATCGGGGCCGTGGTGTCGAGCCCACAGCCGCGACGGATGGCCCAGCGGGCGAAGCCGCGGGCGAGGCCGAACCCGCCACCGACGCGTCGGCTGAACGCGGCGACTGCGACGTCGGCCCGGCCCGATCCAACGGCATCGGTCAACGCAACGAGGGCGCCGGCTGAGGCGCCGAGATCGCCGTCGCACAGCAGGAACACCGGCCGCGGATCGCGCGAGGCGCGCGCGTGCCCCAGAGCCTCCCGCGCCGCGAGTGTCGCGGCCTCGCCCTTGCCGCGCATTCGGTCGAGGCCCACGACCTGGACCCCATGCCCAGCGGCGATGCGTGCGGTGGCGTCGGTCGAGCCATCGTCAGCAAGCAGCACGCGCCCGTCGGGGAACGCCGAGGCGAGCGCATCGAGCGTCGCCCCGATCCGCTCGGCCTCGTTGTAGGCGGTGACGATGATGAAGATTTGAAGATCCATGACTGGTGGACGGCCCATGAGTGAGCGCGCGGGCGTGCGAGTGGCCCGCATGTGGTCGGGGCCGTCTCGGCCGTCGTGTGCGGAGGCTATTGTCATCGCGGTCAGCGTCGATCGGCGAGCTTGATCCTGGAGGTTGCGATGACTGCAGTTGAGGCCCACATCACGGGGACCGTGTGGAAAATCGAGTGCTCGGTCGGCGATCAGATCGAGGAGGGCGACACGGTGGCGATCCTCGAGTCGATGAAGATGGAGATGCCGGTCGAGGCCGAGGACTCCGGCAAGGTGACCCAGATCCTCTGTGAGGAGGGACAGGCGGTCAACGAGGGCGACACGCTCGTAGTTCTGGAGTAGCGCGACGCGGCCTCGCGGCCGGATGCAAGCACACGGCCGCGGGCTAAAGAACGACCTCCACCCTTCCGATGGTGCGAATGTGCGACCCGCATCGGGCGGGTCCCGGACGAGCTTGGGGGCCAAATGCGCTTCGGCAGCTTTTCGGTACGGACGATCGCGATCGCGGCGGGGGCGCTGGCGCTGCTCACACCGCCGAGCGCGTTCGCGGCTGACGGCTTCGGGCCGCTCAGCGGCGCGCACGGCTGCCTGGTGGCCCCCGACGAGGGCACCCCGACCTACGACACCTCAGACTGCGGCACCGGCAAGGGCCTGTATGGCGCGAGCGCCGTCGCGGTCTCGCCCGACGGAAAGAACGTTTACGTCGCCGGCGGAGTCGCGGGTCTCGACGTGGCCAAAAGCTATGGCGCCGTGGCGATCCTCGCGCGGGACCCCGCGTCTGGATCGATCACGGAAGTGAGTTGCCTCAGCTCGGATGGCACCGACCACCGCGATGGGGCCTCGGGCGCATGCGCTCCCGAGCCCTCACTGCTGGGCGCGAGCGGCGTGGCCGTGAGCCCCGATGGCAAGACGGTCTATGTCAGCTCGAGCAGCTCGGCGAGCGTTGTCGCATTCTCGCGGGACCCCGCGACCGGCGGGCTCACACGACTCGGCTGCTTCCAGGGCACGCCGCGCCCCGGTGCGCCTTGTGGCGCCGCGAACCTGTTCTCGAGCGCGAGCAGCCCGCTCGTCAGCGCCGACGGGAGCGCGTTGTACGTGGCTGCGCCGGAATCGGGCGCGGTCTCGGCGATCGACGCCTCCGACCGTCTGCGCACGCCGGCTGGAATCGTTCCCGCGCTCCCCGCTGCCCCCTCCAGCACGAGCGATGGCTCGACGGCCACAAACGCGGCCTCCGGCGACTCCACGCCTGCCACGGGCGCCGCGAGCCCAAGTGCTACGTCGACCGCTCCCTCGGCGGGCGCGAGCTCAAGTGTCTCGGCGATCTTCACCGCCTCGGTCGTCGGAGACGAACTGCTCAATCCGTGCATAGCGGTGAACGGGCTCGACGGCACCTGCGGCGTCGGCGTCGCGACCGAGGGCCTCGGCGAGCTCGTGCTCAGCCCCGATGGCAGGCAGGTCTACGGCACGGCAACGGAAAGCAAGGCGATCGACGTCTTCGCGCCGGCCGCAGGCGGCGGGCTGACCGAGACGAGCTGCGTGATGCAAAACGCGCCCGCGGGCCTGTGCAGATCTGACAGGGGGCTGAGCAAGCCCACCGATCTGGCGGTGAGCCCCGACGGCAAGAACGTCTACGTCGCCAACACGTCGGGCAGCCTCTCTGACGACATCCTGGTGATGACCCGCGACACCACGACAGGCGCAGTCATCGGCACAGCTTGCGTCGAATACGCGCCGAAAGAGGAAGAATCCGGAGAACCGGAAGAAGACGAAGAAGGCGAAGAAAACGAAGAAGACGCCAAAGGCAAACCGGCGCCGAAAGGGAAAGACAAAGGCAAACGTGCTCGCGCCTCTGCCGCGGGCAACTGCACGGCCTCACCTGGTCTCGGCAATGTCGAAGTGGTCGCGGTGAGCGGCGACGGCTCCTCGGTCTATTCGATCGGCGCGGGCTCGGCGGCAGTCTTCACGCGCAACCCCTCGAGCGGAGCGCTGAGCGAGGCCTCGTGCGCGGAAAACGAAGACCCGCGGTGTACCGACATGCCTTCGCTGCAGGGTATCTCGGACGCGGCGGTCAGCCCCGACGGCCACCAGGTCTATGTAGTCTCCCAGCGCAGCAACGCGTTGATGGTGTTCGGCGTCGGTGCCGCGGTCACGACCGGCCATGCCGCCGCGTCGCGAGCAGGTCTCGCGCACGTCAGCGTTGCGTGCCCGACCGGCCTGCGGCGGGCCTGCAGCGGGCGGGTGCAGCTCACGCGCGCGATCGTGCATGCCTCCCGGCGAGGACACAATGGCCGCCACGGCGCTCGCCACGCATACGTACATCGCGTGACGGCCGGACGCTCGGCGTCGTTCTCGATCGCTCCCGGCGCACACGCGAGCGTCGGCGTGAAGCTCTCAGCGCGAATGCGCAACCTACTCGCCCGCCGCCACCGACTCCGGCTGATGGCCGTTGTCCGCGCGAACCCCTCGGCGGGCGGCTCGGGCTACGGGCGCCACGTAACGCTGGCGCTCACGCACCGCTAGCCTGTCGCGCGTGTCGCTGAGCGCAACCCCAAGCGAGCTGGCGGGAGGAAAGCTGCTGGTCGACCGACCCGCCGAGGGGGTCGTGCGCCTGACGATCTCCAACCCCGCGAAGCGCAACGCGCTCGACCACCCGATCCTGGACGCGATCACCGCGACGCTCGCCGAGCTCACAGCCGACGACTCCGAGGCGCGCTGCGTTCTGATCACAGGCGCGCACGGGATGTTCTCGGCGGGCTATGACATCGGCGAGATCCCCGCGGAGGAGTTCGAAGAGCGGGCCGAGCGGCTGGTGGCCCACCCTTTTACTGAAGCGATCGATGCGCTGGAGGCGTTCCCCTACCCAACGCTCGCGATGCTGCCGGGCCACACGATCGGCGGCGGCCTGGAGCTGGCGCTCTCCTGCGACATGCGCGTCGCGCTCGAGGGGATCAAGCTCGGGATGCCGCCCGCGAAACTGGGCCTCGTTTACTCGCACACGGGCCTGCGTCGCTTCATTGACGCGATCGGCGCGGCGCGCACACGCGAGCTGTTCCTGCTCGGGCGCTACGTCGACGCGCACACCGCGCTGGACTGGGGTCTCGTGAACCGCGTCGCCGCAGCCGCCGAGCTGGAGCCGACGACACTCGACATCGCGACCACGCTCGCAGGCAACGCGCCCCTCTCCCAGAAAGGCAACAAGCGGGTGATCGCGGCTCTGCTCGCCGCCGAGGGCGAGCTGGAGCCGGAGGTCGAGCAGGAGCTGATCGAGCTGCGTCGCGCCTCGTTCGCCTCAGAGGACATGCGCGAGGGAATGAAGGCGTTCGCCGAGAAACGCCCCCCTCGTTGGGCCGGGCGCTGAGCGATAGCACTCGCTCGAACGCTCCGCGCGACCCTCTCCTAGCCGTCCGCAACGCTCCATAACCTCCGGAGCGTGCCGCCCCTGATCACTCGCGAGGAGGCCTCTCAGCTCGGCGAGCTCGAGGATCACGCGCAGATCGAAGCGCTGATCGAACGTGCCTGGCGCGCGCGGGTCGAGCGCTTCGCCGACTCGACCGACATGTGCTCGCTCGTGAACGCCAAGTCCGGTGGATGCGCCGAGGACTGCGGATTCTGTGCGCAGTCGCGCTTCGCCGAAGCAGAGACCCCGTTGCACGCGATGATGGAGCCCGAGCAGATCCTCGAACATGCGAAGGCGGCGGAAGCCGCCGGAGCCCATCGATTCTGCATGGTCACCCAAGGACAAGGGCTCTCCAAGCGCGACTTTCAGAGGTATCTGGAGGGTGTGCGGCTCGTCTCCGAGCACACGAACCTCAAGCGCTGCGCCTCGATCGGGCACATGAGCGCCGCCCGCGCGAAGGAACTGAAGGAAGCGGGCGTGCAGCGCGTGCATCACAACGTCGAGACCGCCGCCTCCTACTACGACGAGGTGACCACGACCGTCCGCTATCAGGGCCGGCTGCGTACGATCGACGCCGTGCGCGAGGCGGGGCTTGAGACGTGCGTGGGCGGCATCCTCAACCTCGGCGAGTCGCGCGAGCAGCGTGTCGAGATGGCCTTCGAGCTGGCGGAGATCGACCCGACGAGCGTGCCGATCAACATGCTGAACCCACGTCCCGGGACGAAGTTCGGCGACCGCGAGTTCATGGACCCGTGGGAGGCGGTGAAGTGGATCGCGATCTTCCGCCTGATCCTGCCCGAAGCGCTGTTCCGCCTATGCGGTGGGCGTGTGGAGAACCTCGGAGAGCTGCAGCAGCTCGCGGTGCAGGCGGGGATCAACGGCGTGATGATGGGCAACTTCCTGACGACGCTCGGGAACGAGCCCGAGACCGACCGGGAGATGTTCGAAGAGCTGGGCCTGAACGTCGCCCGCCAGCCCGATAACGCCGCCAACCCGCGCCCCGACAACCGCTCGGGCTGGCTGGAGGGCGAGACGCCCGACGTGGTCACGGCACTGATCGACGCCGAGGCCGGTGCTGAGGTACGGCCCGATGACGCCTCGAACTACGAGGGTGGCCTGAAGATCAGGCTGTGGGACCCCTCGACGCAACTTCGCTACCGAGCCAAGCGGCTCGTTCCGCCGCGGCCCGATGGCGCGCCCAATCGCTCGCGTGGCCGGGTCGGCGCCCGTGGGTCGGATGACGGCGAAGGTGCCGAGCAAGCCGCGAGCCCGATCGCCAGCGGCTGAGCAGATCGACCAGCAGGGAGGGAGAGCGCGTGCATGGGGAGATCGCCACAGCAGACCTGCAGGAGCGCCTTGAGGAGCTGGAGCAGCTTGGCCTGAGCCGTCGCCTGCGACTCGTCTCAGGACCGCAGGGTCCGACGGTCTTGCTCGACGGGCAGCCGGTGCTGCTGCTCTGCTCGAACAACTACCTCGGCCTGGCCGATCACCCGCGCGTACGCGAGGCCGCAGCGGAGGCAGCAATGCGTTGGGGCGTCGGCGCTGGAGCGTCGCGCCTGATCTCGGGCACGATGACGATCCACCGCCGCCTGGAGGAGCGTCTGGCGGAGTTCACTGGTCGCCGCTCCTGCCTGCTGTTCGGATCCGGCTACCTCGCGAACCTCGGCACGATCGGCGCGCTGGCTGGGCGCGGCGACACGGTCTACTCCGACGAGCTGAACCACGCCTCGATCGTCGACGGCTGCCGCCTCTCGCGTGCCGAGGTCGTGGTCTACCGCCACCGCGATATCGAGCACCTGCTGTGGAGCATGCGCCACCACTCGGGCGGGCGTCGCGAGGGGCGCGGCGGTCACGTGATTGTGACCGACTCGATCTTCTCGATGGACGGTGACCTAGCACCACTGGAGCAGCTGGTCGAACTCGCGCAAGCCTCGGGAGCACGCTTGGTCGTGGACGAGGCCCACGCGATCGGCACGTTCGGTCCCGAGGGACGCGGCGCACTCGCAGCGGTCGGCCTGGAAGGCGAGGTCGACGCGATCGTCGGCACGCTCGGCAAGTCGCTTGGCTCCTACGGCGCCTACGTCTGCGGCGACGCGGAGCTGACCCGCTACCTGCTGAACATGGCGCGCTCGTTCATCTTCTCCACCGCCCCGCCGCCGCCAGCGGTCGCGGGTGCGCTGGCCGCTCTGGAGCTGCTGGAGCAACGCCCGCACCGCGTGGAGCGGCTCGCGACGAACGCCCGCGCGCTGCGTCGCGCACTTGCCACAGAGGGCTTTGAGGTGCAGGAGGGCGAGATGCACATCGTGCCGCTGATCCTCGGCGAGGAGCACGACACGCTGCGGCTCTGTCAGGCCGCGATCGAGCAGGGCGTGTTCGCCCAGGCGATCCGCCCGCCGACCGTCCCCGCGGGGACCTCGCGACTGCGCCTTGCAGCAATGGCCTCACACACCGCGAGCGACATGCGGATGGCGGCCGAAGTACTAGCGCGGGCCGCGCGCAAGCTCGGCCTGGACCCGGCGGAGATCGGCTCGCCGCCCGAGCCCGAGCCGGCCTACGAGCCGGTCGAGGAGCCCGAGCGCGAGCTGGTCGTCTCGGCCGCGGCGCGCGCGGCGCAGACCGCGCCGCCGGCGGCGCCATTCGATATCGAGGCCCCGCGCCCTCGACGCCCGCCTGCGCCGCCGAGCACCGCGCTCGACTCGGATCGCAGCGACGCACCCGCCGAAGCGAACGCCCCGTTCGACGGCGAGCGCGACGAAGCGGTCGCCCGCGCCGCCTGAGCACTTGCGGTCGAAGGCGTAGCTCGATGCGAGGACTGTTCGTCACCGGCACGGACACCGGCGTGGGCAAGACGGTGCTGAGCGCCGCCCTGCTCGCGGCGATGCGGGCCGACGGCGAGCCCGTGATCGCCCATAAGCCAGCGGTGACCGGCCTGGACGAGCCGCCCGAGGACGGCGCCCCGGCGTGGCCGCCCGACCACGAGCTGCTGGCGGCGGTGGCGGGCATGGCGCCCGAGGACGTGGCGCCCTTGCGCTACGGACCCGCGGTGTCGCCGCAGCTCGCGGCTGAGATGGCGGGCGAGCCGCTCCCGCGCAAGCGCGTGCTGCAGTCTGCGGAGGCGGCGGTGCGCGACGCGGAGCTTGCGGGCGGCACACTCGTGGTCGAGGGCGCGGGCGGCCTGCTCTCGCCGCTCGCCGAGGAGCTGACGGTCTGCGACCTGGCCGTGTCGCTACGCCTGCCTTTGTTGATCGCCGCCCGCCCCGGGCTCGGCACGATCAACCACACGCTGCTGACGTTGCAGGCCGCGCGGACTTGGGGCCTTGACGTGCGCGCGGTCGTGCTCACCCCGTGGCCCGAGGAGCCATCGCCACTGGAGCGCTCGAACCTGGAGACGATCGTGAACCTGGGCTTCGTAGACGTGGACACGCTGCCCACGGCACGAGACCCCTCGCTGGACGAGCTGGCCCGCGTGGGCAGCGCGCTTCCCTGGCGGCGCTGGCTCGGCGAGCGCCCCGCGGTCGCCCAGCCCGCTTGAACGAGCCCGCGCGGCAACTTGCTCGCGGCCCGCGTGAGGACTATGGTTGACGCATGGCGCTCAGCACGCCTGCCTCGGCGCTCCCGCTCGACATGGGTCAGTTCACCGCGCGCTATGCGGCGGCGTGGAACGAGTGCGACACGCACGCGATGGCCGAGCTCGTGACCGAGGACGTGGTCTGGGCCGACCCCGCGCTGCCGCAGCCTGCGCGTGGCGTGGGCGAGGTGCAGGAGTTCATGCGCACGAGCTTTCGCGCCTTCCCGGACCTGCGCTTCGGCGAGCCAGACCCGCCGGTGCTCGCGGTCAACGAGGACGTCGTGCTCTGGCGCTGGCACATGGAAGGGACCCATCGCGGTGCGATCGACCCGCCGGGCTTTGCCCCCACGGGCAAGCGCATGCGCGTCGAGGGCGTGGATCAGTGGACTTTCCGCGACGGGCGAATCGCGCTGTACGCGGCGTACTACGACATGAACGACCTAGCCCGCCAGCTCGGCATCGTGCCGCCGCCGGGCAGCGGCGCCGAGCGCGGGATGGTCGCGCTGCAGCGCCTGCAAGCGCGCTTCTCACGGCGATGAGCCCGGGCCCGGCTGAGGCCGGCGAGCGCTACGACGTCGCGATCGTCGGCGCCAGCACCGCGGGCTGCACCGCCGCGCGCTTCTACGCCCAGCGCGGCGCGCGCGTCGCGCTGATCGAGCGCAGGCCCGCGCTCGACGCGTACAAGACCGTGTGCACTCACTTCATCCAGTCGAGCGCGACACCCACGATCGAGCGACTCGGGCTCGCGCCGCTGCTTGAGCGAGCCGGCGCGGTGCACAACGGCGTGGACGTGTGGACCGGGACGAGTGGCTGGATCAACACCGCGCGCGACGCCCCCTACGGCTTCAACATCACGCGTCGAGCGCTGGACCCGATGCTGCGCGAGCTCGCGGCGCAGACTCCCGGCGTCGAGCTGCTCTCGGGCTGGACCGCCACGGGGCTGCTCGGCAACGGTCGCCCCGAAGGCGTGCTGATCGAAGACCGCAATCGGACCCCGCGCGAGGTGCGCGCGAAGCTCGTCGTCGCCGCGGATGGTCGAGAATCGAAGGTCGCGCGCTGGGCGCGCGTCCCCGGGCGAGTCAAGCCCCACGGGCGCTTTTTCTACTGGGGTTACTGGCGTGGCGTACGCCCCGCCGGCGAGCGCTCGCGCATGTGGCTGACGGACCCCGACGCGGCGTACACGTTCCCGAACGAGGACGGCCTCACGGTCGTGCTCGTCGCGCCCCATCGCGATCGCCTACCCGAGTTTCACGCCGATCTGCACGGTGCCTACCGGCGCATGCTGAACGCACTCCCCGACGGCCCCGACATGCGCGAGGCCACGCTCGAAGGCAAGCTGCTCGGCAAGCTCGAGCTGCCAAACGTGTTCCGGCCCGCCGCGCGGCCCGGGGTCGCGTTCGTCGGCGATGCCGCGCTGGCGGGCGACCCGCTGTGGGGCATCGGCTGCGGCTGGGCGTTCCAGAGCGCGGAGTGGCTCGTCGAGCAGACAGCCGACGCGCTCGACCGAGGCGAACAGGCACTCGACGCCGCACTCGATCGCTACCGCAAGCTCCACCGCAAGCGGCTGCTGCCGCACTACATGATGATCAGCGATCTCGCGAGCGGCCGCCCGATCAACGCGCTCGAACGCCGTCTCTACCGGGCGGCTGCGCGCGACGAGGATGTCGTCCGCGCGTTCGAGCGGATCGGCAGCCGCAACCTCCCGCCTTCGAGCATTCTCGCTCCGCGGCTCCTCGCACGAATCACGCGCTTCGGCTCGGCAGCCCAGCCCGCCGCGTAGCGCGCCCAGCCGCTAGATAGAGCCCAGGCCACTAGGCAGCGCAGCCCGCGAAAGCCGCGGCGACGATCGCCGCGCACACCGACGCCAGGTCTTCCTCCCCGATCACGTATGGCGGCATCGCGTAGATCAGGTCGCGGAACGGGCGCAGCCACACGCCTCGGGAGACCGCGGCCTCGATCGCGGCGGCCATGTCCACCTCGCGGTCAAGCTGCACGACGCCGATCGCCCCGAGCACGCGCACGTCCGCGACGCCGGGAAGCTCGCGCGCGGGTTCGAGCCCATCACGCAGACCTCGCTCGATCGCGGGCACTTGTTCGCGCCAGCTCGCGCTGCCCGTACCGGCGACGGCGCCCGCTCCGTCAGTGCCGCCCGCTCCGTTAGCGCCCTCCAGCAGGTCCAGTGAAGCAAGCGCGACCGAGCAGGCGAGCGGGTTGGCCATGAACGTCGGCCCATGCATCAGCCCCCCGCCCTCGCCGCCCGAGACGACCTCGGCGACGCCCCGCGTGCAGAGCGTCGCCGCGAGCGTCATGTAGCCCCCAGTCAAAGCCTTGCCGACGCACATCACGTCGGGGCTCACCCCCGCGTGCTCGCAGGCGAACAGCGCGCCCGATCGCCCAAAGCCCGTGGCGATCTCATCGAGCACGAGCAGCAGACCGTGCTCGTCGCAGACCTCGCGCAGCAGGCACACGCAGGCAGGCGAGTGAAAGCGCATTCCCCCCGCGCCCTGTACGACAGGCTCGACGATCACGGCGGCCAGTTCGTCCGCGTGCTGCGCCACGAGCGCTCGTACCCGGGCTGCCCAATCCTCCTCGAGCGGACGGTCGAAGCCGTCGGGTGGGCGCTCCGCGAAGACGTGCTCGGCCAACACGCCCGTGAACATGCTGTGCATCCCCCCCACGGGATCGCACACCGCCATCGCGCCGAACGTGTCGCCGTGATAGCCGCCGCGCACCGTGAGCAGCCGCGTTCGCTTGTCGTGCCCGAGCGCACGCTGGTACTGCAAGCTCAGCTTGATTGCCACCTCCACGGAGACCGAGCCGCTATCGGCGAAGAACACCGCGTCGAGGCCGTCGGGGGTCAGCTCCAGCAGGCGATCCGCCAAGCGCACGGCGGGCTCGTGCGTGAGCCCGCCGAACATCACGTGGGACATTCGCCCGAGCTGCGCCGCCACCGCGTCGTCAAGCGCCGGGTGGCGATAACCATGGATCGCACACCACCAAGAGGCCATCCCGTCGATCAGCTCGCGCCCGTCCGCGAGCTTCAGGCGCACACCGCTCGCCGACTGCACCGGAAGCGGGGCCCGCACACCACCGAGCGAGCCATAGGGATGCCAGACGTGCTCGCGGTCGAAGGCGAGCAACCGCTCCCAGTCAGCCATTGCTAGCAAGCCCGACCCCCTAGGACGGGTAGTAGTGACCGTCTCAGTCCTCGTAAGGGACGAAGTCGCGCTTCCTTGCGCCGCACACCGGACAGAACCAGGTGTCGGGTATGTCCTCGAAGGCCGTGCCCGCGGGGATGCCGCCGTCGGGATCGCCTTCGTCGGGGTCGTAAATAAATCCGCAGGACTCGCAAATCCAGCGCTGCAGGGTCTGTGTGGAACCACTCATGCGCGAAAGACTAGCGGCAGGTAGGGTCAGCGGATGAGCTCGCACGGGGAGAGCGAGGGCGCTCGTAGCGGCGGTGCCGGCGGCGAGGCGGAGGCCGAGCGTCGCGACGCGAGCAGCGGCGAGGAGTACAACCCGGGCCCGGTGACCAAGCCGCGTCAGGCGGCGACGGTGATCCTGATGCGCGGAGAGGACGAGCGCTTGGAGGTGCTGCTGGTCCGCCGCACGCCGAAGGCCCGCTTCATGGGTGGGGTGTGGGTGTTTCCGGGCGGCGCGGTCGACGCGCAGGAGGGCGACGGCGACCAGTCCCATCGCGCAGCGGCGATCCGCGAGCTGCGCGAGGAGGCCGC
This sequence comes from Solirubrobacteraceae bacterium, assembly GCA_035507305.1. Lineage (GTDB taxonomy): Bacteria > Actinomycetota > Thermoleophilia > Solirubrobacterales > Solirubrobacteraceae > Palsa-744. Next base: position 22,715 of record DATJOE010000160.1, on the reverse strand, counting down.
GATCTCGCTCGAGGATCCCGACGCGCTAGTGAAGTTCTCTCGCTGGATCACTCCTGCGCAGGTGAAGATCCGCTTCGATACGCACTTCTTCCTCGCTCCGCTGCCCCCGGGCCAGGAGCCGGAGGTCGACGGCGAGGAGGTGATCGACCTCGGCTGGTTCACTCCGCAGCAGGCGCTCGATGCGCACCGTGCGGGCGAGCTGGCGCTGGTCTTTCCGACGATCAAGCACCTCGAACAGCTGAGCGGTTTCGTCTCGGTGCATGCTCTGCTCGAACACGCGCGCGGCCGTGACGTGCAGCCCGTCGAGCCGAAGGTTCTGCTCGAAGGCGAGGTTGCTCGCGTGCTGCTGCCGGGCGACCCGGGGTACTGAGCGGGACGGCCGTTCGGCGCAGACGCTCGCGCCCACGCGTCCCGTCAAGCCCACGCGTCTCTACGTTCCCACGCCCGTGCATCCCTCACGCTGCGCGCGATCCGCCAGGATTGACGGATGCCGGCCCCGCGCAACCTCGTCAGCCTGCAAGACGTAGCCAAGAGCTACGGCAGCCGCGCGGTCCTTCAGAAGATCACGCTCGGGGTCGCGAGCGGCGAGCGGATCGGGGTAGTGGGCCGAAACGGAGACGGCAAGTCGACGCTCCTGCGTCTAGTCGCGGGGGCCGAGATGCCCGACGCAGGCACGCTCGTACGCTCCGGCGCCCTGGAGATCGCGCTGCTGGGCCAGCGCGACGAGTTGGACCCGAGCCAAACGATCCGCGAGACGCTGATCGGCGCTCGCGCCGATCACGAGTGGGCCGGAGACGCCGCGTTCCGCGGTGTCCTGGACGGCTTGATGGGCGGCGTGGAGATGCGCCTGTTCTCAGCTGGGCTCGACACTCCGATCGAGGGGCTCTCGGGAGGCGAGCGCAAGCGCATCGCCCTGGCGCACCTGCTGCTCGACGCGCCCGAGCTACTGCTGCTGGACGAGCCGACCAACCATCTCGACATCGAAAGCGTCGACTGGCTCGCCAGACATCTCGCCGCGCGCCGCGGTTCGCTGATGGTCGTGACCCACGACCGCTGGTTTCTGGATGCGGTATGCACCGAGACCTGGGAGGTCGCCGACAGCGCGGTACACCGCTACGAGGGCGGCTACGCCGCCTACGTGCTCGCGCGCGCCGAACGCGAACGAGTGGAGGCATCGCGCGCGAGTCGCCGCCGACAGCTGCTGCGCAAGGAGCTCGCCTGGCTGCGGCGCGGCCCACCGGCGCGCACGAGCAAGCCAAAGTTCCGCATCGAGGCCGCGAACGCGTTGATCGCCGACGAGCCCGAGCCCCGCGACCGCGCGGAGCTGTTGCGCTTCGCTACCTCGCGCCTGGGCAGCAAGGTCCTCGACGTGCTGGACGTGTCGCTCACGCTCGGTTCGAGAACGATCCTGAACGAAGTGACGTGGCGCTTGGGGCCCAGCGATCGAATCGCGATCGTGGGGGTCAACGGGTCGGGTAAGACCTCGCTGATCAAGCTGCTCGCCGGGGAGCTGCAGCCCACCTCGGGCACGATCGAGCGGGGCAGCACGGTTCGAGTGGCCCACCTCTCGCAACGCACCCCCGAGGTCGCGGGCGACTTGCGCGTGCTCGACTCCTTGCGCGAGGTGCGCAGCCACGCCACGCTGAGCGACGGCCAGGAGATCACCGCGGAGATGCTGTGCGAACGCTTCGGCTTTCGCGGCGAGAAGGCGTATGCCCCGGTCGAAAGGCTGTCCGGCGGAGAGCGTCGGCGCCTCGCGCTGATGCGCCTGCTGATGGCCGGACCGAACGTACTGCTGCTCGACGAGCCCACGAACGATCTCGATGTCGACACGCTCACCGCGCTAGAGGACCTGCTCGACGGATGGCCGGGAACACTCGTGGTCGTGAGCCACGACCGCTATTTCGTCGAGCGCGCCTGCGACGAGGTCTACGCGATCACAGGCGAGGGCGGAGTCCGCCACCTGCCCGGCGGGATCGAGCAGTACGTCGAGCAACGGCGCGAGGCAAATGAGCAGCCAAAGAGTCAATCGGAGTGCACGGAAGCCGTGGCACCTGGGACGAGGATTCGCGCCGAACGTAAGCAGGCCCAACGCTCCAAACGAGAGCTACAGCGCATGGAATCGACGATCGAGCAGCTAACGAGCCGCGAGGGCGAGCTGGGCGAGCAGATGGCGGCGGTAGCCAGCGACCACGTCGAGCTCGCCCGCCTGCAAGCCGAGTTGGAGCGCACGATCGCCGAGCGCGAGCAACTCGAGACGGCTTGGCTGCAGACCTCGGAATCGCTCGAAGGGTGAGCGACGGGCATGTCGGGCGGCGGCGCCTCGTGGCTCGGCGCCTCGTGCCGGGCTCAGCCGGCCTGCTGCGCCGCGATCACGTGCGTGACCGCGTTGATCAGCGCGAGGTGGGTGAACGCCTGCGGGTAGTTGCCCAGATGCCGACCGCTCGAGGCTTCCAGCTCCTCGGCGTACAGCTCGAGCGGCGAGGAGTATGAGAGCAGTCGCTCGCAGAGGTGTTCGGCTTCGCGGTCCTCGCCGATCTCCGACAGCGCGGAGACGAGCCAGAAGGAGCAGATCAAGAAGGTCCCCTCCTTGCCGCTGAGCCCGTCATCGGTCTCTTCGGTGCGATAGCGAAGGACGAGCCCGTTCTCGGTGAGCTCGTCGCGGATCGCGCAGACCGTGGCCACAACGCGCTCGTCGTCGGGTGGCAAAAAGCGCACGAGCGGGACTAGCAGCGTTGAGGCGTCCAGCGCGTCGGTGTCGTAGTGCTGGCGGAACACGCCGCGCGAGTCGACCCCGTGCTCGAGGATGTCCGCCTGCACTTCCTCGGCAATGCTCTGGAAATCATTGGCCGCCTCGTCGTGTCCGCGGCGTTCGGCCAGCCGAGCGCCGCGATCCAGCGCGACCCAGCACATCAGCTTCGAAGAGACGTAGTGCTGCGGCTTGCCACGCGCCTCCCAGATCCCCTGGTCCGGTTCCTTCCACACGGCGGCCGCGCACTTGCCCTGGTCGATCAACACAGGCCAGAGCCGCTCGGGGATGTGATCACGCTGCTTGGAGTGCAGGTAGACGGAGTCGAGCACGGCGCCGAACACGTCATTCTGGCGCTGGTTGTAGGCGCCGTTGCCGACGCGCACCGGCTTCGCGCCTTCATAGCCCTTGAGGTGATCGAGCGTCGACTCCTCAAGCTCTTTCTCGCCGCGGACGCCGTACATGATCTGCAGCGAGCCGTCCTCGTTGCGCGGGACTTCGGCGACGTACTCGATGAAGTCGTCGGCCTCCCAGTCGAGCCCCAGCGCGTGCAATGCCCAGAGCGTGAACGACGCGTCGCGCATCCAGCAGTAGCGGTAGTCCCAGTTGCGCTCGCCGCCGGGGGTCTCCGGCAGTGAAGTAGTCGGCGCCGCGACGAGCGCTCCGGTCGGCATGAACGTCAGGCCCTTCAGCACGAGCGCCGAGCGCTGCAGGTGCGCTCGCCAAGGGTGATCGGGATAGGTTCCTTCGGCGAGCCATCCTCGCCAGAAGTGTCCGGTCCGCTCGATGATCCGCTCGGCTTCCTCGGCCGTGTGTGGACCACCGCGCGACTCCGTCCAGGAAATCGCGCAGAAGCGTTTCTCCCCTTCGACCATCGTGTGGCGCCCGTGCGTGCGGTTGCCCTCGATGCCCATGCGGATATCGCTGAACAGCCTGAACATCGTGCGGCCATCGGAAGCGTCCATCGCGATTGCGTCATGCGCATCGGGTGGTTCCGCGGCATCGCTCTCCAGCTCGACCTTCTTCCACTCCGCGGGCGTGGCGCCGTAGTCGAGCATCGGCTCGCACACCACCTCGACCTGGACCTGACCCTGGACGCATTCGATCATCCGCACGAGCAGATGATCGGCGTCGAAGTCCGTCGGCGGGCGGGTGTGGCTCGAGCCGTGCTCGTTGTCGTGCCATTCCCCGATCGCCAGCGCGTCGAGCACGCGAATCCACCCTTGCGGGGTCATCCACGTCGTCTCGATCATGTTCGTCCCCGGGATGTAGCGTCGCCCGGCTGGGACATACAGACCGTACGGGCCCACGCGCCAGCTCCCCGCGCCGCGATCGAGCAGCGCGCCAAACACCGACGGTGAGTCGAAGTACGGCAGACACATCCACTCGATCGAGCCGTCTGAGGCGACGAGCGCGCCGGTGTGGCAGTCCGAGAGGAATCCGTAGTCGGCGATCGGCGGGAACGGAGAGGTTTTCCCGAAGCCTCGCGCGACCGGCGTGCTCGCGGGCATTGCGCCGCCCTTCAGCCTCCCACTGGCACCGCTGCCGTCGCCGGCACTGCCGCCGTCTTTCGAGCTCCGGGCACGCCGCGCTTGAGAGGGAGTGCGTGAAGACATCTGCGAGAACGGTAGCGGGGTAGGCTGCTGACTAACGACTATGAGCGAGCCAAGCGCCAGCGAGCAGCCCTTTGCGATGCACCCTGCACAGGCGCGCCTGCTCGAGGGGCGCCGCGCGCTGGTGACAGGGGGCGACTCGGGCATCGGCCAGGGCGTCTGCATGGAGCTAGCCGCACACGGCGCCGCGGTGGCGGTCAACTACGTCGGCGCGGCAGACGAAGCCCAGCGGATGGTCGCGACGATCGAAGGCGCGGGCGGCAAGGCAATCGCCGCGCAGATGGACGTCTCGAAGGAGGCCGACGTACAACGCGCGTTCGCCCAGGCAAAGGACGCGTTCGGCGGGATCGACCTACTCGTAAACAACGCGGGCGTCGAGAGCGCCCACGTGCTTTTGGACATGCCCCTGGAGGCGTGGCAGAAAGTAATCGACGTCAACCTGACCGGCGCGTTCCTCTGTGCCCGCGAAGCCGCGCGGGCGATGCGCGATCAGGGCATCCCCGGGACGATCGTGAACATGTCCAGCGTGCATGAGCAGATCGCCTGGGAGCGCTTCTCCCACTACTGCGCGTCCAAGGGCGGGATGAAGCTGTTCGCGCAGTCGATCGCGAAGGAGCTGGCGCCGCTGGGGATCCGCGTCGTCAACGTCGGCCCAGGCGCAATCGACACGCCGATTAATAAGACCGTGCTTGAAAACGCCGAGGAAAGCGCGAAGGTGCTCGCGGAGATACCGCTCGGGCGCTGGGGGCACGTGCCCGACGTCGCCCGCGCGGTCGCCTGGCTCGCGAGCGAGCAGGCGAGCTACGTCACGGGCGCGACGCTGTTCGTCGACGGCGGCATGACGCTATATCCGCGCTTCATCTGACCCTCCCTCGCAGGACCCAGAACGCGAGGCTCGCGGCATAGCACCTGTGCCGGGCCTAGGGCCGCGCACCGCGGCCCGCCCTCACCACTCGGCGGAGTCGAAGTTCGGGCGCTGCACGCCGCGCGGCAGAATTTCCTCGTCCTCGAGCTTGTCGAGGTGCGCGGCGAGCGTGGCGGTCGCCGCGGGGCGCAACTCCTCCGGGACCTCGGGCCAGACGGCGGCGAGCAGGTCGGGGATAGTGCGCAGCCCCTCGCTCAGCGCGAGGATCAGGCGATTTTCGCGGTCTATGCGGTGGTGGATGTATTCCTCAAGCTTCTCCCTGGCGCCCCACACGACCTCGCCGTGCCCCGGGCAGAGCACGTTGAAATCCTCACGCAAGCTGAGCCCGGTGAGCGCGAGCAGGTAGCCGCTCATCGCCCCCTGGTGCGGCGTAATCAGGACGCTTCCGTTGCCGAGCACCGCATCGCCGGTGAAGCAGGCGCCATCGGCGATGAACACGAAGTGGTCGGGGGCGTGGCCGGGCACGTAGACCGCCTCGAACGGACCGACCCGCAGGCCGTCGACGAGCGTGACGTCGACATTGCCGCGACCGGCGGCCACGGGCGCAGGGTGCACTTCAAGCAACGTCTCGACGGCTTCGGCGTGGTCTTCGTGATCGTGGGTCAGCACGATGCCGCCGAGACCACCGCGCGCCTCGATCGCAGCGGTCAGCCTGCGCATGTGCTCGTCGATCAGCGGTCCGGGATCTACGACCCAGGTGGGGCGGCGCCCGACCACCCAGGTATTGGTCCCCGTCAGCGTCAGAAGGCTCGGATTCGGAGCCCGAAGGCGCAGGATGTCGTAATCGCGAAGTAAGCCCGCATCCGTGCGCTCCTCGTCCTCCGCCCGTCCCTCTCCGAGGTCGGAATCCGGCGGAATAGAACCGTTCACAGGCGCGACGTTAGCTAAGTCATCGGGCGCTTGAACTGCCGACAGTCCGTCTCACCGAGAGAATCCGGAACCTCCGCAATCCACGTCAACGATATGTAATCGGCGCCATACCCAAAGCGCCGAAACGGTTATTCGGGACTATTCGATATTTGCCATCACGTGCTTGACGACGGTGTAGTCCTCGAGCGAGTAAACGCTCAGATCCTTGCCGTAGCCCGACTCCTTAAAACCGCCGTGCGGCATCTCCGAGACGAGCGGGATGTGATCGTTGATCCACACGCAGCCGAAGCGCAGGGCGCGCGAGACGCGCAGCGCGCGGCCGACGTCGCGCGTCCACACCGAGGAGGCCAGGCCGTAGCGGGTGCTGTTCGCCCAGGCGATTGCCTGCTCCTCGTCGGTGAAGCGCTGCACCGTGATCACGGGCCCAAAGATCTCGCGCTGGATCATCTCGTCGTCCTGCTCCAGGCCCGCGACGACGGTGGGTTCGAGGAAGAAGCCCGGCAGGTCGGGCTCGTCGCCGCCGGTGACGATCTCGGCACGGTCCGGCCGCCGGTCGAGGAAGCCCTCGACGCGGTCGCGCTGGCGCTTTGAGTTGACTGGGCCAAGCGTGGTCTCGGCGGACAGAGTGTCGCCGAGCACCAAGCCACGCGCTTGCTCGGCCAGCCCGGCGACGACGTCGTCGTAGACCTTGCCCCCTGCAAGCACGCGCGTCGCGGCGGTGCAGTCCTGGCCCGCGTTGTAGTACCCGGTGCCTGCGATCGTCTCAAGCGCGGACTCGAGGCTGACATCGTCGAACACGACGACCGGCGCCTTGCCGCCCAGCTCGAGGTGCACGCGCTTGAGCGTGTCGGCGGCGGTGCGTGCGATGTGCTTACCGGTATCGACGGAGCCAGTTAGGGCAAGCATGTCCACATCGGGATGAGAGATCAGCGCCTCGCCGGTCGGCTCGCCGGGACCGGTGACCACATTGAGCACGCCCTTCGGCAGGACCTCGGCGGTTAGCTCGGCGAGCCGCAGCGTCGTGATCGGCGTGGTCTCGGCGGGCTTGAGCACGACTGTATTGCCCGCAGCGATCGCAGGGGCGAATTTCCAGATCGCCATCATCAGCGGGTAGTTCCAGGGCGTCACCTGGCCGATCACGCCGACGGGCTCACGCCGCACAAACGAGGTGTAGCCCTCCATGTACTCGCCCGCAGCGCGCCCCTCCAGCACGCGCGCGGCGCCCGCGAAGAAGCGCAGGTTGTCGACCATCACGGGGACCTCGTCATTCTTGACGGCCTCGATCGGCTTGCCCGCGTTCAGCGCCTCGAGTCGCGCGATCTCATCGCCGTGCTCCTCGAGCACGGCGGCGATCGCGAGCAGGGCTTCCGAGCGCTGCTGCGGCGTCGTCCGCGACCAGGACTCAAACGCGCGGCGGGCCGCCCCGACCGCGCGGTCGACCTCCCCGGGCGTGGACCGCGGGGCGCGCGCGATCTCCTCGCCGGTGGCGGGGTTGAGCACGGGTTCGGTATCCCCCTCGGCGCCGACCAGCTCGCCGTCGATGAAGTTGCGCAGGGTGTCTGTCGTGCTCGCCATCGCTCCGCTCCTTTGCTCCTATGCGGTCTGGGGTGTGCCGAGGGCCTCCGCCACGGCGGGGTGGATGATCTCGCCCGCGCGCACGTTCAGCCCATAGCGCAGCGCGGGGTCCTCGTGCAGCGCGCCCTCCACCCCGAGCTCGGCGAGCTCGATCACGTAGGGGAGCGTCGCGTTAGTCAGCGCGTAGGTCGAGGTGATCGGTACCGCGCCCGGCATGTTCGTGACGCAGTAGTGGGTGATCCCGTCGACCTCGTAGGTGGGGTCGGAATGGGTGGTAGGGCGTGAGGTCTCAAAGCAGCCGCCCTGGTCGATCGAGACGTCGACGAGCACGGCGTGGCGCTTCATCAATTTGAGCTGCTCGCGCGTGATGACGTGCGGCGCGCGGCCGCCGTGCACGAGCACGGCCCCGATCACGAGGTCGGCGAGCGGCAGCATCTGCTCGATCGCGAGCGTGGATGAGAAGACGGTCGAGGCGCGCCCGCCAAAGGCGACTTCCAGCTCGCGCAAACGGTCGATCGAGCGGTCGAACACAAACACGTCGGCCTCCATGCCGATCGCGATAAACGCGGCGTTCATCCCGACGACGCCGCCGCCGATCACGAGCACGGTGGCGGCGGCCACGCCGGGTACGCCGCCGAGCAGGATGCCGCGCCCGCCGAGCGGCTTCTCGAGCATGAAGGCGCCGGCCTGCGTGGCGATCTTGCCGGCGACCTCGCTCATCGGCGCGAGCAGCGGCAACCGCCCAGCGGTGTCTTCGACGGTCTCATACGCGATGCAGGTAGCCCCCGAGCGCTGCAGCCCGCGGGCGAGCTCGGGCTCGGCGGCGAGGTGCAGATAGGTGAACAGCGTCTGACCCGCGCGCAGCAGCTCGACCTCCTCGGGCTGGGGCTCCTTGACCTTGAGCACCAGCTCCGACTCGCCGAACACGGTCTGAGCGTCGGCGACGATCCGCGCGCCCTGGGCAACGAACTGATCGTCCTCCATCGCGCTGCCCTCCCCTGCGCCGGCCTGGACGATCACCTCGTGCCCGCGCGAAGTCAACTCGCGCACGCCGGCGGGCGTGATCGCGACGCGGTACTCGTCCTGCTTTATCTCGCTCGGGATGCCAACTCTCATCGCATGGAGCCTTTCATCGCATGGAGCCTTTCATCCTCGAACCCTCATCGCGCAAGCTCCCTGCCACGAAGTGCAAGCCAAAACTCGATCCGGTCGCGGGCGCTGGAAAAGTCGCGCCCGGTTAGCTGCTCGACGCGGCGCACGCGGTAGCGCAGCGTATGACGGTGGCAATACAGCGCCCCGGCGGCCTTCTCCCAGTGGCCATTGTGTTCGATGAACACGTCGAGCGAGCGCAGCAGCTCCTCGCCATAGTCGCCCTCGCCCTGCTCGACGGGGCCGAGCACGCCGCGGCAGTAGGAGAGCAGCGCGTCGTCGTCCTGCAACGAGAGCAGCAGCTGGAAGGCACCAAGGTCGCTGTGGGTTGCGACCTCAGGGGCGCTCCCGTTCTGCAGCCGCACGGCCTCGAGCGCGCAGCGCGCCTCGTGGAAGCTGAGGCGCAGCGAGTGCGCGGCCCCGGCGCGACTCGCGGCGGCGCGCACCTCGCCAAAGCGAGCTCGCAGCTCGGCTCGCAGCTTGCGGGCGAGCTCGACGGGATCGACGTTCTCGGCGTCGATCACCGCGCAGAGCAGCCCGGCGCGGATCGCGACGAGGCTGTGCGTGCGCTCGCGCTCGAGCGCACGTTCCAGCGGCGCGGCCGCAGCGTTGGGATCATCGAGCGAGAACGCGAGGACAGCTATCTGCTCGCCTATGCCGAATGGCCGAAGCCGCGCCTGCAAGTCCTCGGGGTAGAGGTGGCCGGTTAGCGCCTCGGCCAGCACGTCGCCGGCCATGTTGCGCTGGAGCATTTCGTAGCGCTCGTTAACAAGCTGGGCGAAGGCACGCTCGGTGATCGCGATGAACGGCAGCTCATAGGGCACCTCGAACAGGGGAAAGCAGCGCTTGCGCGCAGCAGTGACGAGCGCGGCGGGCAGCCGCTTGTGCCTGAAACCCGTGCCAAAGCCGAGCCCCGCTATGCGGTGATCGGCGAGGCGGTCGATCAGCTCGCGCTGGCTTTTGGGCCCGTCGAGCTGGATGCCGGTCGTGAGCAGCAGCTCGCCGCCACGCAGCCATGGGGTGGGGTCGGGTAGCTCGGTGCTGTGCACCCAACGAACGTGCGCGTGAGCGGACTCGTGGCCGCTGGCCAGCTCGAGTCCCAGCTCGGCGATCAGACTATCTACGGTGAGCTCCATCGCTCCATTCGTTCGCCGGCCTCAGTCAAGACGGGCCGCAGCACGGCCTCGATCTCCGCGAACTGCTGCTCGCCGGCGATCAGCGGCGGCGAGAGCTGCACGATCGGGTCGCCGCGGTCATCGGTGCGGCAGATCAACCCGCGCCGGTACAGCTCGCCGGAGAGGAAGCCGCGCAGCAAGCGCTCGGACTCTTCACCGTCGAAGGTCTCCTTGGTCTCCTTGTCCTTGACGAGCTCGATCGCCTGGAAATATCCGGCCCCGCGGACGTCGCCGACGATCGGCAGGTCGCGCAGGCTCTCGAGCATCGTGCGGAAGGCGCCCTCGTTCGCACGCACGTGCTCGTTGAGCCCCTCGCGCTCAATGATCGCGAGGTTGGCGAGGCCGACGGCGCAAGAGACGGGATGCCCACCGAAGGTAAAGCCGTGGGCGAAGGAGGTCGTGCCGTGCAGGAACGGCTCGGCGACGTGGTCGCCGGCGATCACCGCGCCGAGCGGGGCGTAAGCCGAGCTGATCCCCTTCGCGGTCGTGATCATGTCCGGCTGGTAGCCGTAGCGTTCGCAGCCGAACCAGTGGCCGAGCCGGCCCCAGGCGCAGATCACCTCGTCTGAGATCAGCAGGACGCCGTGGCGGTCACAGATCTCGCGTACGCGCTGGAAGTAACCGTCTTGCGGGACGAAGCAGCCGCCGCCGTTCTGCACGGGCTCGAGCAGAACGGCGGCGACGGTGTCGGGCCCCTCGAACTGGATCGCGTCCTCGATCGCGTCGGCTGCCCATAGCGGGTCGCGGTCCTCGCGCCAGCGATAGGAGTTCGTGTTGGGCACGTGTGCCCCGCCGGGCGTGAGCGGTTCGAAGGGCTCGCGCAGCGGCGGCAGCCCGGTCGCGGTGAGCGCCCCCATCGAGGTGCCGTGGTAGGCGAGGTGGCGGGAGATCAGCTTGTGCCGGGTGGCCTCGCCGCGCGCGCGGTGGTAGGCCTTGGCGAGCTTCCAGGCCGACTCGACGGCCTCGGAGCCGCCGGAGGTGAAGAACACGCGGTTGAGGTTGCCGGGCGCGAGCGAGGCGACCCGCGCGGCGAGCTCGATCGCGGGCGGGTGGGCATAGCTCCAGTTGGTGTAGAAGCCGAGCTCCTTGGCCTGGGCGGCGGCGGCTTCGCCCAGCTCGGCGCGCCCGTGCCCGACGTTGACGCAGTACAGCGCGGAGAGCCCGTCGAGGTAGCGCTTGCCGTTCTCGTCGTAGACGTAGCAACCCTCGCCGCGTACTAGCACGGGGACGGCGTGGTGCTCGTCGTAGGAGCCCATCCGCGTGAAGTGCATCCACAAGTTGCGCCGGGCGAGTCGCTGCAGGCGGTCAGGGTGCTCCTCGGCGAGCGCGGGGCCGGAGGGACCCGGTGCCCAGGTCGTCCCGGTCGACTCGCTCGAGCCGGCGGGCTGGTCGAGATCCATGGCTTTGCTCATTTCACCCACTCCCCGTCGAGCGCCGACGTGGCGTCGACTAGTGGCCGATAGACACTCAGGACAACCGTACTGCGGTACACATCCCGCCTCAAGTATGCCTAAGGTCAAGAAGGACCTAAAGCGTTATACAGAGCGTATAAGCACCTCGGTCCGTTTTGGGACAAGCGCCCATTGCCGCTGACCGGCGCCGGTCGTAGTTTCTTCTTAGTAGCCCGTCCACCACCTGGGGAGGAAGAACGATGGCCACCGAAAGCGGCGCCGTACAGGCTGGTCCCGCGCAGCAAGGGCACGGGGTGATGGACAAGGGCCTGAAGAAGGGCGCGATCAGCTACGTCTCGAACATCGTGATCGGCGTGGCCTCGACGGCGCCGGCCTACTCGCTCGCGGCTACGCTCGGCTTCATCGCGGCGCTAAGCGGCGTCGGCACGCACGCGCCAGCGGTGCTGCTCGTGTCGTTCATCCCGATTCTGCTGGTTTCGGTCGCCTACAAATATCTGAACCGAGCGGACCCGGACGCGGGCACGACGTTCGCCTGGACGACGCGCGCATTCGGCCCCTCGCTCGGCTGGCTGAACGGCTGGGCGATCTTCCTCGCGGACATCCTGGTGATGGCCTCGCTGTCGGACATCGCGGCGATCTACACCCTGCAGCTGTTCGGGATCGAAGAAACCAAAGCGCTGGTCTTGATCATCGCGGTGTTGTGGATCGCGTTGATGACGTGGATCTGCTGGCGGGGCATCGAGCTGTCGGCGGCGATCCAGCGGGCGTTGCTGACGGCCGAGGTGATCATCCTGGCGATCTTCGCGATCACGGCTCTGGTGAAGGTCTACGGCGGCAGCGCGGGGCACGGCGCGATCGACCCGGAGGCGGACTGGTTCAACCCGTTCGCGATGAACTTCGGTGACCTGCTCCCGGCGGTGCTGCTCGGCGTGTTCATCTACTGGGGCTGGGACTCGGGCGTGGCAGTGAACGAGGAGTCCGAGGACCCGGCGAACGGGCCGGGCAAGGCGGCGGTGATCTCGACGGTGCTGCTGCTCGGGATCTACCTGCTCGTCGCGACCGGGGCGCAGGCGTTCCACGGGGTCGGCTTCCTGGCGAACGAAGAAAACGCGGAAGACGTGCTGAACGCGCTGGGCAAACCGGTGTTCGGCGGCGGCACCGTCGGCTGGATACTCACGCATCTGCTGATCATCTCGGTGCTCACCTCGGCGTCGGCCTCGACGCAAACGACGATCCTCCCGACCGCCCGCACGACGCTGTCGATGGCCCACTGGAAAGCCGTGCACAAGGTGCTGGGCAAAGTCCACAAGACGTATTTGACGCCAGACGTCTCGACGATTGCGATGGGCGCGCTGTCGATCGCCGTGACCGTGCCGCTGCTGCTCGTCTCCGAAAGCGTGCTGTCGGACTCGATCACCGCGCTCGGTTTCCCGGTTTGCTTCTACTACGGCTTCACGGCGTTCGCGTGCGTGTGGTACTTCCGCAAGGAACTGTTCACGAGCGCCCGCAAGTTCTTCCTCGTGGGCCTCGTGCCATTCGTCGGCGGCGTGATGCTATTCGGCGTCTTCTACAAGGCGGTCGAATACTACGGCGAAAGCAAGCACGTCGAATCGGCACCACTCGCCGGGATCACGCTGCCGCTGTGGTTCGGGATCGGCGGCTTGATCCTCGGCGGGATCCTGATGTTCGCCTCGCGCCCCTACTTCAAAGAGTTCTTCAAACGAAAGACCGAAACCGCGCCGCCGGGCATCCTCGACGCTCCCCCGATGGAGACGCTTCCTGCGCAGGTCGACTTTTAGGAGGGGGTCGAGCCTTCCGGCTCGACCTGAAGCTCCTTTACGCCGTGCGGTGAGCCGAGCTCGGCGAGCCGGGCCAGGAATGGCTGCGGGGGGAACGCCTCGGGTCCAAGCACGCCGGTCCCCTTCCAGGCGCCCTCGGCGAGCAGCTCGAGCGCGACGACGGGGTTGACCGCGGTCTGCCAGACGACGGCCTGGCTGCCGTACTCGCGCATCGTGTACTCGTTATCGACGACGTGGTAGAGGTAGGTGGAGCGCGGCGCGCCGTCGGTGCCGGTGCCGCGGACCCAGGTGCCCGCGCAGGTACGCCCGGTCATCCGCTCACCGAGCGTGGCGGGATCGGGCAGCGAGGCGGCGACAACGTCGCGCGGGGCGACCTTCACGTCGCGCACTTTTACCGGGTCAGTGGAGTCCAGGCCGAGCTTGTGCAGCGTACGCAGGACGTCGATGAACTCGCTGCCGAGGCCGTACTTGAACGTAACCCGCTCGCAGTCGACCCAGCGGGGGATCAGCACGACCTCCTCGTGCTCGACGTTCACGCACTCGACCTTGCCGATGCCCTCGGGGAACTCGAAGACCTCGGGCTCGGAGAAGGGGGCGGTCGTGTAGAAGCCCCGCTCGCGCTCCCAGATCAAGGGCGGGTTCAGGCACTCCTCGATCGTGGTCCAGATCGAGAACGTGGGCGCGAAGTCATAGCCGTCCACGACGAGGTCGGCCCCGTCGCGCACGCCGACCTCCTCGATGCTCGCGAACAGCTCCTGAGCTGCGTAGGCGGCAAACACGTCCGATAGGCCGGGCTCGACACCGATGCCGACGAGCGCGAGCAGGCCGCGCTGCTCCCAAGACTCGTGCGCGGCGAGCTGTTGCTCGCCAAGCAGCTTGCCGGGCAGCACGTGAGGCTGCTGCGGATGCGGGCGCGAGAGCGTCATCGCCATGTCCAGGTAGGTGACGCCGGCCTCAAAGGCAGCCTCGAAGATCGGCTCGTTGAAGCGCGGGTCGCAGGCATTCAGCACGGCGTCGGGCTGGACCCGCCGGATCAGCCCGAGCACGTTCTCTTGGTCGGAGGCGTCGACCCGCTCGGCCGAGAAGCGCCCCGGCTCACCGAGGCCAGCGACCACGGACTTCACGCGCTCGGGCGAGACGTCTGCCAAGACGATGCGCTCGAAGGCGGGCCGGCGCTGCGCGATCGCCGCGAACGCCGCACCCACGCCCCCGGCGCCGACCACCAAAACCTTCATCGCCTGCCAGTGTGACGCAATCGAGCCGACGCCACCGGCAAATCGGCCCGCGCGCCATGCGCCGTTGTGTCGCAGGCGGCTCACGTATGCTGCGCCGATCCCTCTTGTCGCGATGCAGAGCAGACGATGAGCACCGGGGTTCCCGCCCCCTCGCCCACGCCGGCTGAGACGCCCGTGCGCGAAGACGCCTCGCCTAACCCGACGCAGGAGCCGCAGGCGCCAAGCCCGGCGGACCCCGCGCCACGCACGGGCGGACCACGCTGGGCACCCTCACCTGCGCTGAGCCGCTCGGAGATCTTGTGGGCGGCGCTCGCGGGCGTCCTGCTCGCGCTGCTAGTCACCTGGCCGCTGGTGTTGCACATGGGCAGCCGCATCTCGCCGGACCTCGGCGACCCAGTGCGCACGGCCTGGCAGGTGGCCTGGGTGGGGCACGCGATGCTGCACAGCCCGCTGCACCTGTTCGACTCGAACGCCTTCTACCCGCACCCGCTGAGCCTGGCCTTCTCGGACTCGCTGCTCGGCTACGGCCCGGCGGCCTTCTTCGGCTCGGGGACCGTGGCGGCGCTCGTCCGCTACAACCTGCTCTTCCTGTTCGCCTGGTCGCTCGCCTTCCTGGGCTGCTACCTGCTCGCGCGCGAGCTGGGCCTAAAGAAGCTGGCAGCGGGCGCGGCGGGGGCGGCCTTCGCCTACGCGCCGTACCGCGTGACCGAGGCGGGGCATCTGCACGTGATCTCCTCGGGAGGGATCGCGCTCGCGCTGTTCCTGCTGCTGCGTGGCTATCGGCGTTCCTCGCGCGGCTTGGTGATCGCGGGCTGGCTGGTCTCGGCTTGGCAGATCAGCCTCGGCTTTACGCTCGGGCTGCAGTTCGCCTACCTGATGGCGGTGCTCGCACTGCTGGCGGCGATCTACTGGCTGCGCGCGAGTCGCCCCTCGCTACCGCGTGATCTCGTCGCGATCACCGTGCTCGGAATCCTCGTGGTCGGCGCGGTGACCGTGTATGAGGCGCGCCCTTATCTGAAGATCGCAGACGACTACCCGACCGCGAAGCGCACGATCAGAGAAGTGAAAAATTACTCGGCGGGCCCCGCGGCCTGGCTGTCGGCGTCCTCGGAGAACCGCGTGTGGGGCGATCTGACCTCGGGCATGCGCGAACACGTGCACTCCAAGAACGAGCAGGTGCTGTTCGGAGGCGGCTTCATCCTGCTCCTCGGCCTGATCGGCCTCGCGGCGCCGTTCTACACGCGCCGATTGCGCATCGGCTTGGCGGTCGGGTTCGTCGTCTGCGCGGTGCTCGCGCTCGGGCTTGGCCTGACCGGCTACGGCTACCCGTATCGCCTGCTGTTCAACTACGCGCCCGGCTGGGACGGCGTGCGCGTGCCGGGGCGCGTGTTCACGCTCGCGACGCTGTTCCTGGCGCTGCTCGCGGGCGCGGGCGCTCAGCTGCTGGCCGGATGGCTCGGCGGTCTGTTCGAGCGCCGCGGCGGCGGGTTGGGCAAGCGGGTGTCGCTCGGCGCGGCGACCGCGGCGGTGGGTCTGGTGATCGTGGCGGGCATCGTGGGCGAAGGCGCGGGGCACATGGCCCACCCGCTCGTGCCCCAGCCCGCGCGCGCGGAAATCGGCCTGCCGGGGCCGCGCCTGGACCTGCCGACCGACGGGCCGAACGATCGCATCTGGCAGTACTTCTCGACCGACGGCTTCTACAAGATCCCGATCGGTAACTCGACGTTCGACATCCCCGCAGTGGATGACCTGCGCGGGGGGATTCATAAGTTCCCGGACAAGGCAAGCGTCGAGAAGCTTCGTTACTACGGGATCAAGACCGTCGTGCTGCATCTCACTCCGTTCAAAGAACTGCCCCCCGTCCACGGCTTCGGCCACGCGGAGCCGCCCGACCCGGCGGCGGCAGCGGCTAAACCGATCGCGGGCCTGGGCATTACACGCAAGCGGGTCGGCTCGCTGGTGATCTACGAGATCGGCCCGGGTCCCGCGGCGCTACACGCAAGCGACTGATGCGCGACTGGGTAGCAGGCAAGCGCCTCGCGCTGGTCGCGGTGCTGCTCGTGGGGATCGCCTACGCGACGCTGATCCAGAGCTTCTCCTGGAATCAGACCTCGCACTACGACCTGATCCGCTCGCTGAACGTCGAACGGACGAACATCGACCAGTACCAGGAAAACACGGGCGACAAGGTCTTCTACAAGGACCACTGGTACTCGGCCCGGGCGCCGGGGCTCGCGCTGTTCTCGATGCCCTTCTACGACGTGCTGAAAGGGCTCGACGCCGAAAAACTGGCGCGTCGCTCCGAAGCCCAGCGCGGGGAAGACGAGATGGTGTGGATGATCGGCCTGTGGGGCAACGTGCTCCCGGGCCTGCTACTGCTGTTGCTGGTGTGGCGCGTGGCCGACCGCTTCGAGCCGGGCTTCGGCGCGGCCTCGGCGGTAGCGCTCGGGCTGGGAACGATGGTGCTGCCGCTCTCGACGCTGCTGTTCAGCCACGTGTTCACGGCGTTCCTGGGCTTCGGGGCTTTCGCGCTAATGCTGAGCGAGCGCGATGGACCCCCATCCCCGTCGCTGCTAGCGATCGCCGGCCTGGCGATGGGCTACGCGGTCGGCTCGGAGTACCCGCTGTTCTTCGTGGCCGCGGTGCTCGGTCTGTACCTGCTCTCGCGCCGCGATGCGTGGAACGTGCGCGGCGTGCTCACGCGCGCGGGCGCGTACATCGGCGGGGGAATCGTGGGGATCGTGCCGCTGCTGCTCTACAACCACTACGCGTTTCACTCCTGGACGCACCTGGCCTACTCGGACGTGCCACGCCAGCAGAAAGGCTTCTTCGGGATCGGCGCGCCAAGCCTGAAGGTGCTCTCGACGCTGCTGTTCGACTCGCGCGGCCTGTTGACGATCTCGCCAGTGCTGATCATGGGCGCGATCGGGGCAGCGCTGCTCTACCGCCGGGGCAAACGGGCGGAGGCGCTGACCATCGGTGGCGTCTGCCTCTGCTACGTGGGCTACAACTCCGGCTACTACTTGCCGTTCGGAGGCGGCTTCATGGGG
This sequence comes from Solirubrobacteraceae bacterium, assembly GCA_035507305.1. Classification (GTDB taxonomy): domain Bacteria; phylum Actinomycetota; class Thermoleophilia; order Solirubrobacterales; family Solirubrobacteraceae; genus Palsa-744. Next base: position 5,163 of record DATJOE010000160.1, on the reverse strand, counting down.
CCGCGCTTCCTCACGACGATGCTGCCGTTCCTGGCAGTACCGCTGGGGATCGCGTTCAAGCGCTTCCCCGGACCGACGATCGCGCTCGCGGCGGTCTCGATCACGGCGACGGTAATCGCGACGATCACGCACCCGCTCGTGGGTTATGAGCCCGAGACCGTCATCTGGGCGCGCCTGCTCAGCCAGGGCTTCTTCCAGCCGACGATCGCCAGCGCATTCGGCGCGGGCCGCGGCTGGGGTGGAATCTGGCCGTTCTTGCTGCTCGCCGGCGCGGGCGTGGCGCTCGCGGGTCTGGCCACACCGCGGATGCGCTTGAGCGTGCGCTCGCTGGCGGCGGGAGGGGCGGCGCTGGCGGCGTGGGGCCTGTTCGCCTGGCTCGGCCCGACGGAACTCGGCATCGACCACCAGGGACTGCTGAGTATCGTCGGCGCGGGCGATGACACCGCGCTGAACCTAACGCTGCACGACGGCGCGCACTACCCACTCGCGAGGCTCGCGGTTTACTGCGTGCTAGCGGGCGCGCTGGCGCTGCTGGCGGCGCGGCTGCTCCGCGGCGGGGCCAATGCCTCGACCGAGCCGCCGGAGCAGGACGAGGACGCACCCGCCCCACGCGGCGCGGTCGCGGGGCCGCCGGGCAGCCCCGCGATTAGTGGTTACTGACGCGCTTGACGTTGCACTTCGCGCCGTGCAGCTTCTTGCAGACGACGACGTATCCGGGGCGGGGAACGTGGTGGTTGTCGGTCAGCCCGGCGTCAAAGCGCGTGTTGGCGTTGCCGCCGGTCCAGTCGTAGATGTACAGGCGCTTGATCCGCGAGTTCGACGCGGCGACGTTGAACATGTAGCTGAGCACTTTCGCGGCGCGTCGCAGGCCCGAGCCATTCTTATTCGGGAAGGCGCCGCCGAATTTGACGATCCCGCCGGTCTCGGTCAGCCACGTCTGGCCGCCCAGTGCGCGTACGAGATCGCGCGTGCGCCAGCTTTCGAAGCGGTTGATGTCCGAGTAGTTGTGCAGCCCCCAGATCTTCGGCATCACCGTGCGCAGTTTCCCGATTTCTTTCTTGAATTCAGAGATGTACTGGAGCGTCGGTGAGATGTTGTCGGCGTCGAGCACGTCGAGCCCGATCACGGTGCATCCCGAGCAGACGCGCAGCAGCGCCTGGTAGTAGCGCGCGGTCGCGGAGGCCGACGGGCTCGCGAGCACACCACGGATGTTGCCGCGGTTGGACTCGTCCCAGGCCTGGTACTGGTGCACGCGCGGGAACTTCTTGATGAATTTCTGCACGAGGTGCTGGTAGGAGGCGACGCTCGGCAGCCGCGTGGGCGTGTACTCGGAGTGGTAGAAGGCGATCAGGATCTGCTGGTGTTTTTCTTCGGCGGCTTTGATCCAGACCTTGGCCTTGTCCAGCGAGTAGGAGTGCGCGACGGCGTCGTAGGGGACGATGTAGCGGGCAATTTTCGTCCTGAGCTGGAGCCAGTTGGGGTCGGTGAACATCTCGGCGGACTCGTCGCCGATGCCGGTGAAGTACGTGGCGGCGGCGTGCGCGCGGGGACCGCTCGCGGCCTTAGCGGAGCGTTTTACGCCGTGGGCGCTCGCGGAGGCGCCCAGCAGCAGGGCCAGCGCGGCGCAAGGGATCAGCAGGAACGTCGCGATCAGACGGCGTCGCGAGGGGCGATTGGTGGGCAGCTGGGCAAAGTGGCTCATATGTATCGGCAACAGGTCGTGGACAGGATGGTTTCGGGGACCCGAGCAGTCTTACCCCGCGTTTAGGCCCAGCCCTGCACAGGGTCGTGCAGTTTTACGTGAGCTTTACTCCGCGCCCACCGCGTGCCGCGGCCCGGCCCCGCTCTGGCTCCGGCCGCCCGCAGCCGGGCGCTCAGTCATCTCCGGGCCTTTCGCCGAGAAGCGCCTCGTCCGCCTGCTTCGCCCCAGCAGCTCCCTTGCGCAGCGTCGGATCGGCGACGATCCGCACGTCGACGCCGGGCAGCTCGCGCAGCAGCCGCCCGAGCAGCGAGCCGTCAAGGCCGCCGCCGCGCAGGCCGAGGCGAGGAAGCCCACGCCGCGCGCCGGGCGTGCCGATCAGCACGTAGGTGCTGCCCAGCTCGCGCGCGGTCGCGATCGCGACCGCCGCGACGTCCTCCCCTTCCTCCACGCGCAGGCGCGCGCCGAGGAACGCGGTGAGGCGCCGCAGTGCCTCCAGGCGCTCGCGGTCCTCGCGGCTCGGGGGGCGACCGGGCGGGCGCACGACCAGCACGTCGAGCTCGGCGTCCAGGCGCTGCGCCGAGCGCCAAGCGCGGCGCACGACGCGCTCGGAGTGCGGGGCCAGCGTGGCGAGCGCGAGCAGCCGCTCGGCGATCGCCTGCGGTAGGGCGTCCACGGCGACTGCCAGGCCCTCGTCGTCGCGCCGGATCGCGGGCTTCGGCTCGCGCACGAGGCGCTTCTCCTCGACGTCCTCGGCGACCTGGCGCAGCGCCGTCTCGCGTAGCGCCGCGAGGTTCTCGATCTTGAAGAAGTTGTTCAGCGCGGCCTGCACGCGCTCGGGGCGGTAGACCTTGCCGGCGCGCAGCCGCGCGATCAGCGCCTCGGGCGTGAGGTCGATCAGCACGACCTCGTCCGCGGCCGAGAGCACCTTGTCAGGGATCGTCTCGCGCACCCGAGCGCCCGTGAGCTGGTTGACCTGATCGTTGAGGCTCTCCAGGTGCTGCACGTTCACGGTCGAGAACACGTCGATTCCCGCGTCGAGCACGTCGCGCACATCCTCGAAGCGCTTCTCGTGCTCGACGCCAGGCGCGTTGGTATGAGCAAGCTCGTCGATCAGGCACAGCTCGGGTTTGCGCTCCAACACCGCTGGCAGGTCCATCTCCTCGATGACCTTGCCGCGATACTCGACGCGCCTGCGTGGGATCAGCTCGATGCCCTCGGCCTGAGCAAGCGTTTCGGCTCGACCGTGCGGCTCTAGGTAGCCGATCGCGACGTCGCGGCCGCTGTCGGCTTCGCTACGCCCCTCCTGCAGCATCCGGTAGGTCTTGCCGACCCCCGGGGCCATTCCAATAAAGACCTTTAGATGGCCGCGAGCATCATCCACCAAGCAGATTGTGGACGATCAGGTCGATCAGCTTGATCCCGACGAACGGCGCGATGATCCCGCCGAGGCCGTAGATCAACAGGTTACGCCGCAACAGTGCGCTCGCGCCGATCGGGCGGTAGCGCACCCCGCGCAGGGCCAGCGGCACCAGCAGCGGGATCACGATCGCGTTGAAGATGATCGCCGAGACGATCGCCGAGCGCGGGCTGCCGAGGTCCATCACGTTGAGCACGTGCAGCGGGCCCTTGCCGTTCGCCGTCGCATAGGTGCTGATGAAGATCGCGGGCAGGATCGCGAAGTACTTCGCGACGTCGTTGGCGATCGAGAACGTGGTCAGCGCGCCACGCGTGATCAACAGCTGCTTGCCCACCTCGACGATCTCGATGAGCTTCGTGGGGTTGGAGTCGAGGTCGACCATGTTGCCGGCCTCACGCGCGGCCTGGGTGCCGGTGTTCATCGCCACGCCCACGTCGGCCTGCGCGAGCGCGGGGGCGTCGTTGGTGCCGTCTCCGGTCATCGCGACGAGTCGGCCATCCTCCTGCTGCTCGCGGATCAGCGCGAGCTTGCGCTCAGGCGTGGCTTCGGAGAGGAAGTCATCCACGCCGGACTCCTCGGCGATCTTCGCGGCGGTGAGGCGATTGTCGCCGGTCACCATCACGGTCTTGATCCCCATCGCGCGCAGCTGCTCGAAGCGCGCCTTCATGCCCTCCTTGATCGTGTCCTTGAGGTAGATCACGCCGAGCACCTGGTTGTCGCGCGAGACGGCCAGCGGCGTGCCGCCCTCGCGGCCGATGCGGTCGAGCTCCTGCTGCAGCTCGGGCGGCGGCGAGCCGCCTTCACGCTCTACGAGCGCGATGATCGCGTCGCCCGCGCCCTTGCGCAGCTGCTGACCGTCGTAGTCGATGCCGCTCATCCGCGTTTGCGCAGTGAACGGGACGAAATCAGCCTGGATAGAGGCCATGTCGTGCTCGCGGATGCCGTACTGCTTGGCGAGCACGACGATCGAGCGCCCCTCGGGCGTCTCGTCGGCGAGCGAGGAAAGCTGCGCGGCTTCGGCCAGCTCGGCCTCGGCGACGCCCGGCATCGGGATGAACTCCGAAGCAAGGCGATTGCCGATCGTAATCGTGCCGGTCTTGTCGAGCAGAAGGACGACCACGTCGCCCGATGCCTCGACCGCGCGTCCGGAGAGCGCGAGCACGTTGCGGCGCACGAGGCGGTCCATACCCGCGATCCCGATCGCCGAGAGCAACGCCCCGAACGTCGTGGGGATCAGTGCGACGAGCAGCGCGATCAGCGTGGTCTCAGAGATCGAGGTGCCCGCGAACAGCCCGAAGGGACGCAGCGTCACGACGACCACCATGAAGATCAGCGTCAGCGCAGCGAGCAGGATGTTTAGCGCAATCTCGTTCGGCGTCTTGCGCCGCTCGGCGCCCTCCACGAGCGCGATCATCCGGTCCAGGAACGAGTGCCCTGGCTCCTGGGTTATCTCCACGACGATCCGGTCCGAGGTCACGCGCGTGCCGCCGGTGACCGCGCTGCGATCTCCCCCAGACTCGCGGATTACGGGCGCGGACTCGCCCGTGATCGCGGACTCATCGACCGTGGCGATGCCCTCGATCACGGTGCCGTCGCCAGGAATCAGATCGCCGACCGCGACGACAACGACGTCGCCCCGAGCGAGCTCAGACGCCGGCTTGGTGCCACCGTCAGCGAGGGTGGCGACTGTTTCCTTGCGCATCGCCCGCAGCGTGTCGGCCTGTGCGCGCCCGCGACCCTCGGCGAAAGCCTCGGCCATGTTCGCGAACACGACCGTCAGCCACAGCCACAGCGCGATCAAGAACGTAAACCACGCCGGATCGTCGCCGCCGCCGAGTGGCTTGCCGCCGAACACCTGGATCAACCAGGTGACGGTCGTGATCACCGAGCCGATCTCGACGACGAACATCACGGGGTTGCGAAGCTGCACACGCGGGTCGAGCTTCTTGAAGCTGTCGATCAGCGCGCGGCCGACGATGTCGCGCTGGAACAGCGAGACGGCCTTGCGTTCGTGCGGCGCCGTAGGCTGTCGATCGGCGGTGGC